>NZ_JBJQJO010000002.1:0-410601 GCF_046487395.1 Escherichia sp. WS1450
GAATTACGTGTTCACTCTTGAGACTTGGTATTCATTTTTCGTCTTGCGACGTTAAGAATCCGTATCTTCGAGTGCCCACACAGATTGTCTGATAAATTGTTAAAGAGCAGTGCCGCTTCGCTTTTTCTCAGCGGCGCGGGGTGTGCATAATACGCTTTCCCGCTACAGAGTCAAGCATTTTTTGCTTTTCTCTGTTGAGATTCTCAGGAGAACCCCGCTGACCCGGCGGCGTGTTTGCCGTTGTTCCGTGTCAGTGGTGGCGCATTATAGGGAGTTATTCCGGCCTGACAAGCGAAAAATATAAAAACTTTATCGTTCGCTCATTTTTCAGGCAAAACATCTTAAATATAGTCTTTTCCGTCTAATTTATAGACAAAAACGAGCCCCGAAGGGCTCGTTTTATCATTACTGGACGGCGACAATCCGGTCTTCATTAACTTCCAGGCGAATAACTTTACCCGGAACCAATTCACCAGACAGTATTTGCTGTGCCAGCGGGTTTTCGATCTGCTGCTGGATAGCACGTTTCAGAGGACGTGCACCATAGACCGGATCGTAACCGTTCTCGCTCAGCAGTTTCAGCGCCTCGTCAGAAATGTGGATTTCATAACCACGTTCTTCCAGACGTTTGTACAGACGTTTCAACTGAATCTGCGCAATCGACGCAATGTGCTGTTCACCCAGCGGATGGAAGACCACCACTTCATCGATACGGTTAATGAATTCCGGACGGAAGTTATGGCTTACCACACCGAGCACCAGCTCTTTCATGTGCGCATAATCCAGTTCACCGAAGCGTTCCTGAATCAAATCGGAACCGAGGTTAGAGGTCATAATGACAACCGTATTACGGAAGTCGACCGTTCTCCCTTGCCCGTCAGTCAGACGCCCATCATCCAGTACCTGCAACAGAATGTTGAAGACATCCGGATGCGCTTTTTCCACTTCATCCAGCAGGATGACGGAATACGGACGACGACGCACAGCTTCGGTCAGGTAGCCACCTTCTTCATAACCGACATATCCCGGAGGCGCACCAACCAGACGAGACACCGAGTGTTTCTCCATAAACTCGGACATATCGATACGGACCATCGCCTCGTCGCTATCAAACATAAAGTTCGCCAGCGCCTTACAAAGCTCAGTTTTCCCCACACCCGTTGGGCCGAGGAACAGGAATGAACCAATCGGGCGATTCGGGTCAGCAAGCCCTGCGCGGCTACGACGAATAGCGTTAGATACCGCATCAACCGCTTCGTTCTGACCAATAACGCGATGGTGCAGCTCTTGCTCCATACGCAGCAGTTTTTCGCGCTCGCTTTCCATCATGCGAGAAACCGGAATCCCCGTCCAACGCGCCAGCACTTCAGCAATTTCGGCGTCGGTCACTTTATTACGCAACAGACGCATAGTTTTGCCTTCGAGCTGCGTTGCGGCTTCCAGTTGCTTTTCCAGTTCCGGGATTTTGCCGTATTGCAGTTCAGACATCCGCGCCAGGTCCCCCACACGGCGAGCCTGTTCAATAGCGATTTTCGCCTGTTCCAGTTCCGCTTTAATGGTCTGCGTACCAGAAAGCGATGCCTTCTCTGCTTTCCACTCTTCTTCTAACTCAGAGTACTGACGTTCTTTGTCGCTCAGTTCTTCGTTGAGCATATCCAGACGTTTTTTACTGGCTTCATCAGACTCTTTCATTAACGCCTGTTGTTCCAGTTTGAGCTGGATGATACGGCGATCGAGTCGGTCGAGTTCTTCTGGTTTTGAGTCAATCTGCATACGAATGCTGGATGCTGCTTCATCGATCAGGTCGATGGCTTTATCCGGCAGCTGACGGTCAGCAATGTAGCGATGTGACAACGTCGCCGCTGCAACAATTGCCGGGTCAGTAATTTGCACATGGTGGTGCAGCTCGTAACGTTCTTTCAGGCCACGCAGAATCGCAATGGTATCTTCAACAGAAGGCTCGGCAACAAACACTTTCTGGAAACGACGTTCCAGCGCAGCATCTTTTTCGATGTACTGGCGATATTCGTCAAGCGTCGTGGCACCTACGCAGTGCAATTCACCACGCGCCAGCGCCGGTTTCAGCATGTTTCCGGCGTCCATTGCGCCATCTGCTTTACCCGCGCCGACCATGGTATGTAATTCGTCGATAAACAGGATGACGTTGCCTTCCTGTTTAGCAAGATCGTTAAGTACGCCTTTTAAACGTTCTTCAAACTCACCGCGATATTTCGCCCCAGCCACCAGCGCGCCCATATCCAGCGCCAGTACGCGGCGGCCTTTCAACCCTTCCGGCACTTCGCCGTTGATGATACGCTGCGCCAGACCTTCAACGATGGCAGTTTTACCGACGCCTGGTTCACCAATCAGTACCGGGTTATTTTTAGTACGACGTTGCAGCACCTGAATGGTACGGCGAATTTCTTCATCACGACCAATCACCGGATCGAGTTTACCCTGTTCGGCTCGTTCGGTAAGGTCGATGGTATATTTTTTCAAAGCCTGACGTTGGTCTTCAGCACCTTGATCGTTCACGCTTTCACCTCCACGCATTTGTTCAATCGCTTGAGTAATGTTGGCGGTGGTCGCCCCTGCTGCTTTCAGGATGTCGGCCAGCGTGCCGCGAGACTCAAGTGCCGCCAGAACGAACAGTTCTGACGAGATAAAGTTATCACCACGTTTTTGCGCCAGCTTGTCGCAAAGATTAAGAACGCGCACCAGATCCTGTGATGGCTGGACATCACCACCAGTACCTTCAACCTGCGGTAAACGATTTAATGCCTGATTGATATCTGTGCGCAACTGGCCAGCATTAATGCCAGCGGATGTTAATAAAGGACTAACCGAACCCCCTTCCTGATTCAGCAGGGCGCTCATTAAATGAAGTGGTTCGATGAATTGGTTGTCGTGCCCGAGTGCAAGTGATTGGGCATCGGCAAGAGCAAGCTGGAATTTATTAGTAAGACGATCCAGACGCATAACTCCTCCCATAACGGATCAAAGTTGCTACTGGAGATTAAATGAGGTCATCCCTCAATTATTCAAGGTTATTGACCAGATTAATGTGAAAAGAAAATCACGCGTACCGGATCGTCTTGATTCTTTAGGTTATATCAGCCAAATGAAACTTGCCATACGACCGGTGGTCTTGTCGCGACGATAAGAGAAGAAAGTCTCATTTTCCGTATATGTACAACGGTCACCGCCGAAAATTTGTTCGACACCGACGTTCGCCAGACGCTGCCGGGCAAGGAGATAAATATCCGCCAGATACTTATCACCATGCTGAATGAAAGCTGTACTCGCTTTGGCGTCTACTGCCATAAACGCCTCGCGAACCTCCGCCCCCACTTCAAACGCGCGTGGACCAATTGCCGGCCCTAACCAGGCGAGAATATTTTCCGGATTATCAGCAAAACAGGAAACCGTCTCTTCCAGCACGCCTGAGCACAGTCCACGCCAGCCAGCATGAGCGGCGGCGACTTCCGTTCCCGCTCGATTGCAAAACAGCACGGGGAGGCAGTCGGCAGTCATCACTGCGCAAACCGTGCCCGGCGTGTTGCTATAAGAGGCATCTGCTCGTTTTGAGGCATAAGGTTCGCCAGTAAGCTTAAGCACATCTTTGCCGTGTACCTGCTCAAGCCAGACCGGTTTTGAAGGCAAACTGCCCGCAGCAAAAAGTCGCTTGCGATTCTCCTCAACGTGATCCGGGTTATCGCCACAATGAGCACCGAGGTTGAGCGAGTCATACGGGGGCAAGCTCACGCCGCCGATACGAGTGGAGCTACAGGCCGCAACACCTTTTGGCAGCGGCCACTGCGGGACAATCAGCTTACTCATAACCAGTCCACTTCATCCTTATGCTCTTCGAAATCGGCGCGCATCACCTCAATCAGCTCCACCATATCTTGTGGAATAGGCGCATGCCATTCCATTTCGATGCCGGAGATCGGGTGATAAAGACGCAGCATGGTTGCATGTAGCGCCTGGCGGTCAAACTTACGCAGCGTGGAGATAAACGCTTCCGAAGCACCTTTTGGCGGACGCGGACGGCCACCATAAACCGGATCGCCCACCAGCGGATGAGTGATATGGGCCATATGCACGCGGATCTGGTGCGTACGTCCGGTTTCCAGACGCAACCGCAGACGCGTGTGCACACGGAAGTGTTCCATGATGCGATAGTGAGTGACCGCCGGTTTGCCCATGGGATGTACCGCCATGTGAGTACGTTTGGTCGGGTGGCGGCTGATTGGTTCATCTACTGTACCGCCAGCGGTCATATGACCAATTGCCACCGCTTCATACTCACGAGTAATTTCACGCCGTTGCAAAGATTCGACTAAACGCGTCTGAGCCGGAACGGTTTTTGCCACAACCATCAGGCCGGTGGTGTCTTTATCCAGACGATGGACGATGCCCGCACGCGGTACATCGGCAATGGGCGGATAATAATGAAGCAACGCATTCAGTACCGTGCCATCCGGGTTACCCGCGCCAGGATGTACCACCAGGTCGCGTGGTTTATTAATGACGATGATATCTTCATCTTCATAGACGATATCCAGCGGGATATCCTGCGGTTCAAAACGCGCTTCTTCTTCAATCTCAGCGTTGATGGCAACCTGCTCGCCACCCAATACTTTTTCTTTCGGCTTATCACAAACTTTGCCGTTAACCAGCACGCGCTGGTCGAGGATCCATTCTTTTATTCGCGAACGTGAATAATCCGGGAACATTTCGGCCAAAGCCTGATCTAAGCGTTGACCGAGTTGGTTTTCGGACACCGTTGCAGTGAGCTGTACTCGTTGTGCCATATATACTGCTTCTTCGTTTATCGTTGGGGTTTTACGGCTTTGCCGTTTAATATAGTGTGCTATTGTAGCTGGTCTTAACCGGGAGCAGGAACAGAGAATCTCCCGTATTACATTTTGAGGAAAGTCAAAACGTCATGACGCGCATGAAATATCTGGTGGCAGCCGCCACACTAAGCCTGTTTTTGGCGGGTTGCTCGGGGTCAAAGGAAGAAGTACCTGATAATCCGCCAAATGAAATTTACGCGACTGCACAACAAAAGCTGCAGGACGGTAACTGGAGACAGGCAATAACGCAACTGGAAGCGTTAGATAATCGCTATCCGTTTGGTCCGTATTCGCAGCAGGTGCAGCTGGATCTCATCTACGCCTACTATAAAAACGCCGATTTGCCGTTAGCACAGGCTGCCATCGATCGTTTTATTCGCCTTAACCCGACCCATCCGAATATCGATTATGTCATGTACATGCGTGGCCTGACCAATATGGCGCTCGATGACAGTGCACTGCAAGGGTTCTTTGGCGTTGACCGTAGCGATCGCGATCCTCAACATGCACGAGCTGCGTTTAGTGACTTTTCCAAACTGGTGCGCGGCTATCCGAACAGTCAGTACACCACCGATGCCACCAAACGTCTGGTATTCCTGAAAGATCGTCTGGCGAAATATGAATACTCCGTTGCCGAGTACTATACAGAACGTGGTGCATGGGTTGCCGTCGTTAACCGCGTAGAAGGCATGTTGCGCGACTACCCGGATACCCAGGCTACGCGTGATGCGCTGCCGCTGATGGAAAATGCATACCGTCAGATGCAGATGAATGCGCAAGCTGAAAAAGTAGCGAAAATCATCGCTGCAAACAGCAGCAATACATAACAAAAACCTGAAACACAAAACGGCAGCCCTTGAGCTGCCGTTTTTTTATTCTGTTAGTTGTGAAACTGAAGCGATTTAGTCACTATCGATCTCATCAAATATGGCTCGCTTTGAGATATTCCTCAAGTAAAAAAACACCTCTTCCTGCGATTTCTCACAAAAAAGATTCGTTGACAAAAAGTGACAAAATTATGAGATTTCCATCACACATTTTGACATCAGGAACGGTATGCTGAATTCACCAAGACGGGAAGACAAGAGGTAAAATTTATGACAATGAACATTACCAGCAAACAAATGGAAATTACTCCGGCCATCCGCCAACATGTCGCAGACCGTCTCGCCAAACTGGAAAAATGGCAAACACATCTGATTAATCCACATATCATTCTGTCCAAAGAGCCACAAGGGTTTGTTGCTGACGCCACAATCAATACACCTAACGGCGTTCTGGTTGCCAGTGGTAAACATGAAGATATGTACACCGCAATTAACGAATTGATCAACAAGCTGGAACGGCAGCTCAATAAACTGCAGCACAAAGGCGAAGCACGTCGTACCGCAACATCGGTGAAAGACGCCAACTTCGTCGAAGAAGTTGAAGAAGAGTAGTCCTTTATATTGAGTGTATCGCCAACGCGCCTTCGGGCGCGTTTTTTGTTGACAGCGTGAAAACAGTACGGGTACTGTACTGAAGTCACTTAAGGAAACAAACATGAAACACACACCGTTTTTCTTCGCATTCTTTTTTACCTTCCCCTGAATGGGAGGCGTTTCGTCGTGTGAAACAGAATGCGAAGACGAACAATAAGGCCTCCCAAATCGGGGGGCCTTTTTTATTGATAACAAAAAAGGCAACACTATGACATCGGAAAACCCGTTACTGGCGCTGCGTGAGAAAATCAGCGCGCTGGATGAAAAATTATTAGCATTACTGGCAGAGCGGCGCGAACTGGCCGTTGAGGTGGGAAAAGCCAAACTGCTCTCGCATCGCCCGGTACGTGATATTGATCGTGAACGCGATTTGCTGGAAAGATTAATTACGCTCGGTAAAGCGCACCATCTGGACGCCCATTACATTACTCGCCTGTTCCAGCTCATCATTGAAGATTCCGTATTAACTCAGCAGGCTTTGCTCCAGCAACATCTCAATAAAATTAATCCACACTCTGCCCGCATCGCTTTTCTCGGCCCCAAAGGCTCCTATTCCCATCTTGCCGCTCGTCAGTACGCTGCCCGTCACTTTGAGCAATTCATTGAAAGTGGCTGCGCCAAATTTGCCGATATTTTTAATCAGGTGGAAACCGGCCAGGCCGACTATGCCGTCGTACCGATTGAAAATACCAGCTCCGGTGCCATAAACGACGTTTACGATCTGTTGCAACATACCAGTTTGTCGATTGTTGGCGAGATGACGTTAACTATCGACCATTGTTTGTTGGTCTCCGGCACTACTGATTTGTCCACCATTAATACGGTCTACAGCCATCCGCAGCCATTCCAGCAATGCAGCAAATTCCTTAATCGTTATCCGCACTGGAAGATTGAATATACCGAAAGTACGTCTGCGGCAATGGAAAAGGTTGCACAGGCAAAATCACCGCATGTTGCTGCGTTGGGAAGCGAAGCTGGCGGCACTTTGTACGGTTTGCAGGTACTGGAGCGTATTGAAGCGAATCAGCGACAAAACTTCACCCGATTTGTGGTGTTGGCACGTAAAGCCATTAACGTGTCTGACCAGGTTCCAGCGAAAACGACGTTGTTAATGGCGACCGGGCAACAAGCTGGTGCGCTGGTTGAAGCGTTGCTGGTACTGCGCAACCACAATCTGATTATGACCCGTCTGGAGTCACGCCCGATTCACGGTAATCCATGGGAAGAGATGTTTTATCTGGATATTCAGGCCAATCTGGAATCAGCGGAAATGCAAAAAGCATTGAAAGAGTTAGGGGACATCACCCGTTCGATGAAGGTATTGGGCTGTTACCCAAGTGAGAACGTAGTGCCTGTTGATCCAACCTGATGAAAAGGTGCCGGATGATGTGAATCACCCGGCACTGGATTATTAGTGGCGGTTGTCATTCGCCTGACGCAATAACACGCGGCTTTCACTCTGAAAACGCTGTGCGTAATCGCCGAACCAGTGCTCCACCTTGCGGAAACTGTCAATAAACGCCTGCTTATCGCCCTGCTCCAGCAACTCAATCGCCTCGCCGAAACGCTTATAGTAACGTTTGATTAACGCCAGATTACGCTCTGACGACATAATAATGTCGGCATAAAGCTGCGGATCCTGAGCAAACAGTCGCCCAACCATCGCCAGTTCAAGGCGGTAAATCGGCGAAGAGAGCGCCAGAAGTTGCTCAAGCTGAACATTTTCTTCTGCCAGGTGCAGCCCATAAGCAAAAGTAGCAAAGTGGCGCAGAGCCTGAATAAACGCCATATTCTGATCGTGCTCGACAGCGCTAATACGATGCAGCCGAGCGCCCCAGACCTGAATTTGCTCCAGAAACCATTGGTATGCTTCCGGCTTACGTCCATCACACCAGACCACAACTTGCTTTGCCAGGCTACCGCTGTCCGGGCCGAACATCGGGTGTAACCCCAGCACCGGACCATCATGCGCCGCCAGCATGGCCTGTAATGGTCCATTTTTCACCGATGCCAGATCGACCAGAATACAATCTTTCGGTAAAGGCGGTAATTTGCCAATAACTTGTTCAGTAACGTGGATGGGCACACTAACAATCACCATTCCGGCATCGGCAACAATATCAGCCGCTCGATCCCAGTCATGTTGCTCCAGAATCCGCACCTGATAACCCGAGAGTGTCAGCATCTTCTCGAACAGACGTCCCATCTGACCGCCACCACCAACGATAACTACCGGGCGTAACGCAGGACAAAGTGTTTTAAATCCTTTGTCGTTTTCACTGGAGTAAGATTCACGCATCACCCGACGCAAAACATCCTCAATCAGATCTGGCGGTACACCCAGAGCTTCCGCCTCTGCACGACGCGAGGCCAGCATAGATGCCTCGCGCTCCGGAACATAAATAGGCAGTCCAAAGCGGCTTTTCACCTCGCCCACTTCAGCAACCAGTTCCAGACGCTTCGCTAATAAATTCAGCAGCGCTTTATCGACTTCATCAATTTGATCGCGTAATGCGGTCAACTCAGCAACCATAATAAACCTCTTAAGCCACGCGCGCCGTCAGCTGCCCGTTGAGATCATGATGGATCTCACGCAGTAAGGCATCGGTCATTTCCCAGCTAATGCAGGCATCGGTTACAGACACGCCGTATTTCATTTCGCTACGCGGCTGTTCGGAAGACTGATTACCTTCGTGGATATTACTTTCAATCATCAGACCAATAATGGAGCGATTACCATCTTTGATCTGAGCAACCACGGACTCTGCCACCGCAGGCTGACGGCGATAATCTTTATTGGAATTACCGTGGCTGCAATCTACCATCAGAGACGGGCGCAGTCCCGCCTGTTCCATCTCTTTTTCACATTGCGCAACATCCGCAGGGCTATAGTTCGGCGCTTTACCACCGCGCAGGATCACATGCCCGTCCGGATTCCCCTGAGTTTGTAGCAACGCAACCTGCCCTGCCTGGTTAATGCCAACAAAACGGTGCGGCTGGGCGGCGGCACGCATAGCGTTAATTGCCGTTGCAAGGCTGCCGTCGGTGCCGTTTTTAAAACCAACCGGCATGGAAAGCCCGGAGGCCATTTCACGGTGAGTTTGCGATTCCGTTGTACGAGCACCAATTGCTGACCAGCTAAACAGATCGCCCAGGTATTGCGGGCTATTTGGATCTAACGCTTCCGTCGCCAGTGGCAGTCCCATATTCACCAGCTCAAGCAGCAATTTACGCGCGATCTGCAGCCCGGCTTCTACATCAAAAGAGCCATCCATATGGGGATCGTTAATTAACCCTTTCCAGCCGACAGTGGTACGGGGTTTTTCAAAATAGACGCGCATTACCAGATAGAGGCTATCGCTGACCTCTGCGGCAAGGGCTTTAAATCGACGAGCATATTCCAGAGCAGTTTCCGGATCATGAATGGAACAAGGACCACATACTACCAACAGACGAGGATCGCGCCCGGCGATAATATCTGAAATGGTTTTACGCGAGTCAGCAATCTGGGCTTCTTGTTGCAGGCTTAATGGAAAAGCGGCCTTCAGTTGTTCCGGAGTCATTAAAACCTGTTCGTCGGTAATATGTACGTTATTCAGCGCGTCTTTTTGCATGATGGCGATCCTGTTTATGCTCGTTTGCGATAGTTGATCCTCAGCGAGGATGACGTAACGATAACACATAAAGTAAAGTTTTCAATCCATATTTCGTACATTTTTCTTTACAGGAACAATTTACTCGCGCTTTTGATGCTTATTTTGTACAAATAAATTTACACCTCCTTTAAAAACAATCCGCTATGCTTTGAAAAAGGAGAAAGAAATGATGAAAAAGTTTATCGCCCCCTTGTTGGCTTTACTGGTTAGCGGATGTCAGATTGATCCTTATACTCACGCGCCAACCTTGACCAGCACCGACTGGTATGATGTCGGTATGGAAGATGCGATATCGGGCAGCGCCATAAAAGATGACGATGCATTTAGCGATTCACAGGCGGATCGCGGTCTATACCTTAAAGGATATGCCGAAGGACAAAAGAAAACTTGCCAGACCGATTTTACTTATGCCCGAGGACTTTCTGGTAAAAGCTTTCCTGCCAGCTGCAATAATGTTGAAAATGCCAGCCAACTGCATGAAGTATGGCGAAAAGGGGCTGATGAAAATGCCAGCACAATACGATTAAATTAATTACCCCCCAAATAAATTAAGCATGAGATTTTACTCATTATGTTTTATTTCTCACATTGATGACGACTGCATGAAAAAATGATATTTTAATGAGCATTCTGAAAAAATATCGATGCATTTCGAGCGAAGATGGTGAGGATCCCTGAATGCGTTTTTCTCACCGACTGTTCTTACTGCTGATTCTCCTGCTGACGGGAGCACCAATACTCGCTCAGGAACCTTCTGACGTTGCGAAAAACGTGCGTATGATGGTTTCCGGTATTGTCAGTTACACCCGCTGGCCTGCGCTATCAGGGCCACCAAAGTTATGTATCTTTTCATCTTCACGTTTTAGTACCGCCCTACAAGAGAATGCCGCGACATCTTTGCCTTATCTGCCTGTCATCATTCACACTCAACAAGAGGCGATGATTTCAGGCTGCAATGGTTTTTATTTTGGCAACGAGTCACCG
This sequence comes from Escherichia sp. WS1450, assembly GCF_046487395.1. Classification (NCBI taxonomy): domain Bacteria; kingdom Pseudomonadati; phylum Pseudomonadota; class Gammaproteobacteria; order Enterobacterales; family Enterobacteriaceae; genus Escherichia; species Escherichia sp. WS1450. Next base: position 10,984 of record NZ_JBJQJO010000002.1, read on the forward strand.
ACATTCCAGATGGAATTAACCGAACAATATCCGTCAAAGGCGTTATTATTAATTGCCGAACAAAATACCGATTGCATTATTGGTAGCGCCTTTTGTCTGATCATCCACAATAATGACGTCAGATTTGCCGTAAACCTGGATGCCTTATCGCGTAGCGGTGTAAAGGTCAACCCGGATGTCTTAATGCTCGCACGGAAGAAAAATGATGGATAACGATAATTCTCTTAATAAGCGCCCCACGTTTAAAAGAGCATTACGCAACATCAGTATGACCAGCATATTTATCACTATGATGCTGATCTGGTTGCTGCTTTCAGTGACCTCGGTGCTGACCCTGAAACAGTACGCGCAAAAAAACCTGGCACTGACAGCAGCAACAATGACTTACAGTCTGGAAGCAGCGGTCGTTTTTGCCGATGCCCTGCAGCAACTGAAACACTGGCGGCGCTGGGGCAGCAAGGGCAATTTTCAACTGCAGAAGTGCGTGATAAGCAGCAAAATATTCTGGCATCCTGACATTACACCCGTAAGGATCCAGGCGATACTTTCAGTAATTTCATAAGCCACTGGCTCTTCCCTGCCCCCATCATTCAGCCGATTCGTCACAATGGTGAAACCATTGGCGAAGTACGCTTAACCGCTCGCGACAGTTCAATCAGCCATTTTATCTGGTTTTCGCTCGCCGTACTAACCGGTTGTATTCTGCTGGCATCAGGCATCGCAATTACCCTCACCCGCCATTTGCACAATGGTCTGGTGGAAGCATTGAAAAATATCACCGATGTCGTGCATGACGTACGTTCCAACCGCAATTTTTCCCGAAGAGTTTCGGAAGAACGTATCGCTGAGTTTCACCGCTTCGCACTCGACTTCAACAGTCTGCTGGATGAAATGGAAGAGTGGCAGCTTCGTTTACAGGCCAAAAATGCGCAGCTTCTACGTACCGCACTACATGACCCATTAACCGGGCTGGCTAACCGCGCAGCGTTTCGTAGCGGCATCAACACGTTGATGAACAATTCCGATGCCCGAAAAACGTCGGCGTTACTATTTCTTGATGGCGATAATTTCAAATATATCAATGATACCTGGGGTCATGCGACGGGCGATCGTGTCCTGATTGAGGTGGCAAAACGGTTAGCTGAATTTGGCGGACTGCAACATAAAGCATACCGCATAGGCGGCGATGAATTTGCGATGGTCCTCTTTGGTGTACAGTCGGAATCCGAAGTACAGCGGATTTGCTCAGCACTGACACAAATCTTTAATCGCCCGTTTGATCTTCATAATGGTCATCAGACCACCATGACATTAAGCATTGGTTACGCGATGACCATTGAGCATGCCTCTGCGGAAAAATTACAAGAGCTGGCCGATCACAATATGTATCAGGCCAAACACCAGCGTGCCGAAAAGCTGGTGAGATAACAAGGATATATCGATATGATAAAGCACCTGGTAGTACCCCTGATTTTCACCTCGCTAATACTGACTGGCTGCCAGTCCCCTCAGGGAAAGTTTTCTCCTGAGCAAGTCGCCGCTATGCAATCTTATGGATTTACTGAATCCGCCGGCGACTGGTCGCTGGGCTTATCAGATGCCATTCTGTTCGCAAAAAATGACTACAAATTGCTCCCGGAAAGCCAGCAACAGATCCAAACCATGGCAGCCAAATTGGCCTCGACAGGGCTAACGCATGCCCGTATGGATGGACACACCGACAACTATGGTGAAGACAGTTACAACGAAGCCTTATCATTGAAACGGGCGAATGTCGTGGCCGATGCATGGGCTATGGGTGGACAAATTCCGCGCAGCAATCTCACCACACAGGGTTTAGGAAAAAAATATCCCATAGCCAGTAACAAGACCGCCCAGGGCCGCGCCGAGAACCGCCGCGTCGCAGTGGTGATTACTACCCCTTAAAACACGAGCAAACAGATAAAAAAAGGGCCAGCCAATTGGCCAGCCCTTCTTAACAGGATGTCGCTTAAGCGAAACCTTAGTTAAGACGCTCTTTGATACGAGCAGCCTTACCAGTACGCTCACGCAGGTAGTACAGTTTAGCTTTACGAACAGCACCACGACGTTTGACAGAAATGCTGTCAACTACCGGAGAGTGAGTCTGGAAGACACGCTCAACGCCTTCGCCGTTGGAAATTTTACGAACAGTGAATGCAGAGTGCAGACCGCGGTTACGAATAGCGATAACCACGCCCTCGAATGCCTGCAGACGTTTTTTGGAACCTTCAACAACCCATACTTTCACTTCCACGGTATCACCCGGACGGAAGGAAGGTACGTCCTGCTTCATCTGCTCTTGTTCAAGTTGCTTAATAATGTTGCTCATAATTTAATCTCTTATCCTGGGTAAACTGATATCTCGGGGGCTTACGCCATCCCATCATGTTTATGTTGCTGTTGTGCGTGTTCAGTTTTGAACTCCGCCAGCAACCTTGCTTGCTCTTCAGTCAGAGCCAGGTTTTCCAGAAGTTCAGGTCTTCTAAGCCAGGTACGGCCCAGCGACTGTTTCAAACGCCAGCGACGTATCTCGGCATGGTTGCCCGACAGTAACACTGACGGAACTTCCATCCCTTCTAACACCTCAGGCCGCGTATAGTGCGGGCAATCCAGCAATCCTTCAGCAAAGGAATCTTCCGTTGCCGAGGCTTCATGTCCCAGTACTCCCGGAATAAACCGGGAAACGGAGTCAATCAGCGTCATTGCTGGTAACTCACCACCACTGAGAACGTAATCGCCGATTGACCATTCTTCGTCAATTTCGGTTTGGATCACGCGCTCATCTATACCTTCGTAGCGACCGCACACCAGAATCAATTTTTGATTCGTTGCCAGTTCGCTGACGCCCGCTTGATCAAGCTTGCGTCCCTGTGGTGACAGATAAATCACCTTTGCGCCTTCACCCGCCGCGGCTTTTGCTGCATGAATGGCGTCCCGCAAAGGTTGCACCATCATTAACATCCCCGGTCCGCCGCCGTAAGGACGATCGTCCACGGTACGGTGCCGGTCATGCGTGAAGTCGCGAGGACTCCAGCTCTGGATGCTCAGCAGGCCATTTTTAACTGCCCGGCCAGTTACCCCGTAATCGGTAATTGCGCGGAACATTTCAGGAAACAGGCTAATTATGCCAATCCACATAGCGCCGTCTTTTACCGTTTATCCGGTGGTTTAAAAACCAGGATCCCAATCTACTTCAATTGAACGAGTAGTGAGATCGACTTTCTTGATAACCTGCCCATCGAGGAACGGTACGAGACGTTCCTTGATACCAAACGCATCTTTCAGGTTTGCCTTAATGACGAGAACGTCATTAGATCCGGTTTCCATCATATCGACGACTTTACCGAGATCGTAGCCTTCAGTGGTTACTACCTGGCAGCCCATCAGGTCTTTCCAGTAGTAGTCACCCTCTTCAAGCTGAGGCAGCTGCGATGAATCCACGACAATTTCACAATTCGTCAGCAGGTTCGCCGCATCACGATCGTCAACGCCTTTCAGCTTGATGATCATGTCCTGATTGTGGTGCTTCCAGCTTTCCAGCTGGACTTGCTGCCACTGACCCGCCTTCTGGATAAACCAGGGCTGATAGTCAAAAATGCTTTCGGCGTCTTCGGTGGAAGAAAACACTCTGAGCCACCCACGAATACCGTAAGACGAACCCATTTTTCCCAAAACGATGGGATCAACAGGTGCTTGCGCGGTGAGTTGTTTGCTCATCATGACCACCGTGACAGATTAAGCTGCTTTGTTTACTTCTTTGATCAGCGCAGCAACGCGATCAGAAATAGTTGCGCCCTGGCCAACCCAGTGAGCGATGCGATCCAGATCCAGGCGAGTGCCTTCTTCTTTTTCGCTAGCGATTGGGTTGAAGAAACCAACGCGCTCGATGAAGCGACCGTTGCGTGCATTACGGCTGTCAGCGACAACAACCTGGTAGAACGGACGCTTTTTAGCGCCGTGACGTGCTAAACGAATAGTTACCATAACATCCTCTTGTGTGAATAAAACAACCGGACCCCATCGAGGAACGGAGTCCGGTGTCATATTAAAAGCCCGAAAATTTTACTCATTTTTGCGGAAATTGCAATCAACAGTTGCTAACTCTGCTGTAAAAGGCCGTCGGCGGTGCAGCCAGTTTGGTGCCGGAGTGCGCGCAGTCACCGGAGCGTACACGCAGTACGTGAGGATGACGAGCACACCCCGGTGCTAAAATGACAAACAAGCCAGGCCGATTAGCGACCAGGAAATCCCGGCGGCATCATCCCCTTCATGCTTCTCATCATCTTCGCCATTCCGCCCTTCTTCATTTTCTTCATCATGCGCTGCATGTCGTCGAACTGTTTCAGAAGACGGTTAACGTCCTGCACCTGCATACCGCAACCGGCAGCAATACGACGCTTACGCGAACCTTTTATGATTTCTGGCTTAGCGCGCTCTTTCATCGTCATTGAGTTGATGATGGCTTCCATACGCACCAGCACTTTATCGTCCATCTGCGACTTGACGTTATCCGGGATCTGCCCCATGCCCGGCAGTTTGCCCATCAGGCTGGCCATGCCGCCCATATTTTTCATCTGGCGCAGTTGCTCAAGGAAGTCGTTGAGATCGAAGCCGTCGCCTTTTTTCAGCTTGCTGGCTAATTTCTCTGCCTGCGCGCGGTCAACTTTGCTTTCGATATCTTCGATCAGTGACAGTACGTCGCCCATACCGAGAATACGCGACGCGATGCGGTCCGGATGGAACGGCTCCAGCGCCTCAGTTTTCTCGCCAACACCGAGGAACTTGATCGGTTTGCCAGTGATGTGACGAATAGAGAGCGCCGCACCGCCGCGGGCATCGCCGTCCACTTTGGTCAACACTACGCCGGTAAGCGGTAACGCTTCATTAAATGCTTTTGCCGTATTGGCCGCATCCTGACCGGTCATGGCGTCAACCACAAACAGGGTTTCAACCGGGTTAATCGACGCATGGACTTGTTTGATCTCGTCCATCATCGCTTCGTCAACGTGCAGACGACCAGCGGTATCCACCAGCAGCACGTCGTAGAATTTCAGTTTGGCTTCTTTCAACGCCGCGTTAACAATATCAACCGGCTTCTGACCAACATCAGAAGGGAAGAAATCAACGCCCACCTGCTCAGCCAGCGTCTCAAGCTGTTTGATTGCCGCCGGGCGATAGACGTCGGCAGAAACCACCAGCACTTTCTTCTTGTGCTTCTCGCGCAGGAACTTACCGAGTTTACCAACGCTGGTTGTTTTACCGGCACCTTGCAGGCCTGCCATCAGCACGACCGCAGGCGGTTGCGCAGCCAGGTTCAGGGTCTGGTTCTCTTCGCCCATCGCCGCAACCAGTTCGTTACGGACGATTTTGACGAACTCCTGCCCCGGCGTCAGGCTCTTATTAACTTCATGACCAACCGCTTTCTCTTTTACGCGATTGATAAACTCACGCACTACCGGCAGAGCGACGTCCGCCTCCAGCAGCGCCATGCGCACTTCGCGCAGCGTATCTTTTACGTTGTCTTCAGTGAGGCGTCCACGGCCACTGATATTGCGCAGCGTGCGCGACAAACGATCGGTTAAATTATCAAACATTGTCTCTCGCCTGGGGTGGAAACGGTTGGCCGCAATCGCGACACATCATCAGTATTTTGCCGCAGTATAACATGAAGGCGTCTTTGTTGTTATGCAACGGTTGGAGCAGCGTTCACCTGACGCTATACTGCTTCTCTTTCTTATTGCTCAAACTGTCGACATCACTATGCCCGTTTTTGCTCTGCTCGCGCTTGTCGCCTACTCCGTCAGTCTTGCGCTGATTGTTCCCGGTCTGCTGCAAAAAAACGGCGGCTGGCGGCGCATGGCTATTATTTCTGCGGTCATTGCGCTGGTCTGCCACGCAATCGCTCTGGAAGCCCGCATCCTGCCCGACGGTGATAGCGGACAAAACCTCAGCCTGCTGAACGTTGGTTCATTGGTCAGTTTGATGATCTGTACGGTAATGACCATTGTGGCTTCTCGCAATCGTGGCTGGTTGCTGCTACCCATTGTCTATGCCTTTGCGCTTATCAACCTGGCGCTGGCGACCTTCATGCCCAATGAATACATCACTCATCTGGAAGCAACGCCTGGGATGCTGGTGCACATTGGCTTATCGCTCTTTTCCTATGCCACGCTGATTATCGCCGCCCTGTACGCGCTGCAACTGGCGTGGATTGATTACCAACTGAAGAACAAGAAGCTGGCGTTTAACCAGGAAATGCCGCCATTAATGAGTATCGAGCGTAAAATGTTCCACATCACGCAGATTGGCGTGGTGCTGCTAACGCTCACGCTTTGCACTGGCCTGTTCTACATGCACAACTTATTTAGCATGGAAAATATCGACAAGGCCGTGCTCTCTATCGTGGCGTGGTTTGTCTATATTGTGCTGCTGTGGGGACATTATCATGAAGGATGGCGTGGACGTCGCGTCGTCTGGTTTAACGTTGCGGGTGCAGTCATTCTGACACTGGCCTACTTCGGCAGCCGAATTGTCCAGCAGTTAATCAGCTAAACCCAGAAAAGGAGTTTCCCCTGGAACACATTTCTACTACTACGTTGATCATTATTCTGATCATCATGGTGGTCATTTCAGCCTATTTTTCCGGGTCCGAAACCGGAATGATGACCCTCAACCGCTATCGTCTGCGACATATGGCGAAACAGGGTAATCGCTCGGCCAAGCGCGTCGAAAAATTGCTGCGTAAGCCAGACCGCCTGATAAGCCTGGTATTAATCGGCAATAACCTGGTCAATATTCTTGCCTCCGCGCTCGGCACTATTGTTGGGATGCGTTTGTACGGCGATGCGGGCGTGGCAATTGCGACTGGTGTGCTGACTTTTGTCGTACTGGTTTTTGCTGAGGTATTGCCGAAAACCATTGCCGCGCTGTACCCGGAAAAAGTCGCTTATCCGAGTAGTTTTCTGCTGGCTCCGCTGCAAATTTTGATGATGCCGCTGGTCTGGTTGCTGAATGCTATCACCCGTATGCTGATGCGCATGATGGGTATCAAAACCGATATCGTGGTTAGCGGCTCTTTGAGCAAAGAAGAGTTGCGCACTATCGTGCATGAGTCGCGCTCACAAATTTCCCGTCGCAATCAGGATATGCTGCTGTCTGTGCTCGATCTGGAAAAGATGACCGTTGATGACATCATGGTGCCGCGCAGTGAAATTATCGGTATTGATATCAACGATGACTGGAAATCGATTCTGCGCCAACTATCCCACTCACCTCACGGGCGCATCGTGCTCTACCGTGATTCGCTGGACGACGCCATCAGTATGCTGCGAGTACGTGAAGCCTGGCGGTTGATGTCGGAGAAAAAAGAGTTCACCAAAGAAACCATGCTGCGCGCCGCGGACGAGATCTATTTTGTCCCGGAAGGTACGCCCCTCAGCACGCAGTTGGTGAAGTTTCAGCGCAACAAAAAGAAAGTCGGCCTGGTCGTCAACGAATATGGAGACATTCAGGGGCTGGTGACGGTTGAAGATATTCTGGAAGAGATAGTTGGTGATTTCACCACGTCGATGTCGCCAACACTTGCCGAAGAAGTCACTCCGCAAAACGACGGTTCGGTGATTATTGATGGCACTGCCAACGTGCGGGAAATCAACAAAGCCTTTAACTGGCATCTACCGGAAGATGATGCCCGCACGGTTAATGGCGTCATTCTTGAGGCACTGGAAGAGATCCCTGTCGCAGGCACCCGCGTGCGTATTGGCGAGTACGATATTGATATTCTCGACGTACAGGACAATATGATTAAGCAGGTAAAAGTTTTTCCTGTGAAACCGCTGCGCGAGAGTGTGGCGGAGTAACGAAAACGGCCCTGCATTCGCATGCAGGGCCGTGATTTATTACGAAAGCAGAAATTAAGCTTTTGCTTTCGCTACAGTAACCATCGCCGCACGAATCGTACGACCGTTCAGCGTATAACCTTTCTGCATAATGCCCAGTACGTTACCTGGCGCAACGTCATCAGATTCCACCATTGCGATGGCCTGATGCACATTCGGGTCCAGCGGGACGTTAGTTTCGGCGATCACTTCAACGCCAAACTTACGCACAACATCCAGCATCGACTTCAGCGTCAGCTCAATGCCTTCAACCATCGCAGACATATCCGGGTTAGCTTTATCAGCCACTTCCAGCGCACGATCCAGGCTATCAATCACCGGCAGCAATTCGTTGATGAATTTCTCCAGCGCGAATTTGTGGGCTTTTTCAATATCCAGTTCAGTACGACGACGCAGGTTTTCCATTTCGGCTTTTACACGCAAAATGCCGTCACGTTCACGGGTCTGAGCTTCAGCCAGCTGAGCTTCGAGATTCGCAATTTTTTCATCGCGCGGATCCACCTGCTCAGCAGAAGCTTCTGGCTCAACTGCCTCAATCTCTTCGTGCTGATCCATGATAATTTCTTCCGGGGCTTGCCCCTCAGGCGTTTTCTGTTCTTTACTACTCATGAATTTCTCCGCGTTTTTTTCGCATTCATCTCGCTAACTTCGCTTATTATGGGGATCAGTTTCAGGGTTTCAAGGGAAGCACTCACATTGTCATCAATCTTCGCAACAAGGACCTCGGAAAAATGAATAATCATTTCAAGTGTATTGGCATTGTGGGACACCCACGGCACCCTACTGCACTGACAACACATGAAATGCTCTACCGCTGGCTGTGCACAAAAGGTTACGAGGTCATCGTTGAGCAACAAATCGCTCACGAACTGCAACTGAAGAATGTGAAAACTGGCACGCTCGCGGAGATTGGGCAACTGGCTGATCTCGCGGTAGTCGTTGGTGGCGACGGTAATATGCTGGGCGCGGCGCGCACGCTCGCCCGTTACGATATTAAAGTTATTGGAATCAACCGTGGCAACCTGGGTTTCCTGACTGACCTTGACCCCGATAACGCCCAGCAACAGTTAGCCGATGTGCTGGAAGGTCACTACATAAGCGAGAAACGTTTTTTGCTGGAAGCGCAAGTTTGTCAGCAAGATTGCCAGAAACGCATCAGCACGGCGATTAACGAAGTGGTACTTCATCCTGGCAAAGTGGCGCATATGATTGAGTTCGAAGTGTATATCGACGAGATCTTTGCGTTTTCTCAGCGTTCTGATGGCCTGATTATTTCGACGCCAACAGGCTCCACCGCCTATTCCCTCTCTGCGGGCGGTCCTATTCTCACACCCTCTCTGGATGCGATTACCCTGGTGCCCATGTTCCCGCATACGTTGTCAGCGCGACCGCTGGTGATAAACAGCAGCAGCACGATCCGTCTGCGTTTTTCGCATCGCCGTAACGACCTGGAAATCAGTTGCGACAGCCAGATAGCACTGCCGATTCAGGAAGGTGAAGATGTCCTGATTCGTCGCTGTGATTACCATCTGAATCTGATTCATCCGAAAGATTACAGTTATTTCAATACATTAAGCACCAAGCTCGGCTGGTCAAAAAAATTATTCTAATTTTACGCCAGCCTCTTTACTGTATATAAAACCAGTTTATACTGTACACAATAACAGTAATGGTTTTTCATACAGGAAAACGACTATGTTGGCACAACTGACCATCAGCAACTTTGCTATCGTTCGTGAGCTTGAGATTGATTTTCACAGCGGCATGACCGTAATAACCGGTGAAACCGGCGCGGGTAAATCTATTGCGATAGATGCCCTCGGCCTTTGTCTCGGTGGTCGAGCTGAAGCCGACATGGTGCGTACCGGCGCTGCTCGCGCTGACCTGTGCGCCCGTTTTTCACTGAAAGATACGCCAGCGGCTCTGCGCTGGCTGGAAGAAAACCAACTGGAAGATGGCCGTGAATGTCTGCTTCGTCGCGTAATCAGCAGCGATGGTCGCTCACGAGGTTTTATCAACGGTACAGCTGTTCCTCTGTCACAACTTCGCGAACTGGGCCAGTTGCTGATTCAGATCCATGGTCAGCACGCCCATCAGTTACTCACCAAACCCGAGCACCAAAAATTCCTGCTTGATGGCTATGCCAATGAAACCTCTCTGCTCCAGGAAATGACCGCACGTTATCAGTTGTGGCATCAAAGCTGCCGTGACCTCGCGCATCATCAACAGTTAAGTCAGGAACGCGCCGCCCGTGCAGAACTGCTGCAATACCAATTAAAAGAACTTAACGAATTTAATCCGCAGCCCGGAGAGTTTGAGCAAATCGACGAAGAGTACAAACGTCTGGCGAACAGCGGTCAATTGCTGACTACCAGCCAGAATGCATTGGCAGTAATGGCCGACGGTGAAGACGCAAACCTGCAAAGTCAGCTTTACACGGCTAAACAACTGGTGAGCGAATTGATTGGCATGGACAGCAAACTGTCCGGCGTACTTGATATGCTGGAAGAAGCTACCATCCAGATTGCTGAAGCCAGCGATGAACTGCGCCACTACTGCGATCGTCTGGATCTCGATCCCAACCGACTGTTTGAACTTGAACAGCGCATCTCAAAACAGATTTCGCTGGCACGTAAACATCACGTCAGCCCTGAGGCATTGCCACAGTATTACCAGTCGTTACTGGAAGAACAGCAGCAACTGGACGATCAGGCCGACTCACAAGAAACGCTCGCGCTGGCGGTAACGAAACATCATCAGCAGGCACTGGAAACCGCGCACGCATTACACCTGCAACGCCAGCATTATGCAAATGAGTTGGCACAGCTGATCACCGACAGTATGCATGCGCTCTCAATGCCGCATGGGCAGTTTACGATCGATGTTAAATTTGACGAGCATCACCTGGGCGCTGACGGTGCCGATCGTATTGAGTTTCGGGTAACCACCAACCCAGGTCAGCCAATGCAGCCTATTGCCAAAGTCGCATCCGGTGGTGAATTGTCACGCATCGCATTGGCAATTCAGGTCATCACGGCGCGTAAAATGGAAACCCCGGCACTGATTTTTGATGAAGTGGATGTAGGGATTAGCGGTCCAACAGCGGCAGTTGTCGGCAAACTGCTGCGTCAACTTGGCGAATCAACTCAAGTGATGTGTGTTACCCACCTGCCACAAGTCGCGGGATGTGGTCATCAACACTATTTTGTCAGCAAAGAAACCGATGGTGCGATGACAGAAACGCATATGCAATCCCTGGATAAAAAAGCGCGGTTACAAGAACTGGCGCGCCTGCTTGGTGGCAGTGAAGTCACACGTAACACTCTGGCGAATGCGAAAGAACTGCTTGCGGCGTAAACTTTTTTCCTGCTTCACGGTCAGAGTAAACAGCAAAACGCCGTAAGACCGGAAAGCAAAAGGTTTTAAAGTGATGAAAGGTCTATTATCATCGGCATATTACAGATGAGCCACGTACTGCTCGGGCCCGAAAAGGAATCAAATCACTATGCGCTGTAAAACGCTGACTGCTGCAGCAGCAGTACTATTGATGTTGACCGCAGGCTGTTCCACTCTGGAGCGAGTGGTTTACCGTCCTGACATCAACCAGGGGAATTATCTGACCGCTAACGACGTATCCAAAATACGTGTTGGCATGACGCAACAACAAGTTGCGTACGCATTGGGTACACCGCTGATGTCCGATCCATTTGGTACGAATACCTGGTTCTATGTCTTCCGCCAGCAACCAGGTCATGAAGGTGTAACGCAGCAAACGCTGACGCTGACCTTTAATAGTAGCGGGGTGTTGACCAATATTGATAATAAACCTGCGCTGAGTGGTAACTAATAATAAAGTTGCTCTCAAAGACGTTAAAAAAGGTGCTCAATGAGCACCTTTTTTCTGTCTGTTATTTATTCGCTGATTTTTCTGCTCGTTGCCTGCGCAGCTCTTTCGGATCGGCAATGAGAGGGCGATAAATCTCCACCCGATCGCCATCATGCACACTATCGCTCAGTTTTGCCGGACGGCTGTAAATGCCGACTTTGTTTTTAGTTAAATCGATATCGGTACGCAATTCCAGCAAGCCACTGGCACGAATAGCTTCTTCAACCGTCGCACCCTCCTGCAGCGTCACGCGCTGCAGGTACTGCTTCTCAGGTAGCGCATAAGCCACCTCAACGGCAATTTTACCTGGCACTGTAAACCTCTTTCGCACGAACCGTAAAAGCCTGGACCATATTAGCCGCCAGCTCTTTAAACACGCGACCAAAGGCGAGTTCAATCAACTTATTGGTAAACTCAAAGTCGAGATGAAACTCGATACGACACGCCTCCTGGCTCAGCGGCGTAAACTTCCATCCACCGATCAATTTCTTGAACGGCCCATCCACCAGATTCATAAGAATACTTTGGTTACTCGTCAACTGGTTGCGGGTAGTAAACGTTTTGCTGATCCCAGCCTTAGAGACATCTACCGCCGCAGTCATCTGCCCAGGAGTGGACTCCAGAATCCGACTTCCGGTACATCCCGGCAAAAACTGAGGATAAGACTGAACGTCATTCACTAACTGATACATTTGCTCCGCGCTGTAGGGTACCAGTGCGGTCCGGCTAATCTGAGGCATAACAATTTCCATCAACAAAAATCCAACAAATAATATCATTTATCCTGCTGTAAAAAAAACGCTATCCCGGCGCTGGGTAACATCGGGTTCATGCTAAGATAGAGCCTTGTCCCCCGCAGGATTGATATGGGGTGTTTTCGATTTCAGATTACCGATGATTCACGACGCTTATGACGAAGAAAAAAGCACATAAACCTGGTTCAGCGACCATCGCGCTTAACAAGCGCGCCCGGCACGAATACTTTATCGAAGAAGAGTTCGAGGCGGGACTTGCCCTGCAAGGCTGGGAGGTTAAATCCCTGCGCGCAGGAAAAGCCAATATCAGCGACAGCTACGTCCTTCTGCGTGACGGAGAAGCGTTCCTGTTTGGCGCAAACATCACACCAATGGCAGTGGCCTCCACGCATGTAGTGTGCGATCCTACCCGTACCCGCAAGTTACTACTTAACCAGCGCGAACTGGACTCATTGTACGGTCGCGTCAATCGAGAAGGCTATACCGTAGTGGCGCTCTCCCTGTACTGGAAAAATGCCTGGTGCAAAGTGAAAATCGGCGTCGCCAAAGGTAAGAAACAGCACGATAAACGTTCAGATATCAAAGAACGCGAATGGCAGGTGGATAAAGCGCGTATCATGAAAAACGCCCACCGTTAAACCTGCACTCCAATTATTGACCAGTTCCTCACCGCGCCTCCCTCTCCGGCGGCGCGAATGCACATCTTATTGGCTATCACATCCGACACAAATGTTGCCATCCCATTGCTTAATCGAATAAAAATCAGGCTACATGGGTGCTAAATCTTTAACGATAACGCCATTGAGGCTGGTCATGGCGCTCATAAATCTGGTATACTTGCCGTTACACATTGGGGCTGATTCTGGATTCGACGGGATTTGCGAAACCCAAGGTGCATGCCGAGGGGCGGTTGGCCTCGTAAAAAGCCGCAAAAAATAGTCGCAAACGACGAAAACTACGCTTTAGCAGCTTAATAACCTGCTTAGAGCCCTCTCTCCCTAGCCTCCGCTCTTAGGACGGGGATCAAGAGAGGTCAAACCCAAAAGAGATCGCGTGGAAGCCCTGCCTGGGGTTGAAGCGTTAAAACTTAATCAGGCTAGTTTGTTAGTGGCGTGTCCGTCCGCAGCTGGCAAGCGAATGTAAAGACTGACTAAGCATGTAGTACCGAGGATGTAGGAATTTCGGACGCGGGTTCAACTCCCGCCAGCTCCACCACTTTTTAGTTGTTTGAAGTACAATGAAGTCTACTAAGCCCGTATGGAATCAGCCTTGCGGGCTTTTTTACGTCTATTGTCGTCCAGTGAGAATTGCTGAGAACTATCACATATGGCACCCTGAATGGGACCCACTAAGAAGGGTCCAAAAACCGAGGGTCCCAAAATGGCAAAAATCGCTAAGAAGCTCACTGACACTGAAATCAAAAGCACCAAGCCAGCCGACAAAGAAATCAACTTGTTTGACGGAGATGGTTTGATACTACGAATCGCTCCCCTCTCGAAAGGAGGAAAGAAGAATTGGTATTTCAGGTATGCAGTGCCAGTGAGTAAAAAAAGAACCAAAATGAGCCTTGGGACCTATCCTCACCTTACACTGGCAAGAGCCAGAGCCTTACGAGATGAATACCTTTCCTTGCTTGCTAATGGCATTGATCCCCAAGTTCATAACAACGATAAAGCTAATGCCTTAAAGAATGCTACTGAACACACTCTCCAAGCCGTGGCAAGGAAATGGTTGGATGAGAAGGTAAAGACCTCTGGTATCTCACAAGACCATGCAGAAGACATCTGGCGAAGCTTGGAGAGAAATATATTTCCCGGCTTGGGTAAGGTTCCTATCAATGAGATCCGACCCAAACTCTTAAAGCAACATCTCGACCCTATTGAGCAACGAGGAGTCCTCGAAACCTTACGGCGAATCATTTCCCGATTAAATGAAATATTTCGCTGGGCCGCGACTGAAGAACTTATCGAGTTCAATCCGGCTGACAACCTTGGGCAACGGTTCAGTAAGCCTAAAAAACAGAATATGCCAGCATTACCCCCTTCCGAGTTACCCCGCTTCCTGATGGTGTTAAACAATGCCTCAGTTCGTATGGAGACAAGATTACTGATTGAATGGCAATTGCTGACCTGGGTTCGTCCAGGGGAAGCCGTTCGTGCGAGATGGGCCGATATAGATACTGAAAAATCGATGTGGAACATCCCGGCTGAGTTTATGAAAATGAAGAAGCCTCACAAAGTTCCACTAAGCAAAGAAGCTTTGCGAGTCTTGGATTCAATGAAAGCCATCAGTGGGCACAGAGAGTGGGTTTTCCCCAGTATCAAAGCTCCACTCAATCATATGCATGAACAAACAGCGAATGCGGCCATAATCCGTATGGGCTTTGGTGGAGAGCTTGTAGCCCATGGAATGAGATCTATTGCACGAACGGCCTCAGAGGAGTCGGGTAAGTTCAGGACAGATGTCTTAGAAGCGGCCCTTGCTCACTCGAAGAAAGATGAAATAATTGCCGCATATAATCGCGCAGATTATCTTGCAGAACGAGTGGTTCTCATGCAGTGGTGGAGTGATTATGTGCAAGCTCAAAGGCTAAAAGCCATTGCAGCGTAATAATTAAAAAACACATAATAAACAAAGGTAATTACTAGGATTGCATCTCTATTTTCAACGAACAACTTAGAACCATACACCCAGCATTAACCAATTAAAGCCCTGTTTTAGCTTCTGAGATTAAGCAATAGCTGGTCAAATAATTTCAGAAGCTTTTTTTTTGATCCAAACCAAACAACACTACTTAACTCATTGTATATATTGCTTTTTTATGTTAGCAATAAATACAATGTACAGCATACATGCATATGTTGGGGCGGTAGCATTTAAATGTACAATTCTCATCCGTAAAGTTCACACAGCATTTATAAATAAGGTTGGTCTATGAGTGAAAATAAACTGTTTGATAATTATGAGATTATAGAAAGAAATCTACTAAAAACAGAATCAAATAGAAATATTCCTGAAGTAATTCTAACCCTTAAAGATGGAGAGAGTTACATTATCAAACATTGGCCAAGAAATACCTCAAGTGATGAACAAGTTCTTGAAAGTATTTGGCAACATGAATTACGACAACTACAAAGGTTAAAGGGATATCCTGGAGTAGGAGATTATATAGTAAATCCTGTTGAATCAAAAAAAACAAATGAAGGGTACTATCTTGTTTTAAATTCTGATGGTAGAGTACCTACTTCTTACTTATTGAATAAAAGAACATTATCTCTCCCAAGAAAAAGCCACTGGCTCACCCGTTTAAAAGATCCGGCAGTTAGAATCAGATTCTGGAAAAATATCTGTAGAATTACAAATGCTATTGGTTTGCTTCATGCGCAAGGGTTGTTACATCGACATTTAGATGAAAATTCAATTCTAACATATGATTATGAATCAGATGATTATAACGATTTTCAATTGACCGGCTTCGAGTGGTCAATCCGAATGCCTACACTTACCAGAGCTAAAATTGAGCCTGTTGGTGAACACGGTAAAATATCAACTTTTGCTACAGATTGGATCGATTTAGGAATTTTAATAGCAAACTTTTTAAAAATTGATATAAATGAAATTAAATCTCTGCAGTTCCCAGCAGAATACTTCATTTCTAAGTACGATCTGACAATTAGTGAAGTAGCTATAATTCGTAGTCTATTAGGAATCCAACCTATTCAGCAAAATGCTATAAAAGAACTTCTTGGTGAAAAAGATATTCTACAGTTTTTAGATGGTATAATTGATGAGCTTACTGAATTCTATAAAAAAACGAAAACTATTCATGGGTTAGCAATAAACACTAAGTATGAACAATCTGATAATACCAAAGATAAAAAAGAGCTATTTCACTGCATACAAAAAATAATCTTTGAGAAAAGTGAATTCACAATATCCAGAGATGACTCTGATATAATAAAGAGTTTCGTAAGCGAAGATTTATCAGATTCACCAGTATTATTTGTTAATACCTCAGAACACAATCGATATGATGTAGTATTGAAAGGGAAAGAACTTTTTTATGTACTAACACCATTTCAACCTGACCATCGAACGAGTGACAAAACATGGGATTTAGGTTATTCACAATATGCATATTTAGAGTTGCCAAATAGATTCTTTGGTAAAGATAATTACATTGAACTAAATAGTAATAATATATCATGTTATACTCATTACGAAGCCAGGAAATTTTTGAATAGTAATGATAACTCATTAAGCCTACTGTCTTGGGAAATGATTTTCAAAGATATAGGTAAAACTAAAAACAAAAGAAATGAAGAACATCTTCGATTATTGGAGGGCCTTACTGCCGTTCATATTACAAATATCGCATATGCAAAAGCAGAAATTTTCCCTGTAGAAAACATCAGTGAAGAAAGCGAACCAGATAATATTAGCTCATGGATCTTTAAATTCATTCCCAAATTTGACGAAACAACGGAGGAACTGTCTAAGTCGCTAAGTATCGACTCACCATCTGTCAGGCTTGAAAAGATTATAAATAGTAGTGAAAACAACGATAAGGTATCCTGGAGTTTAGTAGACAATAATGATTTCAGTAGAGTTGACGAAGAGATTCTTTTAGAGTTTTATGGCTATGAAACAGATCAAGACAATCAAGAAATATATAGCTTCATCTCTAAAAAACCTCTTCCAGAATGGAGGAATTTTTATATTGTTCCCGACTCGATTGAAGGAACTCTGCGCCAAATAACAAGACATGCAAATACATTGGATATGCTTGAAAATCATATCGAATTGATGAATGTAATTACTTCCCCTAATTCAAATCTCACAGTAAGCAATGAAGATATAATTGCAAAAGATATAATGGACTCATTGGATGAATCTAAACAAAGAGTTTTTACAAAAGTATTATCAACATTGCCAATGAACCTTGTACAAGGTCCACCGGGAGTAGGTAAAACTCACTTAGTCAAAGCAATTTCTAAATTTATCTTTAAAGAAGAACCTAATAGCAGGATACTCTTTACTGCACAGAGTCATGCAACCGTTCAACATCTATATCACGAAGTTGTCAAAGATTTACTTACTGAAAACAAACATACAAATGATCCCATAATTATTAGATGCAACAAAATATCAGGCGAAGATAATATAATATTAAACAGTGCCGATGAAACTGGATTAGAATATTTGCGGAAGTTCGTAGAAAGCCCTTTATACAAAAACTCTTCCAATCAAAGTTTAAAAAGTAATATTTCCAGTTTGCTTAAAGCTCCTCCAGTAAAGAGATACCCACTAATTAATCAACTAATTAAATCAGCAAGCTTAATATTTGCTACAACTAATTCAGATTATGTAGAGAGAATGATAAAAGAAAGAGCGCAATTTGATTGGTCGATCATGGAAGAAAGTGGAAAGGTTACAGGTATAGAATTAATAAGCCCACTTTTATTATCCTACCGACGATTAATGATCGGTGATCACAATCAATTGCCACCGTATCGTTCAATTGAGTTAAGAAACATTTTAACCAATAATACAAAACTTAAAAACACCTTTGAAGAAGTTGACAGCATAAGTAATTTTAAATTAAAAAATGAACTAATGCGTAATAGTCACTTTTCATCAATAACCGATGATCAAGCAAGAGAAATAGGATTACGGGCAGCCAAATATGTAAATCTATTTGAATCTCTTATTATTGATGATGAAAGACAAGACGTAATGTATGAAAAAATAAAGGGGAAAGATTATAAAAGAAACAATAAATTATCCTCAATGCTGTCAGTCCAGCACCGTATGCATCCTCATATTGCAGAAGTGATTTCAAATGTTTTTTATAACAACAAATTAGTTACCGATAAAGATAAAGAAAGGAAGTATCTTACAGAAGATTTTCAATCAGTACTTAACTTAAAAGAGGAATCTCGCCTCACAAATACACCAGCACTGGTATGGATTAGTCAACCAGATGTACAAAAAACTAAAGGTAACAGAGCAGGAGAGCATACACCAATCTGGTCAAATGAAAGTGAATGTAAGGCAATCATAGATATTCTCAAAGATTTGGACAAGAACTCCAACCCAACAAAAAAAATAAAGTTGGCAATTCTTTCTCCATACTCAAATCAAGTTAAATTAATTTCAAAGCATATTGAAATTGAAAAGAAAAAAAATCAATTCAAAACACTTTTAAATAATTACATTCCACCAGATGATAATGATGGTTATTGCCTTACTGTTGATTCGTTCCAAGGTGGCGAAGCTGATATTGTCTTAATTTCATTAGTACGAAACAATGGTAAAAGCACAATTAAGAGTGCATTAGGATTTTTATCAGATCAACGCCGTATAAATGTTTTACTTAGTAGAGCAAAGTACAAATTGATCATAGTCGGTTCATATGAACTCCTCAAGGCTTGGTCTAATCGTATATCCAGAGAGAACTCAAAAGAATATGATTTTATTCCAAGACTAACTGATAAACTGGATTTGTCTTTAAATGAGAGAAAGCTTTCATTAATTACATCAAACTTTATAACAAACAAAGGAAATAAAAATGAAAAATAAAAACATATATGTTAAAATTCCTTTTCATTATGGAGTTCATAAATTCAAAATATTTAAAGGCCATAGATGGGGAGCTTTAGATCATTTTTTACTTCAAGAGATTAGCCTCCAACCCTATCCTATAGAAGAGCTATCATTAAAATCTAATCTTCCACAACGGCTCATAATTGAAATAATATTGCCATTTATGAAATTGGGTTGGGTTGAATTAGTTGAATTGAATTCTAAATACAACTTCAGGATTACCAGCAAAGGAAGGAGTGTTGCTAATCGTGAGGAACTCCCTTATGAAAGAGAGCCACTGGAATCTACTCGGAAGTTTTTAATAGATCCAATCACAGCAAAATGTTATCGAGTAAATGCAAGAAATCAAAACTATCAGATATATCCTACATCAAGAGCAAACGAATTACTTAAGAATAAACACTCGATATCAACAGAACTAAAAATTAAAAACCCCAAACATTCACCGTTCACATCAGACATTCTAAATTGTGTTGAAGATACTGACGAAGAGGTTATAGGGTATGAGGAAAGAGCTAATGATAGACCTTATTATCAAAATAGAACTTTTGCTATAGCACAAGTTGATGAAGCAGATAACATAACGGGTGTTCCATCTGATATCTCAAAAGAATTAGCCGCAGATATTATCGCTGCAGCTAATATGAAGCGAAATGAAATAAATACTAATATAGACTCTCTTAGCAAGAACTCAAAAATAAGCACTTATAATACCGAGTCTTTTGAAAATAGATTTGAAGAACACTATATTAATGAAACTGAATTCCGAATAATATCAGGTTCAGACAGCCATCGAGATCATCTTATCGCGATGATCGATAAATCTGTTAGTAGAATCATTATCCATTCAACTTTTATACACTTAAAAAACTTTGAATCAATCTTTCAGAAATTAACTGATGCTGCTAAACGCGGAGTTCAAGTTGATATCTTATGGGGCCAAGAAGAACCCGATGATGAGAGAAGTATCGGAAGTTATAACCAATTTCTTGAGGGCCTTAAGTCTTATAGAGAAGAAATTATAAAGCTTGGATTAACCTCCCTTTTTACAATACATTCAGATCCAACAGGTTCTCATGCAAAGGTTATAGTATGCGATACAATGGAATTCGGATATTGTTCAACCATCGGTTCATGTAACTGGTTAGCAAGTGGATTTAATAGGTATGAATGCTCTGTTTTCGTAACAAATGATACCTTGACGACTGAAGTATTAGATATTTTGAGCATAATTTCTAAAGGAAAATCTAGAGTATCTAACAACTTAAGCAAATCTATTTCAGCCATTTCATACGAACTGAAAAAAGCTTGTGAGCATTTATCATCAGAAGATTCTGCGAACAAAAATGTAAGAATTAAAATCATCACAAAAAATGAGCATCATGATTTTGTTTTAGATGCAAGAGACAAAGCAACAAAATCAATATTTATTGCGAGTCATAGAATTAGTAATAATGCAGAAAGACCTATTTTAACTCCCTTGATAACATCAATGACAGCCAATAGCAGTCTTAATATTAACATGTATTACTCATCTCTTAGTGGAGGTATCAATACACAGCAACTTGATGACATGAGTAACTCTTTAAGAAAAAATGGAATTACTTTAGAGAAGAAGAAAGATCCTATTTCTCATGCAAAAATCTTGTCATGGGATAATGACAATATTTTAATCACAAGTCTTAATTGGTTATCAGCCTCAGCTTATGGCAATCCATATGATGAACTGGGGATTTATATTGAGAAAAAAGACATATTCTCAATAATTTCCCCTAACTATTGAGCCAACACAGGATAACTTGAAAAAGTTATCCTGTTATAATCAGGATGTTATATACAATTCACGATGTAAAAAATGACAGAAGATAAAGAAAATGATAGTAAATATAAACATCAATATGTTAACTATAAAATATTTATTTTTCACTTAGTGTGTCGATCGCTGTATCATAGTAAATCAAGCCTTTATAAATTAGTTTATATATGGCAGTTTCACATCCTCACTTAGATTTCGCTTACAATACATAAACAACTATTTTCAATTGAACAAAAAGGGCTATTGTTGTGGAAAAAGCGCTTAAAATACTTAACATAATTAGCAACTCTAAATATACAGCTATAGTTATTTTTATTTGCTACATGACATTTATAGTGTTCCTCTCCTTTAAGGAACCTATTTTATATGCACTTGCTTTAATACCATTAACTTTTGCATCCATTGCTTACAAAGCTCTTTCAAAGAAAAACGCTAAATTTCTTAAAGAATTTAATGATACCTTACTTTATCTAATAGCATCTTTTAAAGCCATAGCATATGCAGGAAATAACATTGAAATTGGCTTTTTGAAAAAAATTGTATCATTTTCTCAAGAAGCAGATCCATTTATAATTTCATGGATAATAATATTGACCTGTACTTATTTAAAGACTTTGATTTGTGCAACTGAATGTATTTCATCACTTAGAAAGAAAAAACCACAAGAGAAGGAAAAGGACAAAATAAGAATAATTGTCACACCAATAATAATTACTGAAAAGCAATCATTAAGAATTACCACAGAGCAGTCATTCAGTGTTTATAATAAACGCAACCGAGAACCACAACAACAACGCACGAAAAAAGTATTGATATCGCAATCAGTTTTGTTGGAACCATAATAATCACTAAGGACAAAACAAAAGTAGCTACCATAGCAATAACCATAATTATGAACAAAAAATTATTCTTCATATAATTAACCTCTTTTATAAAATATATACTTCATAATTCTAAATTGTCAAATATTAAAGAAAAGCAAGAGCTAACTCAGAGATGCTCCGCTTCTCTAAGTTGCCTTGCTTTTTCTGCTCTCTGATTGAAAAAGAATGATTTAAAACCTGGGATATTAATTTTCGAATTACTCTTTTAATTAGGATGTAATTAATTGCCACATGGAAAGATAACTTTCGTATGCCAATACGAAACTTCTATGATCTACAAATCAATCGATGTAAAATTATTACTTCTTCGTTTTGAATGGAATAAAAAATGGGAAAATTTGCGGATTTTAATATCAAAAACAATACCGAAAATACTAATGTCAGCCAAAGCAACAGTGGTGGATTCAATGTTCAGAATACTCAAGTCATAAATAATCGAACCATTAACAATCATTATACAAAGCAAAATTCTAATGGTGATGGTGATGTAGGTGCTTTTATGGCGGGAGCGGCCATTTTAACTGTAGGAATAGGATTTGTTATCTGGTCATTCTTCACCCATTATCAAGAAATATATCCCATTTTAAAAACAGGTGCTTTATTCTCTCCTGTATTATCAATAATTGGGATTATAGCTTTGGTTCTTAGGGAAGAGATTGAAACGACAGATGTTGTCAGATTTTTTTTCATAGTCTTAGCTGGAGGTTCTGTTTTTTTATTAAATGAATATTTGAATATAAGTGTTCCACAAGAAATTATAGACTTATCGAAACAAGCCGTATCAGTTTCAGGTTTTTGGAACGGATTAAACGAATATGGCAAAAACCTTTCTTTGTCGTTGATATCTTCGAGTATCTTGATTGGTGTATCAATAATATTGATAATCTTCGCCGCATTCAGAGAATTATCATACGCCTTAGCTAACAAAAATGAGTCTGGTTTTTGGTTTGCAAGCCTTAAATTAACTAATTTATTCCGAGTTCAAGCCCTTGGTAATGGCGGAATCATAACTCTAATCTTGGCAATGATTTTTTTAACATTAAATGGATATGTATTCCATTTTGAATGGAACTAATTTTAAAAAGGGGCCTTTTGGCCCTTTTTTTAATGAAGAAACTGAGGCTTACAGTTTGCTGAGATATTTACCTCCACTTTTTTTATGATTTGGATTCATCACATTAACTAATTAACCTATTTTTCAATTAGTCGTCCACTCTTATTTAATACGGAAAACAGAAATACTAAACCACGCTTAACATTGACAAGCAATGATTATTTACTATAACAAGAGAGAAGGTTAGTTAATTACATTAAAAGGATGGCATATAAAAGGAGTTTATATGGCAAATAAACAATCGCAGTTTTTGAACACTCAGAATGCAAAACATTCAATATCAAAGTGTAAGTTACTACCACAGGAATTACGAATTCATTGTGTTAGTGTTCGTCTTAACAATGCTGAATTGGTCAAGCTTAATACATTGAGGGAGCATTATTCGAAAGGAGAGTGGCTTCGTATGGTTTCCCTTCAAAGGTTACCTCCGGCTATACCCGCGATTAATATCAAAGCCTGGAAAGCTTTAACTGATATATCGCAAAAGCTAAATCGAATTTCGACCCATATAGATTGTAAAAGCAAAGACAGTCAGCTTACTCATACCGAATTGTTCGCTGTGAAGCGACAACTTGAAGAGCTTCGCACGAATCTTTTAAGTGGCGGTATATGGAGCCTCCCGAATGAAGGGTATGCGGAAGATTCGCAGGGGTAAGAACTTCTCAGGTGTTGTTCATTATGCATTGAAACCGGGAGCACACCACAAAAGTGATCCAGTAGTCATTGGCGGGAACATGTTAGGTGATTCAGCCCTTGAACTGATCGCTGAATTCGATAGCACCAAGCATCTTCGCCAGGATGTCGCAAAACCAGTTTGGCACAACTCGCTTCGCTTACCCAACGGTGAATCACTAACGGCTGAACAATGGTCCAGCATCGCAGATGACTATATGAGGAGAATGGGATTCGGTGATACCCATCTCCGTTGCTATGTGCTTCATGACGATTCGGCTGGTCAGCACATACACATTATCGCCAGCAGAATCGACATAGCCGGTGGAAAGCTCTACTTGGGTAGGAACGAAAACCTTATAAGCACACGGATCATTAGTGAACTCGAAATGGCTCACGGTCTGACAGTGACCAAAGTGACCAAGACAGTACCATCCCTCTCAAATACACAACCGAAGCGGAAAAGAATCTCTCGCAACGAACAAATGCTATCGGAACGAACTGGGGTGCTTTCACCAAGAGAAGCTCTGCAGCAGATACTTGATAAAAATTTATCTGATAAGCCGGACCTTTTCACTTTCACAAAACGACTGGAAGAAGCGGAAGTATCATGGACAGCGAATGTCGCTTCTACCGGGAAAATGAACGGGTTCTCTTTTTCCTACCGCGATATAGCTTTCAAAGCTTCGCAATTGGGCAAGAGCTACAGTTGGGCAAATCTTAGTAACAGGCTCAACTACAACCCAGACCATCTAGAAGCTCTGCGAACCGGCATACCACCAGAAGAACCCCCTGCTCCTGCTCCCGCTCCCGCTCCCGCTCCCGCTCCCGCTCCCGTAACAGTTTTGAAAACCTCTGAGAGAAAGGAAAGTATAGGTGGAAAAATTGCAGAACTGGAATTGCGGCTCAGAAAAGACAAACGAAACGAAATCATAGAAAAGATTCTTCAAAAAAATGCAGTACAAAGGCAAAAACACTCCAGGCTTAGTGGCTGGATTCCATTTTTAAGAAGGTTCATAGAGCTTCTCAGAAGCTATGGGAAGAGCATTCTTCATAAGACCCCTACAAACTTCTCAGAAGTCTATTCAACACATCATCTAAAACCTGCAAGAAAAATTCGTTTATAGACAGCCATTTACAAATAGCCTCCGTAACTACACTCTATTCCTTAGTAATAAATTTGCATTTAGTCAAGAAAATATTGATCGTTAATACATATCGATAATCTAGTTATGATAGTCACAAGCTATCAAGGAGCAATCATCGATCGGTACAAGTGATTTTACTTTAGCCAGCCAGCCATCGAAAATCCCTCAAAAGAGCCTGATAATTTTTAAACAATTTGCAGTCTCAGGAACCTGTTTAATAAACGGAGTTTGTATGAATAACGAAACAATAAAGTGTCCATTTTGCTTCAAAGAGAGTCCTTTTGGGGTTCGTATCTGTACAGGGTGTCATTCATCTATTGCATATGGAGCCATTTCAGCTTGGTTAGCTGTACTGATAGGAATTGTGCTGTTAGCAATTGCTTTCTTCATATTCGCTATTAGTCAAAATTTTATATTAACCGTCGTAATCTATTTTGCATTAGCAATTTCTTTAAGATTCTATTTACGCAAGAAATTTGCACACAAAGTAGTTTTCACACACCAACATTAATAAAGGGATTTAAAATGAAAACATGTACTATTCTTACCATCATTCTTTCTACTTTCCTATTAACCGCATGTAATAGCGAACCCAGTCAAGATGATATCTACAATGCATTTAAGAGTGTTGTAGATAAAACAAATGCCAGAATGAAAGATTTTGATTCAAGAGTGTCAGAAAAAGACCTTTTAAAAATCGATTATGTTAAAAAAGTTAGCTGTTCCGAAGAAGCCAATAATGTTTACAACTGTATAGTAGATGCTTCTATTAGCAATATGAAACAAACAAAACCAGTTAAATTAGTGAAATCTGATGGTGTCTGGAAAGAGATACAACAATAAAAATTAAAAACTATCTGTTTTTAAATCCCCTACCGTTAGGGGCTTTTTATTGTCTACAATCTAACACGATTAACACAAATGATCTCATGAATTATTTCTTTCTCTATGACTCTCATTTCATATTGAGCTTTAAATGTTGCGTAGATCTCTTCCGCTCTTTCTTGATTGCTATCTATGTAGTTAACAAGAGAGTTTAGTTCACGAAGAACAGCTTCTTTATTGTATAACTGTCGCAACAGATTACTTGTAAGGCATTTATACACAGAACTAAACATCGTCATGATGTTGTCTATGTTTCTATTAGAACGTGTATATAACCGCCTGGGGTAGAAATACTTTAAGTGATAGCCAACGAACACCAAGTAGAGTTGATTAGAGAAACTTTTATCTCCGGGCTGGTATCGTTTCGAGATATACTTATCTACGATGACAACAAGCTGTTCTTCAAGTGTCGTTACTGAATTAAAATTGTTTTTGTCCATAAATTGCATCCTTGCAAAGTTTTTGTCTTCCTGACTGCATATACAAATACCATATTAATACCACCTGTCAATAGGTAAAACCTATCAATTGGTTATTTTCTTCCTCTATGCGTTATTTCTTCTTCGAGAATTGAGACAAGTATATTATGCCGGTAAGCATTCTCATGCATTTTCTTTATCATTAACAATAAATTATTATTCTCATGTTTTAATGCATTATTTTCATTTTCGAGCCTTTCAATTCTACTTGCAGCAAGACTTAAACTTCCTGGCAATTTTCTGTTTTGAGGTTTTACAGAACCAGCCCTCTTTCTTGTTTTGTATGCTACGACAATCTCAGTATGTTGACTCAGTGCTTGTCTGGTTGGAACTTTACCTAATATTTTTTTACAAGCCAAACATACAGCATCCCATGTAAAATTTGGCCTTTCCCAGTTTTCAATAATTTTAACAATAGATTTTATTTCTTTATCATAAAACTTCTTTGCCATTTTGCTTCTCCTTTTTGATTATATTTTCTAACATTAATCTAAATGTTTTTATTTTTTCAGATATTTTTTCTTGCCCTGAAAAGTCTAAATCTAAAATCTTCTTTTCAAGTTCTTTAAATTTACTTTCAAGATTTATTCTAAAATCAGAATCAATACTTTTTTTCTGATTCGAGATTGAACTGCCTTTATTAACATGAGTATTCAAAACCTTTCTTGATAGTTCAGTTAATTCATCGTGAGACATATGATCATACACAACATTATCCTTAATATTTCTTCTCCCTGACCAGTGAGCTATTTGCACCTGAGACAATGCACTCCGTTGAGCCATAGTGTTAAGCAAATGCCTTATTTGATGACTGTGAAAACGGAGATTGGCACTATCAATGTTAGAGTTGGCATGTCTTCTGAATATATTATTAACATTGCGAATGCTAAAATCAGATCTGAAATCATTGGAAATGGCATTCAATGAAGTGAAAATGTCAGTACCTTTTATTGAATTTAGTTGATCTTTATTTATTGCTAATAAATTTCTATGTGTAATGCGGTTGTCTCGTTCGCTCGTAGCTTTCAATTCAGATTTTTTCCGCAACAGATAAACCCAGAATGCTTTGATGCTAATAACACCACTTTCAACACTTGACAGGAATATTTCATTCTCCTTTGAAATATCTTCTTTATTTATAACAAAACCAAGCTTATTGAGATCCTTAATTGTCAAAATTTCAAATGCACTTTTATTTAACCAACTATACAGATAGTCCTCCCCACTCTGTAAGAGATTAGATACAACCCTTGCATTATTAGTAAGTTTTCGTAATCGCACGATAGCTTCCTTTGCTATCGGAACCATTGATTCTGGTATCCATTTTGTGTTATACCCATAACCTTTTAATGAATAAAATCGCAGCCCATATCTGGGTATGCCCTTCATATCTTTGACTACAACTTCGCAATCATCTTCTAAAAGCATAATTTCAGTTATTCTTGATGGAGCACATAAGAGCAAGGCAAAAATTGAAGATATAAAGATATCTCTTGTGTTGATAGGTTCTGAAGTAAAAATTCCCCCTACAAAATCTATAACCCTTTCGTCTGGTAGTTTTATTTGCTCTTGTTCTGATAACGAGTCGATTGAGCCTATTTGTTTACTTTTATTTATCTCATTTCTTTTAAATGGATAAGACCAGCGAACGATCCATGGAGGTAACATATTCCTTTTTGACATAAATGAACAAAATGATATTAAGTCAGAGTAAATTCTATAAACAGTTGACTCTGCAAAATTTTCATATGCAATAATTATGGCTTCATCTAAAATTTTATGATTTATATCATAAATATTAGCCTCTTTATTCACTCGTAAAAGAGCGACTTCTAATACTCTCAGTAATCTTATGTTCCTTAGAGCCTTAGGCAAATCATAAAAAAATTTATTCCATATATAAGCTTTGGCAAATTCTATAATATTTTTATTCATAAGCCTCTTTTTTTCATTACTCTTATTAGCTTTTATTTCACTATAAAAAGTTATCCCCCTCCCCCAACTTGGATTTTCCCATTTGAAATCTTTATTGTTAGAAATTTTTTTATTTTCAGAAATAAATTTATAAACGTTATCTTCATAATTATTATTCATTTATCACCTCGTAATTTATCAAGTCATTGAAGAGACTATCAATGCCATCTTTTATTAGTAAGTTTATTGCACTATCAAAAGATATCGATTCACATTCAGATGCAAAAAAGTACTTATCTATAAGATCTTTTAAAACAACCAACTCTCTTTCTGCCGAGTTTTTTTCTGTAAATTTTTTTGCTATTGGTTTTATAAACTCATTCATTGCTTCATTAATTTTTCTGCTGTTTTCAGCAGTGTTGTGTACATAACTCATTACAGAACTGGTTGAGCTATGATCAAGAATATTAGCTATCAATGATGGGCTATAACCCATCTGGGCTGCTTTTGTCCCTAATGTGTATCTAAATCTTCTTGAGTTAATCTCTCCAAAATCAATTTGGAGTTTCCCGATTGAACGATTTATTGTTCTTCTGATTTTTGTAGTTACCTGATATGAAGACAGTTTTAACTCTCCATTTTCAATCATGTCCAAACTTACTGTGTTGTTTTTGAAATGATATGTATTCAAAAAAATAGGGAGCTTGTTTTTTTGTTTTTCATTTAATTTAGTATTTAGTGTTTCACTTACAATAGATTTCACTGCATTAATGAGATAAGTTAGGTTTTCAAAAAGGTTTTGGGGGATTTGTACTTTACTAAACTGCTTTCTATAAGCTCCTCTTTGTTTAACTTTTGGAATATTGATATAAAAAACACCATCGAGTTTGAAAAGATCCCCTGTCTCAAGTTGAGCAATCTGCATCGGTCTCCGACCTGTATATATCAAAAGGAGCAGCATAAGATAGTTAGATAAACTAATCCTCTCAACCTGATAAGCTCTTGCTGTTAACTCTAATATCTTTTTTATTTGAGTATCATTAAATGGACCTTTTTGATAATTATGTGTTTTTAAATACTTTCCTGATAATTTTTTGCTAATTTCAATTTCAGTAATAAATTCAACAGAGTTAGAAGATAACAACGAGGGGAAAAGAGTATGCATTTTCAAAAGTAAATATTTCATAGATTCAGTATGGGTATAGTCTAATGGGCTAACCTTGCCAAAATAAAATCTTATATTGTTAAATGCAAATAGACTCTCCACATTATCTGATAATTTTAGAAAATGCTTCATGGCATAAAACATTTTCTTTGTATAGCTTGCACTATAATTCATAGCAAAATAAGCCAAGGTCGTTTTAACATGTATAAAATTCTCACCCATAATTTTCAGAGAATCTAAATTCAACATTATACTTTCATTAATCTTCCACTTCGGGTTTGAAAATGTTATTTTGAAACCACCGTATTTAGTTTCAAAAACCGAATATTGATTTTCTTGTAGATTTCTGATAATTGGTAACATTCATAGACTCCTCATTCAAATGTTTTATTGGATTAATGATCGCCATTATTTTTTGACTTTCTTGAATTATAAATCTTCTATTATAAATATCTGAAGTATCACTTTCATTTTTCCAGCCCATTAGATAATTTCTTACCTTCTCATAAAATGCATAATTATCAGGATTGCAGTTTAAGATCATCATTTCTGAAAATTTAACATTCCATGTGTGCCGCAATGCATGACCTACGAGATTTCTTAACTCATTACTGTTTTTCCTTATTTGCTCAAAAATTTTTTGATAACCTGAAATGGTCAATGGATACCCTAAATTACCATTAGAACTATGGGTAACGAGTAGATAGTCATGCTCAACTGCTTTAGATTGCTTTCTCCTAAAAGTGCTAATGTATTCATGTACCAATTCAGTTAATTCAAAGCTTAAAGGGATTTGCCTTTCTAAAGTCTTGACAAGAGGCTGTCGCAGCCTTGGCTCATCTTTATTGTCAGGCCTTCTTACTATGCATAAATTTTTCTTCTTATAATTAAAATCAGCTATCTTCAGATTGAGTAATTCTCCTCCTCTCATACCAGTTTCAAGTAGAATCTTAATTATAAGATTATTGCGAAACCGTACATGTGGAGCATAAGGATTCGTCGCTGATTCTATACCCACTATGTTAAGCAAAGTATTTTCCTGGTCTTTACTTAATGCTTTTTCTTCGTTTTCAATGTTGTAGTTCTTCGCGTTTTCAATTCTTGGCTTTATAAAATCAAATGCTCTACAGATCGATTCATAGTTATTAGACTCATTGAAAGTTATTTTATCTATAAACCATTTAATATAATTCTCTATAGTTACTATCTTAAAGTATAAAGATTTTTCTGTGATATGCCTTTTCTTATTTATATCAATAACATTCCCTTGGCTCTTTTTGTATGACAGGTAATTCATTAAATTGTACAGATAACCATTCTCAGAGACAAGAACTTCCCAGTTTAAATGTAAAGAATTAAACAAAGATACCTTTTTTTCTGTATTGTATCTTTCAAACAATAGCAAAGAATTTGCTATTGACTCCATTGTTGAAAATGAATAGTTCTTTATGCGAAATACTACACTCATATATAGATTTGGATAAACCAATGGGATACCTGTATCAGCATTCACTATCATGCAGTTACGAACTCCATTTCCATCTTTTACTCTTTTTATTTTGTAATTCATAGCTTCTCCTATTTACAATTAATAATAAGTGAAACTAAATAAAGCATAATGATTATGCAATTTACAAATTTATTTTACATAAGTCTGAATCAATCTCTTTTGTATCAGTATATGTGAGAGAAATGCTCTAATATCCCTCTAGAGGGATATTAGACTCCACTCTTTCCACTTTAAATACATAAGTAATTAATTAAAAAGAATTTGTACTCAATATGTAAATTGAATTGTAAATGGCAGATTTGCTTTTTTAGTTTTATATGCAAATACAGATTAAATTTTGCTTTTACATAAAGTAGTTTCTTTATGTTAAGAAACTTTTATTCTGCTTCCTTCGATTGCTGATTGAATCCATTCTTCTATCTCATTTTCAACAAAAGCCACTGCCCGTAAACCAATTTTTATAGGAGTAGGAAAACGCTTTTCGCTGATAAGTCTATAAATCCATGCTTTGCTGAATCCAGTACGTTTTTGCACTTCTGGCAGACGGATAAGACGGGTTGTTTGATTATTCATTATAAGTTCCTCATGCTTCGTCGTTTCGATGGAGTCACTATACAAACGGTTGTTGAGAAAAAGGAGAGAGATTCCAGAGTCGAAAATTATTGATGTTCGTATCCACTGAAACAGAGGAAATTCAGGCACCATGAATCTCCTCCTTTTTTTGACATGAGGACACTCTTGGCTATAACCCTATGTTTTACATATGATATTTAGAATGTAACATTATAAAAAAAGGCACCATCACTGATGCCTTTTGCGGTATCTTAATCTAATCTACAAGTTTTATTACGTCAGATACTTTCACATCTTTTAGATGGCTATTCTTGTTCATGAAAAAATGCAATTGCCTGATAAAATCAATAGTAGAAGCTTTTAGAGCGAGAGGTCTGTCAGTATCTTTGATTTGCTGTGGCAACCTCATTTCAGTTTCTTCGTCTTCATCGGTGTAGAGCAGTCTTGATAATCTGTCATCGGAAATACGAACCTTTTTTATCTTTGCCCATATGAGAATGTCCAGCATAGGTATGATCCGATAATTGATTAGTTTCTTGATGGTACCATAACCAAAACGAACAGATTCAAGCGGGTTTTCTTCTATTCCTTTAAACTTTCGCCACTGGGGAAGTGCAGATTTGAGAGACTCTGCGATTTCTTCATCTGTACCACTTGCCAGGTCAATTTCGAACATGACCGTTCGTGTGAATTCATCAGGCATACTCTCAGAGACAGGCTTTTCTTCAAACTCCTTATTTACTACATATCCGTAATCACCATCCCAGTAGAACATACCCCTTTTCATGGAGAGAATGCTCAAACGGGCAATTTCATCTGTAGTAGTCAGCAAGAAGTGTGGAGGTTGAAAAAGATTGTCCTTCTGAGTCATGTATCCCAACCTTTCTTCTTCAATCAAGAAAGGGTTACCGCTGAAAATTTTTTCGAAATATTCCATTGCAGCTTGGTTTTCATAATCCCTGCGATATGATTTGAAAAAGATAGTTCTGGCCCACAACTCATGATAGAACCTTATCAAGGTTAGCTCTTCAAAACCCCAGTAAGTCTCAATGTTAAACCAGCACTTGATGTCCTTCGTATGTTCTGGTGTCCAATTTTTCAAATTTCATTCTCCTACCTTTGCCTTATGCGGGAACTTCCTGCGGATAGAATCGAACTATTGAGAAAAGTTACCGCATTCACCCAAACATGAAAAGCGCAACGGACCTTAACTATGAGTTCAGTTACTGACAGGGAGTTGAACTGAAGATTTTTTATCTTTTTGATACAATCTGCTCATCGCGAGGACTCATACTAATAGCATTAAGATTTATGGTTCCTTTTTAGAACCATACGTAAAATTAATAGTTAAAAGAACCATATAAATCAATTTAATAAATGGTTAATTACAGGGACGCCAGCCCAATCATGATTGGACGGTGCAAGGACAACACCAACAAAAACAGGAAGTTAGAAGTCTCAGCAAGACACCGACCAGACGGTGAGGAGACATAAAAGGATACGCAAAGGAGCCGCGGCTCCTGGTGATATGAAAGCCCACAGATGTGGGCTTTTTCGTTGATGGTCAGAACGACCAGTTCACACCAGCTACCGCATTCCACGGGGATTCCACACCGGCACCATGGCTATACCCCACCCCGAGATGTCCGCTTAACGTACTGCTGAATGAGGCTTTAATACCTGCCTGGTATATTCCACGTCTGCCCGACAAATCATTGACAAAATTACCGTCATTATTCACTTTCACCCGGTTATCATCGACAAATTCTTTGCGCACAGCCGCCTTCAGCCACGGCTCAATTTCCATACCGTTCCCCAGACGCATGTTGTAACTCAGCGTTGCGCCCAGTTCGCGATATATACTGCGAGTATCGACTGATTTCGATTCCATGCCATTGGATAAATGATATTCGGGGTTATCAGCGGTGAACCCCGTTAACGATGCATACGGCGTCAGGTTCCAGTTACCATCGGTAAATCGCATCCCGGTTTCAATGTGACCGCCCAGCCCGTTGCTGCGATAACTGCCGTTGGCGGCTCCACCGCTGCTCATTTTACCGGCTACGTTACTTTCAAAACGGTTAAGCTTCACGACACCGTCCAGATAAAAACCACTTTCATGTTCCCAGCTGGCATAGCCCCCCAGAGAATAACTGCCCACACTGCCATGTCCTCCGCGATCAAAACCGATATGTGAATGTGAATAGCCCATAAAAGCGCCCAGCGTGGCAATCCCCTCAGGAATATCATTACGACTGTCGATCCCCACTGTCATTCCGGTCAGCGTCTGCTCAAACCCAGCCCCCGCATCGGTGGTGACATTATTACGGGTGTTATACGTCGCCCCCCAGACATTATTGTTGTGTGGACTCGCTTTCATTATGTTCAACCGCTCGCGAATACTGTTTAGCTCAGCATCAAATACCAACGGTAATGTTGCTGCCATATTGAGTACGGCTGCCGTAGAAGGCGTGATGCGTTTCTCAGGGACGGGTGTCGGTGTTGGATCGGGAGTCGGGTCTGGTTTCGGATCCGGTTTTGGGTCTGGTTTTGGATCCGGCTTCGGATTTGGGTTGGGGTCCGGGTTGGGTTTGACATCATTGGTCAGGTTCCAGTTGCTGTTGCCATCGCTTTTCAGGACATACTCATAGGTCCCAAGATCAACGAAACCGCCGGTATTACCCAGCGTAAACGAAGCATCCCCTCCCCCTGTTTTCACCAGCGTCATCGCGTCGTCAGACTGAGGGCTGACGCCTGTATCCTGAACAAAGATTTTAAAATTGCCAGTGGCGTTGTTGTTGACGATCAGTTGATCGCCCCGGGAGCCTGCAACGTTGGTATGCAGGTAGAAATTACCGCTGCCGGAAAGTTCACTGGTGGTCAGCGTATTGTAGATACCGTTAGTTGTGGCAGGCGCTGCTGTTTGTGCTGATAAATAAACATCACCGTCGTTGAGGAGTAAACTGTTTACTCTATATTCGCAGTTGCTGGTGCCTGCACAGGAATTATTGCTGTTAAGCCAGACACTGCCCCGACTGGCAGCCGTCAGGTCGGCAAGCGTCGTATCGACGCCATTTCCGATAGTTAATGTCGCGCTATCGGTAATCCGGACCACCCCTTCAAGTTTAACTGGCGTAACATTATCCCGTGGCGTCATTAACGACAGGCTTCCTGTCGCGCCACTGACCGATGCATCCGCCAGCGTACCTGCGTAGACGATTGCCGTCCCGCCAGCGATCTGGAGATCTTCTGCCCGGGCCAGAGCCTGAAACTCATCTTTTGACCGACCGAGGGTATATTGCCCACCGGAATTAACCTTTGTGGCGAAGTCCTGACCCAGGTTTTGCATTGCCCCACCGTTGCCAACCCTGGAATCGCGGGCTTCGGTACCTGCTAATACCAATAAATTACCGCCATTTTCCAGCAACGCATTGGTCGATAAATTGCCGGCAATGGAAAAGGTGCCGTACTGGTGAGTACCGCTAATTTCAATACCGTTAGCCGTGCTCGTCTGGAGAGCGGCACCGCTGTTCTGGATGATATCTGTCGCTTTGCCATTATCGTTGACTGTCAGCGTACCGCCTTCATTAATCGTTGTTTTTACTGCCTCACCGTTAGCCGAAACTGTTTGTATTCCGCCGTCGTTAATCGTTGTCTCATTCGCCACCCCCTCGACGATTTGTTCGCCGCCGGTGAGCGTCGTGCCTGTCGCAGTGGCTTTTGTTTTGACGATCTCCCGCCCGCCCGCATTGACCTGTGTTTTGGCGGAAGTGGTGTCTGACTCCACGGTTAACACGCCGCCATTTGCCAGCAAGATATTGTTCGCCGCATCCTGCTCAATGCTGAACGCGACGCCATCAGCGCGTGTCCCTGTGACCCGCGTCGCTCTGGTGGTTGCCACCAACGCGCCCTGGCTACTTTGCTGTATCCCCGTTGCGCTGCCTTTCTCCCGCACATCGAGAGTGCCGCCGTCATTAAGCACCGAGTTTTCAGCCAGACCGCCCTCATTAACTACCTGTGAACCGCCATTAATAATGGAACCTTCCGCTGTCCCGTTTACCATAATTTGTTGTAGGCCAGAGACGATATCGGTATTGATCGCCTTACCATAATTCTGAACGGTTTGCGTACCGCCATTGATGTGCGTTTTATCTGCTGACCCACCATCAACAATTTGTTCACCACTTTCGATATTTGCCTCAGTGGCTAAACCATATACCGTTTGCTTGCCACCTTTGATATTTGCTTTTTCAGAAGTGGCACTGGCATATATTGTTTGGGTACCAGCACTATTAAGTACAGTACCAACATCTTTTCCATAAACATCCATTTTGCCGTTGGCATTAATAATCGTGTCAACTGCCCGGGAACCAGTGACGACTGTTAATGAGCCAGCGTTTTCCAGCACTACATTTTTAGCTTCTGAATTCCTGATGTAGAAAGCATCACCATAACTGTTGGTTCCTTCGATAAGTGTTCCGGAGGTCGTGGAAGCAATTAATGCGCCGCCGGATTGTTGCTCAACATGCTTAGCCTCACCACCGTCCTGAACCTCCAGAACGCCACCATTATTAAGTCTGGTGGTATCTGTTTTAGCCTCCTTCTGGACAATCAGCTTACCGCCAGCATCAACGGTAGTATTTTTCGCTGTGGTTTTAGCCACTACCGTCAGTTCGCCGGTATTTTCCAGCACAACATAATTAGCCTCCCCTCCGGTAATAGTGAAGTGAGAGAGCTTGTTGTATCCTTCAATATCAGTCCCTGCGCCCGTGTTGGCAATTAAAGCACTGCCCGTCTCCTGGTTAACCCCATGTGCAATACCACCGGTATAGACAATCAGCGAGCCTCCAGCGCTAATATTGCTGCCAGTTGCCGTACCATCTTTCTCAACAACCTGCCGGCTTCCGGAGGAGATATTTGTCGTGTCAGCTTTCCCGCCGCTCTTGATATTTTGTGTTCCGCTGTTGATATTGGTGCCCGTGGCAATACCATGATTATTAATATTCTGTGTGCCACCATTAATTATGGTATTTGTCGCGTTTCCGGCAACATCCATAACGCCGCCGTTATCTATTCGGGTCGCATCAGCTTTAGCATTCGTTAAAACTGACATTGTTCCTTTATCTTTAATAATCGTCTTATTTGCCGAACCATATGCGTTTATGTCTAAATGACCACCGTTTTCCAGCAACACATTCTCTGCCACGTTATTGTGGATGGAGAATGCCCCTTCACTATTCGTACCGCTCACCGTCAAATCGTAAGTCGTTACTTTTAAAGCGGCTCCATCGTGCTGAGTAATATTAGTTGCCGTACCACCTCTAACATCAAGCACGCCGCCGGAATAAACTTCAATAACATCCGAGGAGCTCGTGTTATCAACAATTTGCGTACCACCAGAATAGATCTGCGTATTTTTTGCCGTTGACTTACTATTCAGAGACTGAGTTCCGCCTTCAATCGTCGTGTCCAGCGCACGGCTCTCATATACTCTTTGCTCACCGCCATTTTTAATGGCGGTTGTTTCTACTGTGCTCTGTTCAACATACTGTCGCCCACCATTTATGGTTGTGTTCGTCGCCAGACTTCCTTGCGTGATGTCCTGATAACCAGACTTATTTATCGTCGTACCGTCAACATGCCCCTGAGTTGATACTGACTGGCCTCCACCATCAATGATTGTTCCATTTGCAGTCCCCCCCTCTATGCGTGAAGTACCGCCCTTAATTGTCGTGTCATTGCTGGTACCACCTTTATAAACATATTGATTGCCACTTTCGATTATCGTGCCAGTAGAAATTCCTCCGTACTCAATTGACTGTCTGCCTCCATTAATGGTTGTATTATTAGCTTGCCCGTTAATATCGGCATGGATTGATACTAGTTGCTCGCCACCAGTTTCAATAATACTACTATTAGATATCCCACCATAGACCTCCTGCCGGCCATGGTTGATAATATGAGTGTTATTTGTTGTACCTCGTTCATCTACTCGTTGGTTGCCATCTACAGTCTCATCGTTTACCACACCAATAACATTAGTAGTGAAGGCCGCCATCCCGGGCTGGGCATATATTAAGGCAGATATCAATAAGGAAAGTACTGAGCGGCGAAAATAATAGGGACTGGTCCTGTTCATAAATTTCATCCTCTGAAAAGTGAATACTGAGTAGCGTTTAAGCGACCTTAGCTTTGCTGCAACATCAGCCCACAGGCACCAGACCAGGGGATTCATCCTGAAGAGACAGCGCAAGTGTATTGTGTTCACCGCTCATCAAAGACATCATGATGAAATGATGATATTCCGCATAAGAATGAGGCATTTTTTTAAGACATTGTGCTGAAGGATGATTGGATAAAAAAGTCAATCTTTTCAGGAAATACGGCGTATTCTTTTCTTTCGACATTGAAGCCGTCGGAAAAATAAAATGATTTACATAATCGTTTCTGATGAATATCTTCTGCTCACATAAAAATCACACAATAACATTGAGATTGCAGATTGTTTTACTTTTACAGCTCTCGTCCCCTCATTGTTGGGCAAATATTGGTAGAGTCAGAGCACGAAAGTTAATACCACGTTCTCACAGCTCCTCCAACAGCACGGCAAGATGCCGCATACTGCGCCCCAGTCGGTTCAGTTTCCATACTACCAGTACGTCCCCTACCGATAATGTCCTGAGCCGTTTGTTCTGTCCGGGTCTGCTGCCACGGTTATGCGCTGAAGTGGTAACTCTGAGCACGCAGTTCATCAGTCAGGCATGGTGCACCGTAACGTTGTTGTTGCTGGGTAAGATCAAAAAACTTTCAGGCAGCTAAGGAAAGTTGAATCAGACATTAGATGAAATATTTTAATCAATTACAGCACAAATACGGACACCGCCAGCCAACCAAATAAATCAAGGGGTTACGTGAAAGCGTAGCCCCTTTTTCTTTGGTAGTGACAGCAAAATGGATGTAGTGTGAAGAATAATCCCGTTTAATCAATCAATAATACATATTATTTCAATCTACGTTATTATCTCTTTGTAAAAATTGCCATTTATTTATCATTGAAAACTGCTTTTAGAAGTTTATACAAGGGGACTATTCACAACAGGACTATTCTCAACGGGATCATCCTCAGAAGAACTATCATCAAAGTCATCATCCATAAATAAAATATCATCGAATGGTGCCACGCCCGTGATTAGTTTTATTTTATTATTACGATCAGACAAGACTCCACTTAAACCGTTTTCGCTGACGCGTTTTAATGATTTTTCATTACTCTTGTTGTAAGCAGGCGCATTAAAAATACACGGAGTATCAAGATCAAACAATGACGTTCCCCAGTTCACATATTGAATATCATAGTTACTGAAGTTCTGTCCAGAAAAGAAGCATCCCTTAAAATCCAATCCACGTAAATTATATAAACCACCCTCTTCTTTTGGGAGAGTAATTTTAATTCTGGCTATCTCCCAGACAAAATTGCCATTTTTGTATTTGAATACCGTTTCAAGCTCTCCTCCAGACAGCTTGACTTCTGGAAATAATTTGAAATTAAACCCTACATTATTATGTGTCAACGTAGATGAACAAAAGATGGAAAAAGCTTGCAGTGCTGAATTATAGCTATCGATTTTATCTTGAGGCTGCGCTCTTGGTAAAAACTTATAGCAACACTCATAAAAATTAAGTAGAAACTCTGATGACCTTCCATTTTTATCAAATAATACCCGCTGAAAATGCTGCACAAACTTATTCGTTTTTTCTTGAATATCTATGGTGTGTTCCTTTGACTCTAACAAAGATGAATCCTGTTGAAGTGCATTGCTCATCTGGTTGAGGAACAACTGCATTTCTTTCAACTTATCTCCATAGTGACCTTTAACTTGCTGAGAATTTTTAGTTACAGTTGAAACCTTATCTGTGTGGTTTTCATATAAATTATGTGATTCCATACAGTCATTTGGCGGCGTTTCTGAAATAACACTACGCGTTCTACCTGGCTGAAGTGAAGCAACATGAAAATCACTTTTTCTTATATTGCCGAATAGGGTCTGTTCATTTCTCTTAGCGCATTCAATAAACTGATCAACATTATTTTTATTAGATGACATGTCAGTTTCAGAAACCGCATTTTCTTTGTTCTCCAGCTTTAGTTTAATGAGAAGATCTTCCCACACCGTTTTTTTTAAAAATACTACGTCAGGCTCACCATCAGCAACTAACTCTTGATTATTATCAAAGTGTACGTTGTATACTTTTAATTTATTTTCATTAGCATCATATTTAATACGTTTTAATTGTTCTCCGGCTCCCATAATGACAAAGGCATTGCCTTCATGATGTTTACATTCAGACATCATTTTTTGTAAAATTTCAAGAGCACCGTTATACGTCCCTGAGGCAGCTTCTTTACAAATTAATTTTATAATACTATAAGCTAGTAACTCCATGGATTTAGAAGATTTTCTTTCATTACAATTTCCACTATTTATAAATGTGCTAGTGTTAATTTCGTTGCTTTTACTAACTAACATTGTCTTTTCCTCAGTTAATGTCTACATGGCTATTTTTAATGTTATTATTGTTTGTCACTATAAAAAATCGCTCATTTGAGACAATTGCTGGCATTAACAGCTTCATATGCTATACATGGTACTTTTAATTAATTTAGCACAAGAATGTTAAATTTAATAAGCAAAAGGTTATTTCACTGTATGATAAAAACCACCCGTTATAATTTATTCGTGAGAATCGTTTTTTGAGTGTTAGAAATTTATATCTAAATAGCGTTGATTAATGACCAAAGCCAGACTCCTGTAATGCTCACAAGACTCTTCTGCATTCGACGGCGGTTCTAGTCAGTAGTAGATGTTTAAGGCGTGGCAGAGACATTTCATCCTTACTCTACGGCATTGGTCCACATACAAATCGTGGTTGTGACACTTCACTTACCATCAGTGAGCGAACAGAGAATAGTTCAGTGATTTGAGTAATTAACCTGATTAAATGAAGAGGCATGATAAATGATAATACTCTGGCTTTATCGTTAATTACTTAATTCCACATGTAAGCAATTTGCCCGCTTGGCATAGCGGGCATTTTTTCCAGGTACTTTTGAATGAGTACTGATGGATAAATACATTGCAGTGGCGTGCCACGTACCAAAACACCAGCCCTCATTCGAAACTACCTACCGCACTGCTTCTTTAAAATGGCGTTAGTCGTGAAATATTGACCGCCATCGAGTCCCCCTTGTAACCTTAACTCTTCCTGATACGTGAATAATGATTTTGGTGGCCCTTGCTGGACTTGAACCAGCGACCAGGCGATTATGAGTCGTCTGCTCTAACCACTGAGCTAAAGGGCCTTGAGTATGCAATAACAATACTTATATACCACGCAATAGACATGATGATCTTATGATGTAAATAACATATTTTTATGCGTTCTCATTCATCCTGGGTCGTCATTACCTGCGACATAAAACCCGACACCGCTTCCATTCACAAAGTCGATACTCTCAGTCAACAAGCAAATGCTAATACTTAGCACTATTTATAGTTACCATCGATTCAATGATAGTTTGTAATGATTTTGTATCTAATAATATAACTTTATTACATTAGCTGAAGAGTTTTCGCATCATTATGATATCTGTTACTTTTCACCCCATAAAAATAAACTTCATATAGCAATATATTCTTTCATAGATCTTATTCTGCTAATCATTAGTTTCGTATGAGCGATTTTTGACAGTTGCCTCTCCAGACCACATTGATAATTAAAAAAACAGATTTAAGCATTATCCTTTTCCATATAAATATTGGATAAAAGTAGGACATCTGTTTGCAATTACTTTCACAACAATTAAACATTTTTATGTTTCCGTATACACCATATTACTCTACCATTAGAGGAACTTTATTATGTTTTCTATAAAACCAGGACCAAGAAATTTACCTATCGGCAACCCCACATTGTTATCATGGAACATTACTGACGGGGATCTAAATTCCAAATTAAATACATTAGAATATCTAAACTGTATAACAAATATTATTAATTCTTGTGGAGTTTATCCTCAGGATTTAAAAGACAGAGAAATTATATCAACTTTTCACGCAGAAAAAGTTATTAATGATCTGTTAAAAAACGATTATAAAATTTCCCTTTTTCCAGATACAACTTACCGAGAGTTGAATAAAGCAGCACAGCGTAGCATTACAGCGCCAGACAGGATAGGAGAAGGAAAAACATGGGTTTATCAACGAGATACAATGGTTGAAAGAGGTGATAACAGCGGTGTTCATCAGTATGGTCCAGCTGAACATTTTACTCACATTATATCTGACAAACCGTCCCCAAAAGATAAGTATGTTGCATATGCTATTAACATTCCTGACTATGAACTGGCAGCTGATGTATATAATATTAACGTAACGTCACCTACCGGCCAGCAAGAAACATTTAAAATATTAATCAATCCAGAACATCTACGGCAAACACTTGAGCGTAAATCTCTTACTGCTGTTCAGAAATCACAATGTGAAATCATCACCCCCAAAAAACCTGGCGAAGCGATTCTTCATGCTTTTAATGCCACCTATCAGCAAATCAGGAAAAATATATCTGAGTTTGCACGTTGTCATTATGGGTATATACAAATCCCTCCCGTAACCACTTTCCGCGCCGACGGACCAGAAACTCCCGAAGAAGAAAAAGGTTACTGGTTTCACGCTTATCAACCCGAAGATCTTTGTACTATCCATAATCCAATGGGAGATTTGCAGGATTTTATCGCATTGGTTAAAGATGCCAAAAAATTTGGTATCGATATCATCCCTGATTATACATTTAACTTTATGGGAATCGGGGGTAGTGGTAAAAATGATCTGGATTATCCCTCTGCCGATATACGAGCGAAGATCAGTAAAGATATAGAAAGTGGTATCCCTGGCTATTGGCAAGGTCAGGTCTTGATTCCCTTTATTATAGATCCAGTAACAAAAGAACGTGACCAAATCCATCCAGAAGATATACATCTCACTGCAAAAGACTTCGAAGAAAGTAAAGATAATATTTCTAAGGATGAATGGGAAAACCTCCATGCATTAAAAGAAAAGCGTTTAAATGGAATGCCTAAAACAACACCCAAAAGTGACCAGGTTATTATGTTGCAAAATCAATACGTTCGTGAAATGCGAAAATATGGCGTACGAGGTTTACGTTATGATGCAGCAAAACACTCAAAACATGAACAAATAGAGAGGTCGATAACCCCACCGCTTAAAAATTATAATGAGCGGTTGCACAATACAAATTTATTTAATCCAAAATATCAAAAAAAAGCTGTTATGAATTACATGGAATACCTGGTAACTTGTCCGTTAGATGAACAACAAATGTCATCGCTGCTTTATGAAAGAGATGATTTAAGCGCCATTGATTTTTCATTGCTCATGAAGACGATAAAAGCCTTTTCATTCGGTGGAGATCTCCAAGCCCTTGCATCAAAACCGGGTTCCACAATCTCAAGCATCCCATCAGAAAGACGGATATTGATTAACATCAACCACGATTTCCCTAACAATGGTAATCTTTTCAATGACTTTCTATTTAACCATCAGCAAGATGAACAATTAGCAATGGCATATATGGCCGCTCTCCCGTTCAGCAGGCCTTTAGTTTACTGGGATGGTCAGGTATTAAAATCAACGACTGAGATTAAAAATGATGATGGGTCCACTCGTGTCGGCGGTGAGGCGTGGCTTAATAAAGGTTGCTCTACCTATCAGCAGCTCTACAATGAATTCCACGCATTATATATAGATAAAGCAGGAATATGGAGCGCATTTGAGGGTGTATTTGCAACTAAAAACGTTCTGGCCTTTAGTCGTGGGGATTCTGTGAACATTAATCACTCTCCTCATGATGGACTAGTTATAATAAATAAAGGAAACGAAGAAGTTGAAGGTACCTGGCCTAACAAATTGCAACCTGGAATATATAAAAACATGGGGAGTAATAGCGTTAACATTATTATTAATAATACCCGAAAAATTATCTCCCCTGGTAAAGCATTTACGCTTAGAGGCGGAACTCTAAATATCAATATTCCTGGGCGTAGCGCTCTTCTTTTAGGGAAAACTGGAGAACCGCCGAACTATCTCTATTTGTAATTTAATGTTATATCTGCCCCGCTAAAACGGGGCAGATAATATGTTTAGTTTACTAACGGTCATTTTGCAGTGAAGCCATTTACCGTTTTTTATCGACCAGATAATCTGTTCTCTGATGGTAATCCCCCCCTAACCTGTTGCTTTAGTTATTCATTTCCTGTCTCACTTTGCCTTAATACCCTACGTTAAATGTTACCAATTTGTTGCTTTTGATCACAATAAGAAAACAATATGGCGCATTTGTGCGCATTTTTCAGAAATGTAGATATTTTTAGATTATGGCTACGAAATGAGCATCGCCATGTCACCCTACATCTCATAAGAGGATCGCTTCTGATGAATGCACTGACCGCCGTACAAAACAACGCTGTCGATTCAGGCCAGGACTATAGCGGATTCACTCTCATCCCGTCGGCGCAATCCCCGCGTCTGCTGGAACTCACCTTCACCGAACAGACGACCAAACAGTTTC
This sequence comes from Escherichia sp. WS1450, assembly GCF_046487395.1. Classification (NCBI taxonomy): domain Bacteria; kingdom Pseudomonadati; phylum Pseudomonadota; class Gammaproteobacteria; order Enterobacterales; family Enterobacteriaceae; genus Escherichia; species Escherichia sp. WS1450. The sequence continues at coordinate 54,955 of NZ_JBJQJO010000002.1, forward strand.
TCGAACAGGTTGCCGAATGGCCCGTGCAGGCGCTGGAGTACAAATCTTTTCTGCGTTTTCGGGTAGGCAAAATTCTTGACGATCTGTGTGCGAACCAGCTGCAACCATTGCTGTTGAAGACCCTGCTAAACCGTGCTGAAGGTGCGCTGTTGATCAATGCGGTAGGTGTCGATGATGTGAAGCAAGCGGATGAGATGGTGAAGCTGGCAACGGCGGTAGCGCATCTGATTGGTCGCTCAAATTTCGATGCGATGAGCGGTCAGTATTACGCGCGATTCGTGGTGAAAAATGTCGATAACTCAGACAGCTATCTGCGTCAGCCGCACCGCGTAATGGAGCTGCACAACGACGGCACCTACGTCGAAGAGATCACCGACTATGTGCTGATGATGAAAATCGACGAGCAGAACATGCAGGGTGGAAATTCGTTGCTGCTGCATCTCGATGACTGGGAACATCTGGACCACTATTTCCGCCACCCGCTGGCGCGTCGCCCGATGCGCTTTGCCGCGCCGCCGAGCAAAAACGTCAGCAAAGATGTTTTCCATCCAGTGTTCGACGTTGATCAACAGGGTCGCCCGGTGATGCGTTATATCGACCAGTTCGTCCAGCCAAAAGATTTTGAAGAAGGCGTGTGGTTGAGCGAGCTTTCCGATGCCATTGAAACCAGCAAAGGCATTCTTTCTGTACCCGTTCCCGTTGGCAAATTCCTGTTGATAAACAACCTGTTCTGGCTGCACGGTCGCGACCGCTTTACTCCGCACCCGGATCTGCGCCGTGAACTGATGCGTCAGCGTGGCTATTTCGCTTACGCCACTAACCACTACCAGACGCATCAGTAAGCGCAAAGGAATTGAGCGGATGTATGATTTTGTGATTATTGGCGGCGGCATCATCGGCATGTCGACCGCCATGCAACTGATTGATGTCTATCCGGATGCCCGCATTGCGTTGCTGGAAAAAGAGTCCGGCCCGGCCTGTCACCAGACGGGTCACAACAGCGGCGTGATCCATGCCGGGGTCTATTACACGCCCGGCAGCCTAAAGGCGCAGTTTTGCCTGGCGGGGAACCGCGCCACCAAAGCCTTTTGCGATCAAAACGGCATTCGCTATGACAACTGCGGCAAGATGCTGGTCGCCACCTCTGAACTCGAAATGGAACGGATGCGCGCGTTGTGGGAACGCACGGCGGCGAACGGTATCGAGCGCGAGTGGTTAAACGCCGAGGAGCTGCGCGAGCGTGAACCGAATATCACCGGGCTCGGCGGCATTTTTGTGCCGTCCAGCGGCATTGTCAGCTATCGCGAAGTGACGGCGGCGATGGCAAAAATCTTCCAGGCCAGAGGCGGCGAGATTATTTATAACGCCGAAGTCAGCGCCCTCAGTGAGCATAAAAACGGCGTGGTGATACGTACCCGTCAGGGCGGTGAATATGAAGCATCGACGCTGATTAGCTGTTCCGGGCTGATGGCTGACCGGCTGGTGAAAATGCTCGGCCTCGAACCGGGCTTTATTATCTGCCCGTTCCGTGGCGAGTATTTCCGCCTTGCGCCGGAGCATAACCAGATTGTTAACCACCTGATTTACCCCATTCCCGACCCCGCGATGCCATTTTTGGGCGTGCATCTCACCCGCATGATCGATGGCAGCGTGACCGTCGGGCCAAACGCGGTGCTGGCTTTTAAACGCGAAGGCTATCGCAAGCGCGATTTCTCGTTTAGTGACACGCTGGAGATTTTAGGCTCGTCGGGGATTCGCCAGGTGCTGCAAAACCATCTACGCTCAGGATTGGGCGAGATGAAAAACTCGCTGTGCAAAAGCGGCTATCTGCGGCTGGTGCAAAAATATTGTCCCCGGCTTTCGTTAAGCGATCTCCAGCCCTGGCCCGCCGGTGTGCGGGCGCAGGCGGTATCGCCGGACGGCAAGCTGATTGACGATTTTCTGTTTGTCACCACCCCGCGCACGCTCCACACCTGCAATGCGCCCTCCCCGGCAGCGACATCAGCAATTCCTATTGGTGCGCATATTGTCAGCAAGGTACAAACGCTGTTGGCAAGCCAGAGTAACCCCGGACGCACGCTGCGAGCGGCACGTAGTGTGGATGCCTTACACGCCGCATTTAATCAATAACCTTTGAAAACAGGACGTAACAATGAAACTTAACGACAGTAACTTATTCCGCCAGCAGGCGTTGATTAACGGGGAATGGCTGGACGCCAACAATGGCGAGGTCATCGACGTCACCAATCCGGCGAACGGCGACAAGCTGGGTAGCGTACCCAAAATGGGCGCTGATGAAACCCGCGCCGCTATCGACGCCGCCAACCGCGCTCTGCCCGCCTGGCGTGCGCTCACCGCCAAAGAACGCGCCACCATTCTGCGCAACTGGTTCAATTTGATGATGGAGCATCAGGACGATTTAGCGCGCCTGATGACCCTAGAACAGGGCAAACCGCTGGCTGAAGCGAAAGGCGAAATTAGCTACGCCGCCTCCTTTATTGAGTGGTTTGCCGAAGAAGGCAAACGCATTTATGGCGACACCATTCCTGGTCATCAGGCCGATAAACGCCTGATTGTTATCAAGCAGCCGATTGGCGTCACCGCGGCTATCACGCCGTGGAACTTCCCGGCGGCGATGATTACCCGCAAAGCCGGTCCGGCACTGGCGGCAGGCTGCACCATGGTGCTGAAGCCCGCCAGTCAGACGCCGTTCTCTGCGCTGGCGCTGGCGGAGCTGGCGATTCGCGCAGGCGTTCCGGCTGGCGTATTTAACGTGGTCACCGGTTCGGCGGGCGCGGTCGGTAACGAACTGACCAGCAATCCGCTGGTGCGCAAGCTGTCGTTTACCGGCTCGACCGAAATTGGCCGCCAGTTAATGGAACAGTGCGCGAAAGACATCAAGAAAGTGTCGCTGGAGCTGGGCGGCAACGCGCCGTTTATCGTCTTTGACGATGCCGACCTCGACAAAGCCGTGGAAGGCGCACTGGCCTCGAAATTCCGCAACGCCGGGCAAACCTGCGTCTGCGCCAACCGTTTATACGTGCAGGACGGCGTGTATGACCGCTTTGCCGAAAAATTACAGCAGGCGGTGAGCAAACTGCACATCGGCGACGGGCTGGAGAATGGCGTCACCATCGGGCCGCTGATTGATGAAAAAGCGGTAGCAAAAGTGGAAGAGCATATTGCCGATGCACTGGAGAAAGGTGCGCGTGTGGTTTGCGGCGGTAAAGCGGATGAACGCGGCGGCAACTTCTTCCAGCCGACCATTCTGGTGGACGTTCCGGCCAACGCCAAAGTGTCGAAAGAAGAGACGTTCGGCCCCCTTGCCCCGCTATTCCGCTTTAAAGATGAAGCCGATGTGATTGCGCAGGCCAATGACACCGAGTTTGGCCTTGCCGCCTATTTCTACGCCCGTGATTTAAGCCGCGTCTTTCGCGTGGGCGAGGCGCTGGAGTACGGCATCGTCGGCATTAATACTGGCATTATTTCCAATGAAGTGGCCCCGTTCGGCGGCATTAAAGCCTCGGGTCTGGGTCGTGAAGGTTCGAAGTATGGCATCGAAGATTACTTAGAAATCAAATATATGTGCATCGGTCTTTAACTGGAGAACGCGAATGAGCAGCAATAAAGAGTTAATGCAGCGCCGTAGTCAGGCAGTTCCTCGTGGCGTTGGGCAAATTCACCCCATTTTCGCTGACCGCGCGGAAAACTGCCGGGTGTGGGACGTTGAAGGCCGTGAGTATCTTGATTTCGCGGGCGGCATTGCGGTGCTCAATACCGGGCACCTGCATCCGAAAGTGGTTGCGGCGGTGGAAGCGCAGTTGAAAAAGCTGTCGCACACCTGCTTCCAGGTGCTGGCTTACGAACCGTATCTGGAGCTGTGCGAGATTATGAATCAGAAGGTGCCGGGAGATTTCGCCAAAAAAACGCTGCTGGTAACGACCGGTTCTGAAGCGGTGGAGAACGCGGTGAAAATCGCCCGCGCCGCCACCAAACGCAGCGGGACCATCGCCTTTAGCGGTGCATATCACGGGCGTACGCACTACACGCTGGCGCTGACCGGCAAGGTAAATCCGTACTCTGCGGGTATGGGGCTGATGCCAGGCCATGTTTATCGCGCGCTTTATCCTTGCCCGCTGCACGGCATCAGTGAAGATGACGCTATCGCCAGCATCCACCGGATCTTTAAAAATGACGCCGCGCCGGAAGATATCGCAGCCATCGTGATTGAGCCCGTTCAGGGCGAAGGCGGTTTCTACGCCGCGACGCCAGCCTTTATGCAGCGTTTACGCGCTCTGTGTGACGAGCACGGGATCATGCTTATTGCCGATGAAGTGCAGAGCGGCGCGGGGCGTACCGGCACGCTGTTTGCGATGGAGCAGATGGGCGTGGCACCAGATCTCACCACCTTTGCGAAATCGATCGCGGGCGGTTTCCCGCTGGCGGGCGTCACCGGGCGCGCGGAAGTGATGGATGCCGTCGCTCCAGGCGGTCTGGGCGGCACCTATGCCGGTAACCCGATTGCCTGCGTAGCGGCGCTGGAAGTGTTAAAAGTGTTTGAGCAGGAAAATCTGCTGCAAAAAGCCAACGATCTGGGGCAGAAGTTGAAAGACGGATTGCTGGCGATAGCCGAAAAACACCCGGAGATCGGCGACGTACGCGGGCTGGGAGCGATGATCGCCATCGAGCTGTTTGAAGATGGCGATCACAGCAATCCGGACGCAAAACTCACCGCCGAGATCGTGGCGCGCGCCCGCGATAAGGGCCTGATTCTTCTCTCCTGCGGCCCGTATTACAACGTGCTGCGCATCCTTGTACCGCTCACCATTGAAGACGCTCAGATCCGTCAGGGTCTGGAGATCATCAGCCAGTGTTTTGATGAGGCGAAGCAGTAGCACCGCACCCATGCCGGAGGCGACGCTGCGCGTCTTGTCCGGCCCACGAAAATGTAGGTCGGATAAGGCGTTTACGCCGCATCCGACATTCGGCGCACCATGCCGGAGGCGACGCTTTGCGTCTTGTCCGGCCTACGAGAATCCAGGTCGGGTAAGGCGGAGCCGCTCTCCGGCAAAAAGAATCAATAACAATTAAACGCGTGACCCGACGCGGGAAATGTCGGGGCGCTCTCCCAAGTGACACACTTTCGAGAGGATTCAGGATGGGGCAATCATCGCAACCACATGAGTTAGGCGGCGGGCTGAAGTCACGCCACGTCACCATGTTGTCTATTGCCGGTGTTATCGGCGCAAGTCTGTTTGTCGGTTCCAGCGTCGCCATCGCCGAAGCGGGCCCGGCGGTATTACTGGCCTATTTGTTCGCCGGATTACTGGTGGTTATGATCATGCGGATGCTGGCGGAAATGGCGGTTGCCACGCCCGACACGGGTTCGTTTTCCACCTATGCCGATAAAGCTATTGGCCGTTGGGCGGGTTATACCATCGGCTGGCTGTACTGGTGGTTTTGGGTACTGGTTATCCCACTGGAAGCCAACATCGCCGCCATGATCCTGCACTCGTGGGTTCCAGGCATTCCCATCTGGTTATTTTCCCTCGTCATTACCCTCGCCTTAACTGGCAGTAATTTATTAAGCGTTAAAAACTACGGCGAATTTGAGTTCTGGCTGGCGCTGTGCAAAGTCATCGCTATCCTGGCCTTTATTTTCCTTGGTGCAGTCGCAATTAGCGGTTTTTACCCTTATGCCGAAGTGAGCGGGATCTCAAGATTGTGGGATAGCGGCGGCTTTATGCCCAACGGCTTCGGCGCGGTATTAAGCGCGATGTTGATCACCATGTTCTCGTTTATGGGCGCAGAAATTGTCACCATTGCCGCCGCGGAATCTGACACGCCGGAAAAACATATTGTCCGCGCCACCAACTCGGTTATCTGGCGTATTTCTATCTTCTATTTATGCTCTATTTTTGTCGTCGTGGCATTAATACCGTGGAATATGCCGGGGCTGAAAGCCGTTGGATCTTATCGCTCGGTTCTGGAGTTGCTCAATATTCCCCATGCGAAATTAATCATGGACTGCGTGATATTACTTTCCGTAACCAGTTGCCTGAACTCGGCGCTGTATACCGCTTCCAGAATGCTCTACTCCTTAAGCCGTCGCGGTGATGCTCCCGCGGTAATGGGTAAAATCAACCGCAGTAAAACCCCGTATGTGGCGGTATTACTCTCGACCGGAGCGGCATTTTTAACGGTGGTGGTGAATTATTACGCGCCTGCGAAAGTGTTTAAATTCCTGATCGACAGCTCCGGCGCTATCGCCCTGCTGGTTTATTTAGTCATCGCCGTTTCACAATTGCGGATGCGCAAAATTCTGCGAGCAGAAGGAAGCGAAATTCGCCTGCGGATGTGGCTTTATCCGTGGCTCACCTGGCTGGTAATCGGCTTTATTACCTTTGTGTTGGTAGTGATGCTATTCCGCCCGGCGCAACAGTTAGAAGTGATCTCCACCGGCTTATTAGCGATAGGGATTATCTGTACCGTGCCAATTATGGCTCGCTGGAAAAAGCTGGTATTGTGGCAAAAAACACCCGTTCATAATACGCGCTGATAATGATCAGGAGTCACACCATGACCATTACGTCTCTGGATGGCTATCGCTGGCTGAAGAACGATATTATTCGCGGTAATTTTCAACCGGATGAAAAATTACGGATGAGTTTGCTGACATCGCGTTATGCACTTGGCGTTGGGCCGTTACGGGAAGCTCTTTCGCAACTGGTGGCGGAACGGATGGTCACGGTGGTGAATCAAAAAGGGTATCGGGTGGCGTCTATGTCAGAGCAGGAGCTGCTCGATATTTTCGACGCCCGCGCCAATATGGAAGCGATGCTGGTCAGTCTGGCGATTGCCCGCGGTGGCGATGAATGGGAGGCAGACGTTCTCGCAAAAGCGCATCTGCTCAGTAAGCTGGAGGCCTGTGACGCCAGTGAGAAAATGCTTGATGAGTGGGATCTGCGTCATCAGGCGTTTCATACGGCAATTGTGGCGGGCTGTGGTTCTCACTATTTGCTGCAAATGCGTGAACGGTTGTTTGATCTGGCGGCGCGCTATCGATTTATCTGGCTGCGGCGAACAGTGCTTTCGGTGGAGATGCTGGAGGATAAACACGATCAGCACCAGACCCTGACTGCGGCGGTACTGGCGCGAGATACCGCGCGCGCCAGTGAGTTAATGCGCCAGCATTTACTGACGCCAATTCCCATTATCCAGCAGGCGATGGCTGGCAATTAACTACTCTTCAGGAATACGCAACACTTGCCCCGGGTAAATTTTATCCGGGCTTTTCAGCATCGGTTTATTCGCTTCGAAGATTTTATTGTACAGATTGGCGTTACCGTAGACCTGTTTAGAAATGGCGCTAAGAGTGTCGCCAGACTTAACGGTATAAAACTGGCTGGCAGCGGCTGGTGTCGCCGTTTTCACCTGATCATCGACACTGGCAATACCGGAAATATTCCCCACCGCAACAAGGATTTTCTCCTTCGCCTCCTGACTTAAGCCGTCACCCGTGACCGTCGCTTTGCCGTCGGCGATTTGAATGTTCACTTTATCGGCATCAGGTATACCGGTTTTGTTCAGATGCTCCTGCACCTTCTTCGCCTGATCGTCTTTATCGTGCTGACCTGTAACCGCGTCCCAGAGTTTTTCTCCGGCATCTTTCACAAAATTGAACAGACCCATAGCTACCTCATTCGTTAACGGAAACACTCAGAAAGTGTAGCAGAGGAACGCGGCGCGTTAACGCCGCGGGGGTGAACACAGGTTTAATCGCGGGTTTGCACCCAGAAAGCGTGAATCAAACCGGGGATATACCCAAGCAGTGTCAGCAGAATATTAATAATGAACGCCCAACCGAACCCTTTACCGAGCAGCACGCCGAGCGGCGGCAGAATGATGGTGATGACGATTCTCCAGAAACCCATATGTACTCCCTATAAGAAAATTACTCATTGTTTAAAAAGAGATTTTATCTCTTAAGCGTAGTAATTTTAGCGGAGCCTGCCAGTTTCAGCTTACGCTTTTACTCTCATTTACGCTGCTGATGCTGGCATATGTTATATTTTTAGTTTAGAGTTTACTTAATTTAGAAAATGCTTAAATAACTATGACTGAACTCGCGCAATTACAGGCCAGTGCCGAACAGGCAGCGGCCTTATTGAAAGCAATGAGCCACCCTAAACGGTTGCTGATTCTGTGCATGCTTAGCGGTTCTCCCGGCACCAGTGCGGGAGAGCTGACGCGCATTACCGGACTAAGTGCCTCTGCAACATCACAGCATCTCGCTCGTATGCGGGACGAAGGGCTTATCGACAGCCAACGGGATGCCCAACGCATTCTATATTCCATTAAAAATGAGGCGGTAAATGCCATTATCGCCACCCTGAAAAATGTCTATTGTCCGTAAGGAGTCACTATGGCTTTGACAACCATTTCGCCGCATGATGCACAAGAATTAATCGCACGCGGCGCAAAGTTAATCGATATTCGTGACGCTGATGAATATCTTCGTGAGCATATTCCTGAAGCAGATCTGGCTCCATTATCCGTGCTGGAACAGTCAGGTCTTCCGGCTAAATTACGTCACGAGCAAATTATATTCCACTGCCAGGCAGGTAAACGCACCAGTAATAACGCCGATAAATTAGCAGCGATTGCCGCCCCCGCAGAAATCTTTTTACTCGAAGATGGGATTGATGGCTGGAAAAAAGCAGGATTACCAGTAGCGGTAAATAAATCTCAACCCTTGCCGTTAATGCGCCAGGTGCAGATCGCTGCGGGTGGTTTAATATTAATCGGCGTTATACTCGGTTATACCGTAAATAGCGGTTTCTTCTTATTAAGCGGCTTTGTTGGTGCCGGGTTACTGTTTGCAGGAATTAGCGGTTTTTGTGGGATGGCAAGGTTGTTAGATAAGATGCCGTGGAACCAACGAGCTTGAGAAGCGACGCCGGACGCGCCATAGCGGCGGCATCCGGCCTCAGTAATTAGATCAGGAAATCGTCGAGAGATTTACCTTCTGCCAGCGCCTGAGCGATTGGCTTCGGTGTACGGCCCTGACCGGTCCAGGTTTTAGTTTCACCGTTAACATCGGTGAATTTATATTTCGCCGGACGCGGCTGGCGTTTTTTACCAGCGCGTGGGGCGGCCGCGGAGCTATTACCCAATAACTCTTCCGGGTTAATTCCGTCAGCTTTCATCAGCTCCAGCCAGGTGCTAATTTTTTCCTGGCGCTCTGCCAGTTCACGCTGCTGCTGTTCTTCTTCTTCACGTCTTTCTTTAGTGACAACCCTGAATTTTTCGAGCATTTCTTCAAGAACGTCAATGGAGAATTCGCGAGCCATCGCACGGAGGGTGCGAATGTTATTTAAACTTTGTAACATTACGGACATAATAAAGAAAACCTTTTAACGCCAAAACAAAAAAGTATTTCGTCGCGTAGTGTAAGCGATCACTTATTATATTTCCACAAAATTTAATCTATTTACAGTCCTGCGCGAGATTATTTCAGCTGTTATTTTCTGAAACTCTCAGAATAATTTCAAGATTATATATTAGCCATTTTGATGAGTAATTTCGGTTATTTGTGAGCAGAGCGGCGCTCTCTGCTCGCTAATTCCGCAAGCCTGACAAAACAAAAATGAATAAAAATGCAATTTAACCGAATAAATGGAAACACCCCTCACTGGTGCTTTCTGCTGTCAATGTACATTTTCTGGCATAAAAAATGCTGAAAATGACCCGGTCACGACATACACCGAATTCTCTACGCTTATAGCGTTACCTCACCCCCAAACCTTCATGAGTGATAATAAAGGTAAACACATATCCAATTGATTTAATTAAAAATAAATCATATCGGCATGTAAAAATCCACAATGTACAAAAAACGCGCTGTTACGGAATATTTTATCTACAAAAACAGATTAAATAAAAATTTTTAACTAATTGATTAGTCATAGCCAGCGATATACGCTATGCGAAAATGCAGATGACAATGAGATCCACTGCTTTCATCTCCATTAACATCCCATTACGCTTTTATTAAGGAGCATTAGCATGTTCTCACCGCAGTCACGCTTGCGTCATGCAGTTGCAGATACGTTCGCGATGGTTGTTTACTGTTCTGTCGTGAACATGTGTATTGAAGTTTTCCTCTCCGGAATGAGCTTCGAACAATCTTTTTATTCCAGATTGGTAGCGATTCCGGTGAACATCTTAATTGCATGGCCATACGGTATGTACCGCGATCTGTTTATGCGCGCAGCACGCAAAGTTAGCCCGTCGGGCTGGATAAAAAATCTGGCGGATATCATGGCTTATGTGACGTTCCAGTCACCGGTGTATGTGGCGATCTTGTTAGTGGTGGGCGCAGACTGGCATCAGATTATGGCGGCGGTCAGTTCAAACATCGTTGTTTCGATGTTGATGGGGGCGGTTTATGGCTACTTCCTCGATTATTGCCGCCGACTGTTTAAAGTCAGCCGTTACCAGCAGGTAAAAGCCTGACCCTTCTTTTCGCGACTGGCATCGCCAGTCGCGTCTTTAACTGGCTTCGCCAAATAAACCATTCAAATAACGTTCAAGCGCAACACGCGAACTAAAGCCATGCGGGATACCGTAATGCTCATGACGTTCACCCGCTAAATAGAGCGGAAATTGCTGGTAATGATCGCAAGTTTTAATATCGGAAGCGGGTTCAGCCAGTGTTGAACTGCGTTCTTTTAATGTTGGATGAATCACCAGGGCGGTACGTCCCATTCGCGCTTCGCGATTAACATAGACATAATTTTCCCCACGGCGGTAACCATACGCTTTCTGGGTTACCACATCGACAGTAAAACCGACTTTTTCAAGTACGCGCGCCACCTCGTCTGGTCGTAAATACATATTTGATCCTCGTTATTATCAACCGCGGGCCTACCTTACCTGATTGCGCATTCACAACGCTTTCAGAAAAGTCCATAAAGCCGCGATGAACCTCAGTTAAGAAAATTATGGTCTACACTGAAAATTACATCGAATTCTAATGGGGGATCATATGTTTAACCGACCGAACCGCAACGACGTTGATGATGGCGTGCAGGATATCCAGAATGATGTCAATCAATTAGCTGATAGCCTCGAATCTGTATTGAAGTCCTGGGGCAGCGACGCTAAAGGGGAAGCTGAAGCCGCACGCAGTAAAGCGCAGGCTCTACTGAAAGAAACCAGGGCGCGAATGCATGGTCGTACTCGCGTCCAGCAAGCCGCGCGCGATGCCGTTGGCTGCGCGGATTCTTTTGTTCGTGAAAGACCCTGGTGTAGCGTGGGTACAGCAGCTGCGGTAGGTATTTTTATCGGCGCACTGTTAAGCATGCGCAAATCGTAGTGCAACATGATAATAAATACGCGTCTTTAACCCCGAAGCCTGGCTTCGGGGTTTCTTTTTGCCTGGTGAATCACAAAAATCCCCCTACCCCGTCACGCTCATACCCAGGGTAATTTCGACCACTATTTGCTATATATTGTGTGGTTGAATCTTTTTTCAACTACATCTAGTATCTCTGTATCAACAGAGAGACAACCCGACGCGTATCATCGCGCCGTATCTTCATTTTAAACGGAAATACGAATCATGCGCATTACTATTTACACTCGTAACGATTGCGTTCAGTGCCACGCCACCAAACGGGCGATGGAAACCCGGGGCTTTGACTTTGAAATGATTAATGTCGATCGCGTTCCTGAAGCGGCGGAAGTGCTGCGTGCTCAGGGCTTTCGTCAGTTGCCGGTAGTGATTGCTGGCGATCTTAGCTGGTCTGGTTTCCGCCCGGACATGATCAACCGTCTGCATCCAGCACCACACGCGGCCAGTGCATGAGCCAGCTCGTCTACTTCTCCAGTAGCTCCGAAAATACGCAGCGTTTTATCGAACGTTTAGGACTGCCCGCGGTGCGCATCCCGCTCAATGAGCGGGAACGGATTCAGGTAGACGAGCCTTACATCCTGATCGTGCCCTCTTACGGCGGCGGCGGTACGGCTGGCGCAGTGCCACGACAGGTCATTCGCTTTTTAAACGACGAGCACAACCGGGTGTTGCTGCGCGGCGTTATTGCTTCGGGTAATCGCAACTTTGGTGAGGCGTATGGCCGCGCCGGAGATGTGATAGCCCGGAAATGCGGCGTGCCGTGGCTGTACCGCTTTGAACTCATGGGTACGCAAAGCGATATCGAAAACGTTCGTAAAGGAGTAACCGAATTTTGGCAACGACAACCGTAGAACGCCTGACGCAGGAAACGATGGATTATCACGCTCTGAATGCGATGCTTAACCTTTACGATAGCGCAGGTCGCATTCAGTTCGATAAAGACCGCCAGGCCGTTGACGCCTTTATTGCGACGCATGTGCGTCCGAACAGTGTGGCCTTCAGTAGCCAGCAGCAGCGCCTGAACTGGCTGGTTAACGAAGGTTACTATGATGAAAGTGTCCTTAATCGCTACTCTCGCGATTTTGTCATTACGCTGTTTGCCCACGCGCACGCCAGCGGGTTTCGTTTCCAGACATTCCTCGGAGCATGGAAGTTTTACACCAGCTATACGTTGAAGACATTCGACGGTAAGCGTTATCTGGAAGATTTTGCCGATCGCGTCACGATGGTGGCGCTGACGCTGGCACAAGGCGATGAAACACTGGCGGCGCAGCTCACTGATGAGATGCTGTCAGGACGCTTTCAGCCAGCCACGCCGACATTCCTCAACTGCGGTAAGCAGCAGCGCGGCGAACTGGTTTCCTGTTTTCTACTGCGTATTGAAGACAATATGGAGTCGATTGGCCGGGCGGTAAATTCCGCACTGCAACTGTCGAAACGCGGCGGCGGCGTGGCATTTTTGCTGTCGAATCTGCGGGAAGCGGGCGCGCCAATTAAACGTATTGAAAATCAATCTTCTGGCGTGATTCCGGTGATGAAAATGCTGGAAGACGCATTTTCCTATGCCAACCAGCTCGGCGCGCGTCAGGGTGCTGGCGCAGTCTATTTACATGCCCATCATCCCGATATTCTGCGTTTTCTCGATACGAAACGGGAAAATGCCGACGAGAAAATCCGCATTAAAACACTGTCGCTGGGCGTGGTGATCCCGGATATCACTTTCCATCTGGCAAAAGAGAATGCGCAGATGGCACTGTTTTCGCCTTATGACGTTGAGCGGGTTTATGGCAAGCCGTTTGCTGATATCGCCATCAGTGAACACTATGCCGAACTGGTTGCCAATGAACGCATCCGCAAAAAATACCTCAACGCCCGTGATTTCTTCCAGCGACTGGCAGAAATCCAGTTTGAGTCCGGCTATCCCTACATCATGTATGAAGACACGGTTAACCGTGCTAACCCTATCGCCGGGCGCATAAATATGAGCAATCTCTGCTCAGAAATTTTGCAGGTTAACAGCGCCTCAGAGTATGACGAGAATCTCGACTATGCCCGCACAGGCCATGATATTTCCTGCAATTTAGGTTCGTTGAATATTGCCCACACCATGGATTCCCCCGACTTTGCCCGCACGGTAGAGACTGCCGTGCGCGGTTTAACGGCGGTGTCAGATATGAGTCATATCCGCAGCGTGCCGTCCATCGAAGCCGGAAATGCCGCCTCACACGCCATCGGACTGGGGCAGATGAATTTACACGGCTATCTGGCGCGAGAAGGCATCGCTTATGGGTCGCCGGAAGCACTGGATTTCACCAATCTCTATTTCTATACCATCACCTGGCACGCACTGCGTACCTCGATGTTGCTGGCGCGCGAACGCGGTGAAACCTTCGCCGGGTTCAAACAGTCACGCTATGCCAGTGGTGAATATTTTAGCCAATATCTGCAAGGGAACTGGCAGCCGAAAACGGCGAAAGTTGGCGAACTGTTTACCCGTAGCGGTATTACGTTACCTACCCGTGAGATGTGGGCGCAGCTGCGCGACGACGTGATGCGCTACGGCATTTACAACCAGAATCTTCAGGCGGTGCCGCCAACCGGTTCTATCTCTTATATCAACCATGCTACGTCGAGTATTCATCCGATTGTGGCGAAAGTAGAGATACGCAAAGAGGGCAAAACAGGACGCGTTTACTACCCTGCCCCGTTTATGACTAACGAAAATCTGGCGCTGTATCAGGACGCTTACGAAATCGGCGCAGAAAAGATCATCGACACCTACGCGGAAGCGACTCGCCATGTCGATCAGGGGCTGTCGCTGACGCTGTTTTTCCCCGATACCGCCACCACTCGCGATATCAACAAAGCGCAGATTTACGCCTGGCGCAAGGGTATCAAAACGCTCTACTACATCCGCCTGCGTCAGATGGCGCTGGAAGGCACTGAAATTGAAGGCTGCGTCTCCTGTGCACTTTAAGGAATATCTATGAAACTCTCACGTATCAGCGCCATCAACTGGAACAAGATATCTGACGATAAAGATCTGGAGGTGTGGAATCGCCTGACCAGCAATTTCTGGCTACCAGAAAAGGTGCCGCTGTCGAACGATATTCCTGCATGGCAGACATTAAGTGTCGTAGAACAACAACTGACGATGCGCGTTTTTACTGGCCTGACGCTGCTCGACACGCTGCAAAATGTTATCGGCGCGCCTTCGCTGATGCCCGATGCGCTCACGCCTCATGAAGAGGCGGTATTATCGAATATCAGCTTTATGGAAGCGGTTCATGCCCGCTCTTACAGTTCGATTTTCTCGACGCTGTGCCAGACCAAAGATGTCGATGCCGCCTACGCCTGGAGTGAAGAAAACGCGCCGTTGCAGCGAAAAGCTCAGATTATTCAGCAACATTATCGCGGTGATAATCCGCTGAAAAAGAAAATCGCCAGTGTGTTTCTTGAATCTTTTTTGTTCTATTCCGGTTTCTGGCTACCGATGTATTTTTCCAGCCGCGGAAAGCTGACCAATACCGCAGACCTGATCCGTCTGATTATCCGCGATGAAGCAGTCCACGGTTACTACATCGGCTATAAATATCAGAAAAGCCAGGAAAAGATCTCCCAGGCACAACGTGAAGAGTTGAAGAGTTTCGCCTTCGATTTGTTGCTGGAACTTTATGACAACGAGTTGCAATACACCGATGAGCTGTACGCCGAAACCCCGTGGGCTGACGATGTGAAAGCGTTTCTCTGTTACAACGCCAATAAGGCGTTGATGAATCTGGGCTACGAACCGTTATTTCCCGCAGAAATGGCAGAAGTGAATCCGGCAATCCTCGCCGCGCTTTCGCCGAATGCCGATGAAAATCACGATTTCTTTTCCGGTTCAGGGTCTTCATATGTGATGGGAAAAGCGGTCGAAACAGAAGATGAAGACTGGAATTTCTGAGGGTGTTATTTTTCAAAAATATCACTACCCGCAGCAGGGAAATAATTCCCGCCAAATAGCTTTTTATCACGCAAATATTTTGTGGTGATCTACACTGACACTCTGTTGCATTATTCGCCTGAAACCACAATATTCAGGCGTTTTTTTGCTATCTTTGACAAAAAATATCAACTTTTCTCGATTTGCTCTCAGCCCTTATATCATGGGAAATTCCGGCGATTTGCTCACATCAATATTCATGCCACATTTGCCATCAGGGGTTGCCTCAGATTCTCAGTATGTTAGGGTAGAAAAAAGTGACTATTTCCATTGGGTAATGTATCGACATAAACAAATAACAGGAATCTTTCTATTGCATGGCAATTAAATTAGAAATTAAAAATCTTTATAAAATATTTGGTGAGCATCCACAGCGAGCTTTCAAATATATCGAACAAGGACTTTCAAAAGAACAAATTCTGGAAAAAACTGGGCTATCGCTTGGCGTAAAAGACGCCAGTCTGGCCATTGAAGAAGGCGAGATATTTGTCATCATGGGATTATCCGGTTCGGGTAAATCCACAATGGTACGCCTTCTCAATCGCCTGATTGAACCCACCCGCGGGCAAGTGCTGATTGATGGTGTGGATATTGCCAAAATATCCGACGCCGAACTCCGTGAGGTGCGCAGAAAAAAGATTGCGATGGTCTTCCAGTCCTTTGCCTTAATGCCGCATATGACCGTGCTGGACAATACTGCGTTCGGTATGGAATTGGCCGGAATTAATGCCGAAGAACGCCGGGAAAAAGCCCTTGATGCACTGCGTCAGGTCGGGCTGGAAAATTATGCCCACAGCTACCCGGATGAACTCTCTGGCGGGATGCGTCAACGTGTGGGATTAGCCCGCGCGTTAGCGATTAATCCGGATATATTATTAATGGACGAAGCCTTCTCAGCACTCGATCCATTAATTCGCACCGAGATGCAGGATGAGCTGGTAAAATTACAGGCGAAACATCAGCGCACCATTGTCTTTATTTCCCACGATCTCGATGAAGCTATGCGTATTGGTGACCGAATTGCCATTATGCAAAATGGTGAAGTGGTGCAGGTTGGTACACCGGATGAAATTCTTAATAATCCGGCGAATGATTATGTCCGTACCTTCTTCCGTGGCGTCGATATTAGCCAGGTGTTCAGTGCGAAAGATATTGCCCGTCGTACACCGAACGGCTTAATTCGTAAAACCCCCGGCTTCGGCCCGCGTTCGGCACTGAAATTATTGCAGGATGAAGATCGCGAATATGGCTACGTCATCGAACGCGGTAATAAGTTTGTCGGCGCTGTGTCTATCGATTCGCTTAAAGCCGCGTTAACGCAGCAGCAAGGTCTTGATGCGGCGCTGATTGATGCGCCGTTAGCGGTCGATGCACAAACGCCTCTTAGCGAGTTGCTCTCTCATGTCGGACAGGCACCCTGTGCGGTGCCCGTGGTCGACGAGGACCAACAGTATGTCGGCATCATTTCGAAAGGAATGCTGCTGCGCGCTTTAGATCGTGAGGGGGTAAATAATGGCTGATCAAAATAATCCGTGGGATACCACGCCAGCGGCGGACAGTGCTGCACAATCCGCAGACGCCTGGGGTACACCGGCGACTGCACCGACTGACGGCGGTGGCGCTGACTGGCTGACCAGTACGCCTGCGCCAAACGTCGAGCATTTTAACATTCTCGATCCGTTCCATAAGACACTGATCCCACTCGACAGTTGGGTCACTGAAGGGATCGACTGGGTCGTTACCCATTTCCGTCCCGTCTTCCAGGGCGTACGCGTTCCGGTCGATTACATCCTCAACGGTTTCCAGCAACTGCTGCTGGGTATGCCCGCGCCGGTGGCGATTATCGTTTTCGCTCTCATCGCCTGGCAGATTTCCGGGGTCGGAATGGGCGTGGCGACGCTGGTTTCGCTGATTGCCATCGGCGCAATCGGTGCCTGGTCGCAGGCCATGGTTACCCTGGCGCTGGTGTTAACCGCCCTGCTGTTCTGTATCGTCATCGGTTTGCCGTTGGGGATCTGGCTGGCGAGAAGTCCGCGAGCGGCGAAAATTATTCGTCCACTGCTTGATGCCATGCAGACCACGCCTGCGTTTGTTTATCTGGTACCAATCGTCATGCTGTTTGGTATCGGTAACGTGCCGGGCGTGGTGGTGACGATCATCTTTGCGCTGCCGCCGATTATCCGTCTGACGATTCTGGGAATTAACCAGGTTCCGGCGGATCTGATTGAAGCCTCGCGCTCATTCGGTGCCAGCCCGCGCCAGATGCTGTTCAAAGTTCAGTTACCGCTGGCGATGCCAACCATTATGGCGGGCGTTAACCAGACGCTTATGCTGGCCCTTTCTATGGTGGTCATCGCCTCGATGATTGCCGTCGGCGGGCTGGGTCAGATGGTACTTCGCGGTATCGGTCGTCTGGATATGGGGCTTGCCACCGTTGGCGGCGTCGGGATTGTGATCCTCGCCATTATCCTCGACCGCCTGACGCAGGCCGTTGGGCGCGACTCACGCAGTCGCGGCAACCGTCGCTGGTACACCACTGGCCCTGTCGGTCTGCTGACCCGCCCATTCATTAAGTAACTCTGCACTTGCCCGGTGACGCCGGGCATTATCACCCTGCCAAAAAAAGGAATAACAATGCGACATAGCGTACTTTTTGCGACAGCGTTTGCCACGCTTATCTCTACACAAACTTTTGCTGCCGACCTGCCGGGCAAAGGCATTACTGTTAATCCGGTTCAGAGCACCATCACCGAAGAAACTTTCCAGACGCTGCTGGTCAGCCGCGCGCTGGAGAAATTAGGTTATACCGTCAATAAACCCAGCGAAGTGGATTACAACGTTGGCTACACCTCGCTTGCTTCCGGCGATGCAACCTTCACCGCAGTGAACTGGACGCCACTGCATGACAACATGTACGAAGCTGCCGGTGGCGATAAGAAATTTTATCGTGAAGGAGTATTTGTTAACGGCGCGGCACAGGGTTACCTGATCGATAAGAAAACTGCCGACCAGTATAAAATTACCAACATCGCGCAACTTAAAGATCCGAAGATCGCCAAACTGTTCGATACCAACGGCGACGGTAAAGCGGATTTAACCGGCTGTAACCCAGGCTGGGGCTGCGAAGGTGCGATCAACCACCAGCTTGCCGCGTATGGACTGACCAATACCGTGACGCATAATCAGGGGAACTACGCAGCGATGATGGCTGACACCATCAGTCGTTACAAAGAGGGTAAGCCGGTGTTTTACTACACCTGGACGCCGTACTGGGTGAGTAACGAACTGAAACCGGGGAAAGATGTGGTCTGGTTGCAGGTGCCGTTCTCCGCACTGCCGGGCGATAAAAATGCCGATACCAAACTGCCGAATGGCGCGAATTACGGCTTCCCGGTCAGTACCATGCATATCGTTGCCAACAAAGCCTGGGCCGAGAAAAACCCGGCAGCAGCGAAACTGTTTGCCATTATGCAGTTACCAGTGGCAGATATTAACGCCCAGAACGCCATTATGCATGACGGCAAAGCCTCAGAAGGCGATATTCAGGGCCACGTTGATGGCTGGATCAAAGCCCACCAGCAGCAGTTCGATGGCTGGGTGAATGAGGCGCTGGCAGCGCAGAAGTAAATATTGATAACCGCGCAGATAATGCTCATGTGAGTAAAACAATTGCAGCGATGGTTTTAATCCGGCTGAAAATCGATGAGACGTTTTCTGAAGGCCGGGGCGACGCGCAGGGATGCGCGGCGAGGGCGCGTCTTACAGGGATGTTACCTCGCGCCCGTACCCGATAGCCGTAAGAAATAAGTCGAATGTACCGCGTAGCGGCGATTTTGTGCCAAAAGCCTGGGTCGCCAGGGTGGTGGCGACTGAGCCACCCTGGCACGTTCACCAGCAAAATAGTGACAAAGTAGCTATAGTCTGGAAGTGAACGTAACATTTGCCTTAGTGGCATATTTCACCTTCAAATACCCTCTCCCCATTACCCGCACATTTTAACAATCTATCTTTCGCCCCATATTCATCAACATCCGCTATTATTGATTTCCAGCTTAATCATCACCTGATGAACAAAAATAATGACTAAAACAAACCATGAGCTTAGCCCGGCGCTGATCGTGCTGATGTCTATCGCCACCGGTCTGGCGGTAGCCAGTAACTATTACGCCCAGCCATTACTCGACACCATCGCGCGTAACTTTTCCCTTTCCGCCAGTTCGGCGGGCTTTATTGTTACCGCCGCGCAGTTGGGCTATGCCGCAGGTCTGCTGTTTATTGTTCCCCTCGGTGATATGTTTGAACGCCGCCGCCTGATTGTCTCGATGACCTTACTGGCAGCGGGCGGTATGTTGATTACCGCCAGCAGTCAGTCACTGGCGATGATGATCCTCGGTACGGCATTAACCGGTTTATTCTCAGTCGTGGCACAAATTCTGGTTCCGCTGGCAGCGACGCTGGCTTCACCAGACAAACGCGGCAAAGTGGTCGGCACCATTATGAGCGGGCTGCTGTTGGGGATCTTGCTGGCACGAACCGTTGCCGGGTTGCTGGCAAACCTCGGCGGCTGGCGCACCGTCTTTTGGGTTGCCTCGGTGTTAATGGCACTGATGGCGCTGGCATTATGGCGTGGTCTGCCACAAATGAAATCAGAAACCCACCTCAACTACCCACAGTTGCTTGGTTCCGTTTTCAGCATGTTTATCAGCGATAAAATTCTGCGCACCCGCGCGTTGCTGGGCTGCCTGACCTTTGCCAACTTCAGCATTCTCTGGACCTCAATGGCCTTTTTGCTTGCCGCTCCACCTTTTAACTACAGCGATGGTGTAATTGGTCTGTTTGGACTTGCGGGAGCTGCCGGAGCGTTGGGTGCTCGTCCGGCGGGCGGTTTTGCCGATAAGGGTAAATCGCACCACACCACTACTTTCGGTCTGCTGCTGCTATTACTTTCATGGCTGGCGATCTGGTTTGGCCACACTTCCGTACTGGCCTTGATTATCGGCATCCTGGTGCTGGATCTCACCGTGCAGGGCGTGCATATCACTAACCAGACGGTAATTTATCGAATACATCCTGATGCGCGTAATCGCCTGACCGCAGGTTACATGACCAGCTACTTTATTGGCGGTGCCGCCGGTTCGCTAATTTCAGCCTCAGCCTGGCAACATGGCGGTTGGGCTGGCGTTTGTCTGGCTGGCGCGACGATTGCCCTGGTTAACTTACTGGTCTGGTGGCGAGGTTTTCATCGTCAGGAAGCCGCAAATTAAGCAATCAGCAACCGTTTTCGTGGCTTTACACTTATAAGGGTGTTAAGAAGCCCATCAGTCTGATAAGGTTAAGATATTCATTCAGTCTATTTATAATATTAACAATCGTTAAGCGTACACTCTATGGAAAGCCCTACTCCACAGCCTGCTCCTGGTTCGGCGACCTTCATGGAAGGATGCAAAGACAGTTTACCGATTGTTATTAGTTATATTCCGGTGGCCTTTGCGTTCGGTCTGAATGCGACCCGTCTGGGATTCTCTCCTCTCGAAAGCGTTTTTTTCTCCTGCATCATTTATGCAGGCGCGAGCCAGTTCGTCATTACCGCGATGCTGGCAGCCGGGAGTAGTTTGTGGGTTGCTGCACTGACCGTCATGGCAATGGATGTTCGCCATGTTTTGTATGGCCCGTCACTGCGTAGCCGTATTATTCAGCGTCTGCAAAAATCGAAAACCGCCCTGTGGGCATTTGGCCTGACGGATGAGGTTTTTGCCGCCGCAACCGCAAAACTGGTACGCAATAATCGCCGCTGGAGCGAGAACTGGATGATCGGCATTGCCTTCAGTTCATGGTCATCGTGGGTATTTGGTACGGTAATAGGGGCATTCTCCGGCAGCGGCTTGCTGCAAGGATATCCCGCCGTTGAAGCAGCATTAGGTTTTATGCTTCCGGCACTCTTTATGAGTTTCCTGCTCGCCTCTTTCCAGCGCAAACAATCTCTTTGCGTTACCGCAGCGTTAGTTGGTGCCCTTGCAGGCGTAACGCTATTTTCTATTCCCGTCGCCATTCTGGCAGGCATTGTCTGTGGCTGCCTCACTGCGTTAATCCAGGCATTCTGGCAAGGAGCGCCCGATGAGCTATGAGGTTCTGCTGCTTGGGTTACTGGTTGGCGCGGCGAATTATTGCTTCCGCTATTTGCCGCTGCGCCTGCGTGTGGGTAATGCCCGCCCAACCAAACGTGGCGCGATAGGCATATTGCTCGACACCATTGGCATCGCCTCGATATGCGCTCTGCTGGTTGTCTCTACCGCACCAGAAGTGATGCACGATACACGCCGTTTCGTGCCCACGCTGGTCGGCTTCGCGGTACTGGGTGCCAGTTTCTATAAAACACGCAGCATTATCATCCCAACACTGCTTAGTGCGCTGGCCTACGGGCTCGCCTGGAAAGTGATGGCGATTATATAACCCACAAGAATCATTTTTCTAAAACAATACATTTACTTTATTTGTCACTGTCGTTACTATATCGGCTGAAATTAATGAGGTCATACCCAAATGGATAGTTCGTTTACGCCCATTGAACAAATGCTAAAATTTCGCGCCAGCCGCCACGAAGATTTTCCTTATCAGGAGATCCTTCTGACTCGTCTTTGCATGCACATGCAAAGCAAGCTGCTGGAGAACCGCAATAAAATGCTGAAGGCTCAGGGGATTAACGAGACGTTGTTTATGGCGTTGATTACGCTGGAGTCTCAGGAAAACCACAGTATTCAGCCTTCTGAATTGAGTTGTGCTCTTGGATCATCCCGTACCAACGCGACGCGTATTGCCGATGAACTGGAAAAACGCGGTTGGATCGAACGTCGTGAAAGCGATAACGATCGCCGCTGCCTGCATCTGCAATTAACGGAAAAAGGTCACGAGTTTTTGCGCGAGGTTTTACCACCGCAGCATAACTGCCTGCATCAACTCTGGTCCGCGCTCAGCACAACAGAAAAAGATCAGCTCGAGCAAATCACCCGCAAATTGCTCTCCCGTCTCGACCAGATGGAACAAGACGGTGTGGTTCTCGAAGCGATGAGCTAACGCGTCATCTCGCTCAAAAATCCAGATTTATAAAAGAAAAAATGACTGGCCAGCATCGCAACATGCTGGCCTTTTTGGCAAGCAGGTCGGCTCAGCCGATGAGTTAAGAAGATCGTGGAGAACAATATGAGCGCAAATGCGGAGACTCAAACCCCGCAGCAACCGGTAAAGAAGAGCGGCAAACGTAAGCGTCTGCTCCTCCTTCTCACCTTGCTCTTTATAATTATTGCCGTAGCGATAGGGATTTATTGGTTTTTGGTACTGCGTCATTTCGAAGAAACCGATGACGCATACGTGGCAGGGAATCAGATTCAAATTATGTCTCAGGTGTCTGGCAGCGTGACGAAAGTCTGGGCCGATAACACCGACTTTGTAAAAGAAGGCGATGTGCTGGTCACCCTCGACCCGACAGATGCTCGCCAGGCGTTTGAAAAAGCCAAAACTGCACTGGCTTCCAGCGTTCGCCAAACCCACCAGCTGATGATTAACAGCAAACAGTTGCAGGCGAATATTGAGGTGCAAAAAATCGCACTCGCGAAAGCACAAAGCGACTACAACCGCCGTGTGCCGCTGGGCAATGCCAACCTGATTGGTCGCGAAGAGCTGCAACACGCCCGCGACGCCGTTACCAGTGCCCAGGCACAACTGGACGTCGCGATTCAACAATACAATGCCAATCAGGCGATGATTCTGGGGACTAAACTGGAAGATCAGCCTGCCGTGCAACAGGCTGCCACCGAAGTACGTAACGCCTGGCTGGCGCTGGAGCGTACTCGTATTGTCAGTCCGATGACCGGTTATGTCTCCCGCCGCGCGGTACAGCCTGGGGCACAAATTAGCCCAACGACGCCGCTGATGGCGGTCGTTCCAGCCACCAATATGTGGGTGGATGCCAACTTTAAAGAGACGCAGATTGCCAATATGCGCATCGGTCAGCCGGTCACCATCACCACCGATATTTACGGCGATGATGTGAAATACACCGGTAAAGTGGTTGGTCTGGATATGGGGACAGGTAGCGCGTTCTCACTGCTTCCGGCGCAAAATGCGACTGGTAACTGGATCAAAGTCGTTCAGCGTCTGCCTGTTCGTATTGAACTGGACCAGAAACAGCTCGAGCAATACCCGCTGCGTATCGGTTTGTCCACGCTGGTGAGCGTCAATACCACTAACCGTGACGGTCAGGTACTAGCAAATAAAGTACGTTCCACACCGGTAGCGGTAAGCACCGCGCGTGAAATCAGCCTGGCACCTGTCAATAAACTGATCGACGATATCGTAAAAGCTAACGCTGGCTAATCCAGAGGTGCGTGTGATGCAACAGCAAAAACCGCTGGAAGGCGCGCAACTGGTCATTATGACGATTGCGCTGTCACTGGCGACATTCATGCAGGTGCTGGACTCCACCATTGCTAACGTGGCGATCCCCACTATCGCCGGGAATCTGGGCTCATCGCTCAGCCAGGGAACGTGGGTAATCACTTCCTTCGGGGTAGCGAATGCCATCTCGATCCCGCTTACCGGCTGGCTGGCAAAGCGCGTCGGGGAAGTGAAACTGTTCCTCTGGTCAACCATCGCCTTTGCTATTGCGTCGTGGGCGTGTGGTGTCTCCAGCAGCCTGAATATGCTGATCTTCTTCCGCGTGATTCAGGGGATTGTCGCCGGACCGTTGATCCCGCTTTCGCAAAGTCTATTGCTGAATAACTACCCGCCAGCCAAACGCTCGATCGCGCTGGCGTTGTGGTCAATGACGGTGATTGTCGCGCCAATTTGCGGCCCGATCCTCGGCGGTTATATCAGCGATAATTACCACTGGGGCTGGATATTCTTCATCAACGTGCCAATTGGCGTGGCGGTGGTGTTGATGACACTGCAAACCCTGCGCGGACGCGAAACCCGCACCGAACGGCGGCGGATTGATGCCGTGGGGCTGGCACTGCTGGTTATTGGTATAGGCAGCCTGCAGATTATGCTCGACCGCGGTAAAGAGCTGGACTGGTTCTCATCACAGGAAATTATCATCCTTACCGTGGTGGCAGTGGTGGCTATCTGCTTCCTGATTGTCTGGGAGCTGACCGACGATAACCCGATAGTCGATCTGTCGTTGTTTAAGTCGCGCAACTTCACCATCGGCTGCTTGTGTATCAGCCTCGCGTATATGCTCTACTTCGGCGCGATTGTTCTGCTGCCGCAGTTGTTGCAGGAGGTCTACGGTTACACGGCAACGTGGGCAGGTCTAGCCTCTGCGCCGGTAGGAATTATTCCGGTGATCCTGTCGCCGATTATCGGCCGCTTCGCGCATAAACTGGATATGCGGCGGCTGGTAACCTTCAGCTTTATTATGTATGCCGTCTGCTTCTACTGGCGTGCCTATACCTTTGAACCAGGTATGGATTTTGGCGCGTCGGCCTGGCCGCAGTTTATCCAGGGTTTTGCGGTGGCCTGCTTCTTTATGCCGCTGACCACCATTACGCTGTCTGGTTTGCCACCGGAACGACTGGCGGCAGCATCGAGCCTCTCCAACTTTACGCGAACGCTGGCGGGGTCTATCGGCACGTCGATAACCACAACCATGTGGACCAACCGCGAGTCGATGCACCATGCGCAGTTGACTGAGTCGGTAAACCCGTTCAACCCGAATGCCCAGGCGATGTACAGTCAACTGGAAGGGCTTGGGATGACGCAACAGCAGGCATCAGGCTGGATTGCCCAGCAGATCACCAATCAGGGGCTGATTATTTCCGCCAATGAGATCTTCTGGATGTCAGCCGGGATATTCCTCGTCTTGCTGGGGCTGGTGTGGTTTGCTAAACCGCCATTTGGCGCAGGTGGCGGCGGAGGTGGTGCGCACTAAGTACAACTAAGCCAGTTCATTTGAACTGGCTTTTTTCAATTAATTGTGAAGATAGTTTACTGACTAGATGTGCAGTTCCTGCAACTTCTCTTTCGGCAGCGCCAGTTCTTCGTTGCTGTTGATGCGTACGTCACGTTCCAGAATGCTACGCGCAATATCCTGTGCTTCCTGCAACGAGTGCATCTGGTAAGTGCCACACTGGTAGACGTTCAGTTCCGGGATCTGATTCTGATCCTGCACTTTCAGCACGTCTTCCATTGCCGCTTTCCAGGCATCAGCGACACGCTGCTCATCTGGCGTACCAATCAGACTCATATAAAAACCGGTGCGGCAGCCCATTGGCGAGATATCGATAATCTCTACACCATTACCGTTAAGATGGTTACGCATAAAACCAGCAAACAGGTGCTCCAGGGTATGGATCCCTCTTTCTGGCATCACTTCTTTGTTCGGCACGCAGAAGCGCAGATCGAACACGGTGATTGCGTCGCCATGCGGGGTGTTCATTGTTTTCGCCACCCGAACTGCAGGCGCTTCCATCCGGGTATGATCGACTGTGAAGCTATCTAACAACGGCATTTAGCCACCTCCGGTAATTTTTTTAAAAATTTTCTGAACTCTTTCTTCCCAGGCGAGTCTGAGTATATGAAAGACGCGCATTTGTTATCATCATCCCTGAATTCAGAGATGAAATTTTGGCCACTCACGAGTGGCCTTTTTCTTTTCTGTCAGGCGTGTTTTTCCAGCCACACCGCAAACGGTTCGGTATCAGCGGCTTCCATTTCCTGCTGACGGCGTTCAGACGCCTCGCGCTCGGCTACAAAATCCTCTTCGCGCAGAATTTCCAACGGCTCTTCACGCAGCAGATTACGGTACGCTTCAGCAAACGCTTTGCCTGTTCCGCCAATACCAGTATCAATCATAGACCTTAAGATACGGGCAGAGAAAGTCAGATCGGGATTATCGAAGCAGGCGACCAGTTCATCACACACTTTCTGATACGCTTCGCCGCCGTTAATGCTATCCAGCGTTTGCGCAACGCGTTTCAGATCGCGGAACAGATCTTTACCCACCTGCGGTAACGGGAACTGCGCGGTTTCGCAGCCGATACCCAGCGTCAGGCCCGGTTTGCGACCTTCGAGGATCACCCGGTTCCAGTTAACGCGTGTACAGGCAAGTTCGCGACTGCTCATTTCCGGTGCATCAGCCAGCGCACACCAGACCATAAACAGGTCGAGGAATCGCACCTGCTGTTCATCTACACCAATCGGCGAGAATGGGTTGATGTCCAGCGAACGCACTTCAATATATTCAATGCCGCCACGTAACAGCGCATCAGAAGGCGACTCACCACTGCGGGTAACGCGTTTTGGACGAATCGGCGCGTACAGTTCGTTTTCAATCTGCAGCACATTGCTGTTGATTTGCAGCCGCTTACCGTCTTTCTCAATACCAATCTTCGCGTACTCTTCCGATGGCGTTTTGATTGCCTGTTTAAGGCCCGCTACGTACTCGTAAAGATCGTTGAAGGTAATACCAAGATTGCTTTGCGATTTGTTGGTATAGCCAAGATCGCTCAAACGAAGAGAGGTCGCATACGGCAGGTAATACATACCGCACTCGGTTTTCTCAAACGGCAGCGACGTTGGTTTTCCTTGCAGGAAAGAAGAACAAATCGCCGGAGACGCGCCAAACAGATAAGGAATGACCCAACCGAAACGATAGTAATTGCGGATAACGCGGAAATAGCCCGCAGAAATTTTCTCTTTGGCATCAGCGCCCGCGATATCACCACACTTCGCTTGCCAGAATGCCATTGGCAAAGAGAAATTGTAGTGCACGCCGGAAATGGTTTGCATCAGCGCGCCGTAGCGATTTTTCAGCCCTTCACGGTACAGCGTTTTAAAGCGTCCGGTGTTAGAAGTGCCGTACTGTGCCAGTTCGATGTCCTGACCTTCTGCGATGTAGCATGGCATACTTAACGGCCACATCCGCTCATCGCCCATATTGCGCGCCGTATAACGATGCAGATCGCGCATAAAGGTCAGCATATGTTCAATATCACCATCCACTGGTGTAATGAATTCCAGTAATGCTTCCGCAAAATCGGTAGTAATCCATTTGTGCGTCAGTGCGGAACCTAATGCTTCAGGATGACCTGTTGTTGCCAGTCTGCCATCAGCATTAACACGCAAAGTTTCGCGCTCCAGCCCACGCTGTATCCCCTTTAACGCCTGAGGATGTTTTTCCAGCCAGGCCAGCGCCTGTGATACGTCCGGGATCAAATTGACCTCCCGCCTGTCAAAATCGTTTTAATTAGCATAACTGTAATGGTGACCATATGTGCAGGCCTACAATTAGTGCCACCACATCATGCCCTGAACGGTCGCTGCTGCAACTGCAACATAGCGTAACGCTTTACCAAGGCACAAAAAAAAGATTACCGGCCCCCAGGAGATGCGCATCCATCCCGCTAACAGACACAGTAAATCGCCAACCACGGGCATCCAGCTTAATAATAGCGTGACTGCACCATAGCGTTTCAGCCAGCCGGTAGCTTTCTCTTACCAGCGCGATGTTTTACGCAATGGAAAGAAACGCCCAAGGATAACGTTAGTTAACCCTCCAAGGCTATTACCCATTGTTGCTGTTAAAACTAAAACCCAGGGATGACTGATCCCGGAAAGCAACATTGCCACCAGCACGACTTCGGAGTTGCCGGGTAATAGTGTAGCGCTGAGAAAACTACTGGCAAACAACGAGAAAAGCGATAACGCTTCACTCACAGCAAGCGAACATCCACAGCGTCCATGCCTGCTGCACGGGCCGCCAGAATACCGAAATCGGCATCTTCAAAGACCACACACTGTGTCGGTTGCACGCCCATACGCTGCGCGCACAACAAAAATGTGTCTGGCGCGGGTTTATGGTGTTTGACGTGATCAGCAGCGACGACGGCGTCAAAATAACGGCGTAATCCCAGGTGCGCCAGCAATGCCTCAGCGATGGCGCTTTCACTCCCCGTTCCTACAGCCATTGGGCGACGACCATGCCAGCTTTTCACCACTTCAACAAGAGGAAGCGGCTCGACACTATCCAGCAGCATACTTCTTACTGCTTCTGTTTTTTCACGCGCTAACGCATGCGGGTCGAGATCGGCCTGATTCAGCTCAATAATCGCCTGAGCAATACGCCAGGTGGGCGAGCCATTAAGCGCAATCATCGCCTGAACATCGTACTGAAGACCGTAGTGCCCTAATACTTCGCGCCACGCTTTACGGTGCGTAGGCTCGGTATCCAGGATGGTGCCATCCATATCAAAAATTAAACCTGCATAACGCTCGTACATGGTCTTCTCGCAAGTCGAAAAATATGACGCTACTTTAGCGTAATTGCTTGATTTTGTCGCTGATGGCGAAGGAGAAGAAAATTCAGGAAATGGATAAAGTAGTTATTTAGAAATGAGATATTTTTGAAGGAAATTTTTTGGAGATGATGGTGCATCCGGGAGGATGACTCACTGGCGTTCGCCCTTCGGGCCGTTGCTGGCGCAACGTTATCCTCCCTGGTGCCTGCGGTTAATACCGCTACCTCTTCGATACCTTCATTGCTGAAGATTACGGAGAATATGGTGCATCCGGGAGGATTCGAACCTCCGACCGCTCGGTTCGTAGCCGAGTACTCTATCCAGCTGAGCTACGGATGCATCGGGAAAACTTATTTTACTGCTGATATTGATATCGCTACTAAAGCCATATCAAGTAAGAGATGGTGCATCCGGGAGGATTACTCGCCTTGCGGCTCGCCCTTCGGGCCGTTGCTAAAGCAACGTTATCCTTCCTGGTGCCTGCGGTTAATTCCGCTACCTCTTCGATATCTTCATTGCTGAAGATTTCGGAGAATATGGTGCATCCGGGAGGATTCGAACCTCCGACCGCTCGGTTCGTAGCCGAGTACTCTATCCAGCTGAGCTACGGATGCATCGGGAAATTTATTTTACTGCTGATATTGATATCGCTACTAAAACCATATCAAGTAAGAGATGGTGCATCCGGGAGGATTCGAACCTCCGACCGCTCGGTTCGTAGCCGAGTACTCTATCCAGCTGAGCTACGGATGCATCGGGAAACTTACTTTACTGCAGATTTTTTGATACCGCTACTAAAGCCGTATCAAGTAAGAGATGGTGCATCCGGGAGGATTACTCGCCTTGCGGCTCGCCCTTCGGGCCGTTGCTAAAGCAACGTTATCCTCCCTGGTGCCTGCGGTTATTACCGCCACCTCTTCTATACCTTCATCGCTGAAAGTACGTAGAATATGGTGCATCCGGGAGGATTCGAACCTCCGACCGCTCGGTTCGTAGCCGAGTACTCTATCCAGCTGAGCTACGGATGCAAATGGCGGTGAGGCGGGGATTCGAACCCCGGATGCAGCTTTTGACCGCATACTCCCTTAGCAGGGGAGCGCCTTCAGCCTCTCGGCCACCTCACCACACGCCTCTTACGAGTGCTTCGAAGAACTTGTTTATCGCTCATCGTCGCTGCGTGGCGCACATATTACTTTCTGAGACTTATAAGTCAAACAATTTTTCCCACACTTTTATCGTTTGCACACTTCACGCTCAATTAGTCTGTAAAAACGTCAAAAAGAGTGTTTTATCAACAAAAAAACGGAGGTCTGTCAGATAGCAGTAATGCAAAAAAATGGAGACTTAAGTTGAATGAACGGGAGTAAAGCGAAAAGACAATGGAGTGAAGAAGAAATTTTGAGGGTGCGTCTCACCGATAAAGATGAGACGCGAAAAGATTAGTAACTGGACTGCTGGGATTTTTCAGCCTGGATACGCTGGTAGATCTCTTCACGGTGAACAGAAACTTCCTTCGGGGCATTTACGCCAATACGTACCTGGTTGCCCTTTACCCCTAAAACTGTCACGGTGACCTCATCCCCAATCATGAGGGTCTCACCAACTCGACGAGTCAGAATCAGCATTCTTTGCTCCTTGAAAGATTAAAAGAGTCGGGTCTCTCTGTATCCCGGCATTATCCATCATATAACGCCAAAAAGTAAGCAATGACAAACACATTACATGTAAGCAGTCATGGCATTACATTCTGTTAAACCTAAGTTTAGCCGATATACACAACTTCAACCTGACTTTATCGTTGTCGATAGCGTTAATGCGAATGCCGTGAAGCGAGTCCACGGCATTGCCTGACGCTTATATTATTGCAATTTCGCGCTGACCCAGCCTTTCACACTGGCTAACGCTGCAGGTAAGGCCGCAGCATCCGTACCACCGGCTTGCGCCATGTCAGGACGTCCACCACCCTTGCCGCCCACCTGCTGAGCGACCATACCAATCAGTTCCCCTGCTTTCACACGATCTGTGACGTCCTTAGATACGCCTGCAATCAGAGAAACCTTACCTTCGACTACCGTTGCCAGCACGATAATTGTCGACCCCAGCTGATTTTTTAAATCGTCAACCATGGTACGCAACATTTTCGGCTCAACACCGCTAAGCTCGCTAACCAACAGCTTAACACCATTAACATCAATTGCCTTACTGGAAAGATTTGCGCTCTCCTGTGCGGCAGCTTGTTCTTTAAGCTGTTGTAACTCTTTTTCCAGCTGACGCGTACGTTCCAGTACTGAGCGCACTTTATCAGCCAGATTATTGCTATCGCCTTTCAGCAGATGCGCGACTTCGCTTAAGCGATCGCTGTCTGCATGAACGGTGGCGATAGCGCCTTCTCCGGTTACCGCTTCGATACGACGAACGCCTGCAGCAGTACCCGATTCAGAGATGATGCGGAACAGACCAATATCACCGGTGCGGCTTGCGTGAGTACCGCCACACAGCTCGGTGGAGAAATCGCCCATGCTCAGCACGCGTACGCGCTCATCATACTTCTCGCCGAACAGCGCCATCGCACCTTTCGCTTTCGCCGCTTCGAGATCCATGATGTTGGTTTCGATCGGCAAGTTACGGCGAATCTGTGCGTTCACCAGGTCTTCGACCGCACGAATCTCTTCTGGTTTCATCGCTTCGTTGTGTGAGAAGTCGAAGCGCAGCACTTTGTCGTTAACCAGTGAACCTTTCTGCGATACATGAGTACCCAGAACCTGGCGCAGCGCAGCGTGCATCAGGTGCGTTGCGGAGTGATTCAGACGAATACGGGCGCGACGAGCTTCATCAACATCAGCCTGCACCGCGTCGCCCACTTTCAGAGAACCCGCAGCAAGTTTACCGATGTGACCAATCGCCTGGCCGTATTTCTGCGTATCTTCCACCGCAAAGGAGAAGTTAGTGCCTTTCAGTTCGCCTTTATCACCAACCTGACCGCCGGATTCCGCATAGAATGGCGTTTGATCCAGCACGACCACAGCTTCCTGGCCTGCATTGATGGCATCAACCGCTTTACCATCAACAAACAGCGCGGTCACTTTGCCGTTCAGTTCCAGATGGTCATAGCCTTTAAATTCAGATGCACTGTCAACACGGATCATTGCGTTGTAATCGGCACCAAAGCCGCTGGCTTCGCGCGCGCGACGACGCTGCTCTTCCATTGCTGCTTCGAAACCAGCTTCGTCAACTTTGATGTTGCGCTCACGACAAACATCAGCCGTCAGGTCAACCGGGAAGCCATAGGTGTCGTACAGACGGAAAGCCGTTTCACCATCCAGCGTATCACCAGAAAGTTTTGCCAGCTCTTCATCCAGCAGCGCCAGACCGCGCTCCAGAGTACGGGCAAACTGCTCTTCTTCAGTCTTCAGCACCTGCTCAACCTGCGCCTGCTGGCGTTTCAGGTCTTCACCCGCAGAGCCCATTACGTCGATCAGCGGACCAACCAGTTTGTAGAAGAAGGTTTCTTTCGCGCCCAGCATATTGCCGTGACGCACTGCGCGACGAATGATACGACGCAGTACATAACCACGGTTTTCATTGGACGGCATTACGCCATCCGCGATCAGGAACGCACAAGAACGAATGTGGTCAGCGATTACGCGCAGCGATTTATTGCTCAGATCGGTCGCGCCAGTGACTTTCGCTACCGCCTGGATCAGCGTGCGGAACAGGTCGATGTCATAGTTAGAGTTAACGTGTTGCAGCACCGCAGCAATACGCTCCAGACCCATACCGGTATCTACAGACGGCTTCGGCAGCGGTTCCATCGTGCCATCTGCCTGGCGGTTGAACTGCATGAAGACGATGTTCCAGATCTCAATGTAGCGATCGCCGTCTTCTTCCGGACTTCCCGGAGGGCCACCCCAAATGTGGTCGCCGTGATCGTAGAAGATTTCGGTGCACGGGCCGCACGGACCAGTGTCACCCATCTGCCAGAAGTTGTCAGATGCGTATGGCGCACCTTTGTTATCGCCGATGCGAATAATACGTTCGCGCGGGATCCCTACTTCTTTTTCCCAGATTTCGTAGGCTTCGTCGTCGCTTTCATAGACGGTAACCCACAGACGCTCTTTCGGCAGGGCAAACCATTTTTCGCTGGTCAGCAGTTCCCATGCAAACTGAATGGCATCGTGTTTGAAATAGTCGCCGAAGCTGAAGTTGCCCAGCATTTCGAAGAAGGTATGGTGACGCGCGGTGTAACCGACGTTTTCCAGGTCGTTGTGTTTACCACCCGCACGCACGCAGCGTTGGGAAGTGGTAGCGCGGGAATAATTACGCTTGTCGAGCCCAAGGAACACATCCTTGAACTGGTTCATCCCGGCGTTGGTAAACAACAAAGTTGGGTCGTTATGGGGTACCAGGGAGCTGCTGGCAACTACCTGATGTCCCTTACTATGGAAAAAGTCGAGAAACGCCTGACGGATCTCAGCGGTGCTCTTGCTCATAATTATCCTGAAATCAAGCTAACGAAATATCGCCACCAGCTCCAGCGTGTCTTAACCGCCGGGCTGGTAACTGAAAAGTGGGAATAAGATAAGTTTTCTTGACTGGGAAGTAAAATACCGTATGCGTTCAGTCGGCAAAATTTCGCCAAATATCCTGGATATCTTCCATCAGATAGCCACGATAGAGCAGAAAACGCTGGATCTTAACTTTTTCTGAAAAGACAGTTGGCAAAGGTTCGCCATATTTTCGCGTCGCCTGATCGCGCGCCAGTGCGCACCAGTCGATGTCACATTCACGCATCGCTTTTTCTGTCGCTTCGCGGGAAATACCTTTCTGATTCAGTTCCTGACGAATACGCGCAGGTCCATAACCTTTGCGGCTACGGCTGGCGATAAAGCGCGCCACAAATCGGCTGTCATCGAGATAGCCATGTTCATGGCACCAGGCAATAACGCGCTCGTAATCTTCTGCCGTGGCATCAATCTCTTCCGGGCCATTTTTGCCCATAATCGGTGCCGCGAGTTTACGTCGCAGTTCTTGCTCACTGTGATCGCGCACCGCCAGAATGCGTACCGCACGATCCAACAGGCGAGCATATGCCGGGCGACGGGACGTTGATTCTGTCATGGCATATCCTTACAACTTAAAAAAGCAAAAGGGCCGCAGATGCGACCCTTGTGTATCAAACAAGACGATTAAAAATCTTCGTTAGTTTCTGCTACGCCTTCGCTGTCATCTACAGAGAAATCCGGCGTTGAGTTCGGGTTGCTCAGCAGCAACTCACGTACTTTCTTCTCGATCTCTTTCGCGGTTTCCGGGTTATCTTTCAGCCAGGCAGTCGCATTCGCTTTACCCTGACCGATCTTCTCACCTTTGTAGCTGTACCACGCACCTGCTTTCTCGATCAGCTTCTCTTTCACGCCCAGATCAACCAGTTCGCCATAGAAGTTGATACCTTCGCCGTAGAGGATCTGGAATTCAGCCTGTTTAAACGGCGCAGCGATTTTGTTCTTCACCACTTTCACACGGGTTTCGCTACCCACCACGTTTTCGCCCTCTTTCACCGCGCCGATACGACGGATGTCGAGACGAACAGAGGCGTAGAATTTCAGCGCGTTACCACCGGTAGTGGTTTCCGGGTTACCGAACATCACACCAATTTTCATACGGATCTGGTTGATGAAGATCAGCAGCGTGTTGGACTGCTTCAGGTTACCCGCCAGCTTACGCATCGCCTGGCTCATCATACGTGCCGCAAGGCCCATGTGAGAGTCGCCGATTTCGCCTTCGATTTCCGCTTTCGGCGTCAGTGCCGCCACGGAGTCAACGACGATAACGTCTACTGCGCCAGAACGCGCCAGGGCGTCACAGATTTCCAGTGCCTGCTCGCCAGTGTCCGGCTGGGAGCACAGCAGGTTGTCGATATCGACGCCCAGTTTACGTGCATAGATTGGGTCCAGCGCGTGTTCAGCATCGATAAACGCACAGGTTTTACCTTCACGCTGCGCTGCGGCGATCACCTGCAACGTCAGCGTGGTTTTACCGGAAGATTCCGGTCCGTAGATTTCGACGATACGGCCCATCGGCAGACCACCTGCCCCAAGCGCGATATCCAGTGAAAGCGAACCGGTAGAGATGGTTTCCACATCCATGGAACGGTCTTCACCCAGGCGCATGATGGAGCCTTTACCAAATTGTTTCTCAATCTGGCCCAGTGCTGCCGCCAACGCTTTCTGTTTGTTTTCGTCGATAGCCATTTTTACTCCTGTCATGCCGGGTAATACCGGATAGTCAATATGTTCTGTTGAAGCAATTATACTGTATGCTCATACAGTATCAAGTGTTTTGTAGAAATTGTTGCCACAAGGTCTGCAATGCATACGCAGTAGCCTGACGACGTACCGCATCACGGTCACCGCTGAAGCATTCCCGCCGGGTAATGCCTTCACCACGGGCAGTGGCAAAAGCAAACCAGACGGTGCCGACAGGCTTCTCTTCACTGCCGCCATCCGGCCCGGCGATACCACTAATAGACACAGCATAATCAGCACGAGCCGCTTTCAGTGCGCCTATCGCCATTTCCACCACGACAGGCTCGCTCACCGCGCCATGCTGCGCCAGCGTCTCTTCACGTACGCCGATCATTTGCGCTTTGGCTTCGTTACTGTAGGTGACAAATCCGCGTTCAAACCAGGCGGAACTGCCGGCAATATCGGTAATCACTTTCGCTACCCAACCGCCGGTACAAGACTCAGCAGTTGTTACGGTTGCGCCACGGGCTTTCAGCGCCTGCCCAACCTGTTCGCTTAACTGCATCAGTTCACTGTCAGTCATCACAACCTCTGTCAGTCAAAAATTTATGCCGGACAAGATAGCACTTTCGTCAGGAAGATGGTGTTGGCGTTGCAATTTTACGAGGAGGATTCAGAAACAAGCTGATTAGCCAGAGGGAAGCTCACGCTCCCCTCTTGCAAATAGTTACTGCACGCGCGCCAGCGCCACGGCTTGTCCTAACTGCCAGACCGCCATTGCGTAATGGGTACTGTGGTTGTAACGGGTGATGGTGTAGAAGTTCGGCAGACCGTACCAGTACTGGTAACCGGTACCGACATCCAGACGCAGCAGGCTGGCTTGTTGATGGTTGCCCAGCGGCTGCTGTGGCGTTAAACCTGCCGCGGCAAGCTGCGAAATGCTGTACCTGGTTTTGAAGCCATTTGGCAAGCCTGGAGCCTGACCGTTTGCCATCACCGCAACCTGATCACCTTTCACCCAGCCGTGCGCTTTGAAATAGTTCGCCACGCTACCGATCGCATCAACCGGATCCCACAGGTTGATATGCCCGTCGCCGCTGAAATCTACCGCATATTGTTTGTAAGACGACGGCATAAACTGTCCGTAGCCCATCGCCCCGGCAAAGGAACCTTTCAGATTGAGCGGATCGTCCTGCTCATCGCGCGCCATCAGCAGGAAAGTTTCCAGCTCGCCAGAGAAATACTCCGCGCGGCGTGGGTAGTTAAATGACAGCGTTGCCAGCGCATCGAGGATACGGGTTTTCCCCATCACGCGCCCCCAGCGGGTTTCAACGCCGATAATCCCGACGATAATTTCCGGCGGTACACCATACACCTGCCACGCGCGATTCAACGCATCTTCATACTGATTCCAGAAAACCACACCGTTCTGCACGTTGTCCGGCGTAATAAATTTTTTGCGATAACGCAGCCATGCGCCGTTCGGACCTGATGGCGGTTTCACCGATGTGGTTGGTGCCTGGTTATCCATCAGCCGCAGTACCGAATCCAGACGTTTCGCCTGGGAGAGAATTTCCTGCAACTGCTGACGATCGAAACCGTGTTTGTTCACCATTTTGTCGATGAACTGCTGGGCATTCGGGTTATTAGCGAAATCGCCGCCCATCTGCATCACATTGTGCTGCGGCTCAAGCAGGAAGCCGCCAGACGGCGTTCCGGTGGTCGTTTCAGTCTCAGTAGGTTTTGGCTTGCTGCTACAGGCGGCAAGCAACACAAAAAGGGGAAGCAATGTTACATAACGACGCTTGAACATGAGGGGTCCATTTAACAGATTCAACCAGGGGCAAGTATGGTAAAGCATCACGCCCCGCACAAGGAAGCGGTAGTCACTGCCCGATACGGACTTTACATAACTCAACTCATTCTCCTCGCTATCCTTTTATTGAAACTTTCAAGTTAAAATATTTATCTTTCATTTTGCGATCAAAATAACACTTTTAAATCTTTCAATCTGATTAGATTAGGTTGCCGTTTGGTAATAAAACAATAAATCCTGAAGGAGAGAACAATGATAGAAACCATTACTCATGGTGCAGAGTGGTTTATCGGGCTGTTCCAAAAGGGCGGAGAGGTGTTTACCGGGATGGTGACCGGCATTCTTCCGCTGTTGATTAGCCTGCTGGTTATCATGAACGCACTGATTAATTTTATCGGTCAGCATCGTATTGAACGTTTTGCTCAACGTTGCGCCGGTAACCCTGTTTCCCGTTACCTGCTGTTACCGTGCATTGGCACGTTTGTCTTTTGCAATCCGATGACCTTAAGCCTGGGTCGCTTTATGCCGGAAAAGTACAAACCCAGCTACTACGCGGCCGCCTCTTATAGCTGCCACTCAATGAATGGCCTCTTCCCCCATATCAACCCAGGCGAACTGTTTGTTTATCTTGGCATTGCCAGCGGTCTGACAACACTGAACCTGCCACTTGGCCCACTGGCGGTGAGTTATCTGCTGGTTGGTCTTGTCACCAACTTCTTCCGCGGCTGGGTGACCGATCTGACCACCGCCATTTTTGAGAAAAAGATGGGCATTCAACTTGAACAAAAAGTTCATCTGGCAGGAGCAACATCATGACGCGTATTCGGATCGAAAAAGGAACGGGTGGCTGGGGCGGCCCGCTTGAGCTGGAAGCCACGCCGGGCAAAAAAATCGTCTATATCACCGCCGGTACCCGGCCTGCGATTGTTGACAAACTGGCACAGCTTACTGGCTGGCAAGCTATCGACGGATTTAAAGAAGGTGAACCCGCGGAGGCGGAAATTGGTGTCGCGGTAATCGACTGTGGCGGCACATTACGCTGCGGCATTTATCCGAAACGGCGTATTCCCACCATTAATATCCACTCGACGGGCAAGTCCGGTCCACTGGCGCAGTACATTGTAGAAGATATTTATGTCTCTGGCGTAAAAGAAGAAAACATCACTGTAGTGGGTGATGCGACACCACAACCCTCTTCCGTGGGCCGTGACTATGACACCAGCAAGAAAATCACCGAACAAAGCGATGGTTTACTGGCGAAGGTGGGAATGGGTATGGGTTCTGCCGTTGCCGTGTTGTTTCAATCTGGTCGTGACACCATCGACACTGTATTAAAAACCATTCTGCCGTTTATGGCGTTCGTCTCGGCGCTTATCGGCATCATTATGGCTTCCGGTCTTGGCGACTGGATTGCCCACGGTCTTGCTCCGCTGGCGAGCCATCCTCTGGGGCTGGTCATGCTGGCGCTCATCTGCTCCTTCCCGCTGCTTTCACCTTTCCTCGGCCCAGGCGCAGTTATCGCACAGGTTATCGGCGTATTGATTGGCGTGCAGATTGGTCTCGGCAATATTCCGCCGCATCTGGCTTTACCTGCACTGTTTGCCATCAACGCGCAGGCGGCCTGCGACTTCATCCCGGTCGGTTTGTCGCTGGCGGAAGCCCGTCAGGACACGGTTCGCGTCGGTGTCCCTTCTGTACTGGTGAGCCGCTTTTTAACCGGCGCGCCGACTGTACTGATCGCCTGGTTTGTCTCCGGTTTTATCTATCAATAGAGGCTGAAACATGACCGTTATTTATCAGACCACCATCACCCGTATTGGCGCGAGTGCCACTGACGCCCTCAGCGACCAGATGCTCATCACCTTTCGTGAAGGCGCGCCTGCGGATCTCGAAGAGTATTGCTTCATTCATTGCCACGGCGAGTTGAAAGGTGCACTCCATCCCGGTTTGCAATTTTCACTCGGGCAGCATCGCTATCCGGTGACCGCCGTTGGCAGCGTGGCGGAAGACAACCTTCGCGAACTGGGTCATGTCACCCTGCGCTTCGATGGTTTAAACGAAGCGGAATTCCCGGGCACTGTCCATGTGGCAGGCCCTGTACCCGACGATATCGCGCCGGGATCGGTTTTGAAGTTTGAATCTGTTAAGGAGTAAAAAATGAATCAGGTTGCCGTTGTCATCGGTGGTGGGCAAACCTTAGGCGCGTTCCTGTGCCACGGTCTGGCTGCCGAGGGGTATCGCGTCGCGGTTGTCGATATTCAGAGCGACAAAGCCGCAAATGTGGCACAAGAAATTAACGCCGAATATGGTGAAGGTATGGCGTATGGTTTTGGTGCTGACGCCACCAGCGAGCAAAGCGTTCTGGCGCTCTCTCGTGGGGTAGATGAAATCTTTGGTCGCGTGGATTTGCTGGTCTACAGCGCCGGAATTGCAAAAGCAGCCTTTATCAGCGACTTCCAGCTCGGCGATTTTGACCGTTCGCTACAAGTGAATCTGGTGGGTTATTTCCTGTGTGCCCGTGAATTTTCGCGTTTGATGATCCGCGACGGGATTCAGGGGCGCATTATTCAGATCAACTCGAAATCCGGCAAAGTGGGCAGCAAACACAACTCTGGTTATAGCGCCGCGAAATTTGGTGGCGTCGGGCTGACTCAATCACTGGCGCTGGATCTGGCGGAGTACGGCATTACGGTGCATTCACTGATGCTCGGTAATCTGCTGAAATCGCCGATGTTTCAGTCGCTATTGCCACAATATGCGACCAAGCTGGGTATCAAACCGGATCAAGTCGAGCAGTATTACATCGACAAAGTACCGCTCAAACGCGGCTGCGATTATCAGGATGTGCTGAATATGCTGCTGTTCTACGCCAGTCCTAAGGCGTCGTACTGCACCGGACAGTCGATCAATGTCACCGGCGGTCAGGTGATGTTCTGATTAACAGCGGAGATCCGTTAAGGATCTCCGCGAGACTAATAAAATGCCTGATGCGCTACGCTCATCAGGCATACAGGACTTCCGCCACTACATTAAGGAAAAGTTATGGTATCCGCACTCATCACCGTCGCCGTTATCGCCTGGTGTGCGCAACTGGCCTTAGGCGGTTGGCAAATTTCTCGTTTTAACCGTGCCTTCGACACACTATGCCAGCAAGGGCGGGTTGGCGTGGGCCGTTCCAGCGGGCGCTTTAAACCGCGGGTCGTGGTCGTCATCGCCCTGGACGATCAGCAACGCATCGTCGACACCTTGTTTATGAAAGGACTGACCGTCTTCGCCCGACCGCAAAAAATTCCCGCAATTACCGGTATGTATGCGGGTGATTTACAGCCCGATGTGATCTTTCCCCATGATCCACTATCACAGAATGCTCTATCATTGGCGCTTAAACTGAAACGTGGATAATTTCGTTGTGAATGTTACTTGCTTGCGAAGTTATCATTTTGAAACCTAAATCAGGTAATCACGCCCATGAAACCTCGTCAGCGTCAGGCCGCCATTCTGGAGTATCTGCAAAAGCAGGGTAAATGCTCGGTTGAAGAATTGGCGCAATACTTTGACACCACAGGCACAACCATTCGCAAAGATCTGGTCATTCTGGAACATGCCGGAACCGTCATTCGTACTTATGGCGGAGTGGTGTTGAATAAAGAGGAATCCGATCCGCCTATCGATCATAAAACACTCATCAACACCCACAAGAAAGAGCTGATTGCAGAAGCTGCCGTTAGTTTTATCCATGATGGCGATTCGATCATTCTTGATGCTGGCAGTACCGTTTTGCAGATGGTCCCCCTGCTCTCGCGCTTTAATAACATCACAGTGATGACCAACAGCCTGCATATCGTCAATGCGCTATCCGAACTGGATAACGAACAAACTATCCTGATGCCAGGCGGAACATTTCGTAAAAAATCGGCCTCATTTCACGGGCAACTGGCAGAGAATGCCTTCGAGCATTTCACCTTCGATAAATTGTTTATGGGCACCGACGGCATCGATCTCAATGCGGGCGTAACCACGTTCAACGAGGTTTATACCGTCAGTAAGGCAATGTGCAATGCCGCGCGCGAAGTGATTTTGATGGCAGACTCATCAAAGTTTGGCCGTAAAAGCCCCAACGTAGTTTGCAGTCTTGAAAGCGTCGATAAGCTAATTACCGACGCAGGTATCGATCCAGCGTTTCGTCAGGCGCTGGAAAAGAAAGGGATCGATGTGATCATAACCGGAGAGAGCAATGAGTGAAGCACTACTGAACGCGGGACGTCAGACTTTAATGCTGGAGTTGCAGGAAGCAAGCCGTTTACCGGAACGTCTGGGCGATGATTTTGTTCGCGCCGCCAATATCATCCTGCACTGCGAAGGCAAAGTGGTGGTTTCGGGAATTGGCAAATCGGGCCACATTGGTAAGAAAATCGCCGCAACGCTTGCCAGTACCGGCACACCGGCTTTTTTTGTCCATCCGGCAGAGGCACTGCACGGCGATCTGGGGATGATCGAAAGCCGCGATGTGATGCTGTTTATCTCTTACTCCGGTGGCGCGAAGGAACTGGATCTGATTATTCCGCGTCTGGAAGATAAATCTATCGCACTGCTGGCGATGACCGGCAAACCGACGTCACCGCTGGGCCTGGCGGCGAAAGCGGTGCTGGATATCTCCGTAGAACGCGAAGCCTGTCCGATGCACCTTGCGCCGACCTCCAGCACCGTGAATACCCTGATGATGGGTGACGCGCTGGCGATGGCGGTCATGCAGGCGCGCGGATTTAATGAAGAAGATTTTGCCCGCTCCCACCCTGCTGGAGCATTGGGTGCTCGCTTGCTGAATAAAGTGCATCATCTGATGCGCCGTGATGACGCTATCCCGCAGGTAGCGTTAACCGCCAGCGTGATGGATGCGATGCTGGAACTCAGCCGCACTGGTCTGGGGCTGGTGGTGGCATGTGACGCTCAACAACAGGTACAAGGCGTCTTTACCGACGGCGATTTACGTCGCTGGCTGGTTGGCGGCGGCGCACTCACCACGCCAGTTAATGAAGCGATGACGACAGGCGGCACCACATTACAGGCGCAAAGCCGTGCCATCGACGCCAAAGAGATCCTGATGAAGCGCAAAATCACTGCCGCACCGGTGGTGGATGAAAACGGCAAACTCACCGGCGCAATTAACTTGCAGGATTTCTATCAGGCCGGGATTATTTAATCCTTCAATCCCAGACGTTTCGCCAGCCGATGCAGGTTGGCGACGTCGGTTTCCAGCATCCGCGCACAGGCAGCCCAGTTGTGATGATTTTGTGCCAGTGCCTGACGAATAGTTTCACGCTGGAACGCTTCTGTCGCTTCACGCAGGTTTTGCTTAACAACGGGCACCGCCGCCGCTTCTGGCGGCGGCAACGTCACCTCAGGAAAAGCAAAATGTTGCGCCTCAAGAATCACTTCATCGCCGCTGCGAGTGGCTCTCGACAGTACTACCGCCCGATGAATAGCATGTTCCAGTTCGCGCACGTTTCCCGGAAAACTGTAGTGTTGCAGTAAATTTCGCGCCCCGGCACTTAATACCACGCGGGAGAGCCCCAGCCGCAAACGACACTGCTCGCAGAAATACCCCGCCAGCAGAATGACATCATCGCCCCGCTCACGCAGCGGCGGCACCGAAAGTGGAAACACGCTCAGGCGATGAAACAAATCGGCGCGGAATCGCCCTGCCAGCACCTCTTCGCGTAAATCGCGGTTAGTCGCCGCCAGCACGCGCACATCGACCCGCAAACTGCGGTCATCGCCAACGCGCTGAATATCGCCATACTGCAACACCCTCAGCAGCTTGGCCTGCAATGCCAACGACAACTCGCCGATCTCATCGAGAAACAGTGTGCCGTTATCCGCCATTTCAAACTTCCCGCTGCGGTTACTGATAGCACCAGTAAACGCCCCTTTCACATGCCCGAACAGTTCACTTTCCGCCACACTTTCCGGCAGTGCGGCACAGTTGAGATAGACCAGCGGATTCACCGCCCTTGGCGAGGCTTCATGAATCGCTTTCGCCACCAGCTCCTTACCGGTTCCCGTCTCACCGCTGATTAAGACGTTGAGATCGGACGCCGCCACAATCTCAATCTCTTTTTTTAATTGCGTCATACCTGGCGACAGACCGATCATCTGCGTCTGTTTCACCGCTTCAAACGGCGCGGCATCGCCCGGCAGCATATTCTGGCTTTCCAGTTGCTCAATCAGCAACGCATTGCTTAACGCTCCCGCCGCCAGCGCGGCAATCAGGCGTAACTCTTCGTCGCTGAAAACATCGAACTGATCGGGCTGCATCCCGTCGAGCGTCAATGCGCCGATCAAGTTTTGCCCGGCAAACAATGGCAGACCAACGCAGGCGTGAACCTTCAGACTCTCCTGCCCGGGAATCAAACCGTCATAAGGAT
This sequence comes from Escherichia sp. WS1450, assembly GCF_046487395.1. Classification (NCBI taxonomy): domain Bacteria; kingdom Pseudomonadati; phylum Pseudomonadota; class Gammaproteobacteria; order Enterobacterales; family Enterobacteriaceae; genus Escherichia; species Escherichia sp. WS1450. The sequence goes on from NZ_JBJQJO010000002.1 coordinate 98,134, forward strand.
CGGGCAATTCGCTGTCTGCGGGAAAGCGCACCACGTCCCCGGCGCGGGCAATCGCTTCCAGCCGTGGATGCCCTTCCAGCGCAAAGCGTCTACCGAGTACATCCTTTGCCAGCCCGTCGATGGCAAGCGGAATAAACTGCCGCGAGTCGTAACGCAGCAATGCAGACGCATCGCACTCCAGCACCTGACGCAGCGTGGTGATCAGGCGCTGAAAACGATCCTGATGACCAATCCCACGCTGCAATTCGATGGCGATATTCGCCAGCACATCAACGGAAAAACTCATCTTTGCCTCACTGTCAATTTGACTATAGATATTGTCATATCGACCATTTTATTGATAGTCATTTTGACTACTCATTAATGAGCATGAATTAATTTATACATAAAAATCAATTAGATAAAAAACTGGCACGCAATCTGCAATTAGCAAGACATCTTTTTAGAACACGCTGAATAAATTGAGGTTGCTATGTCTATTGTGGTGAAAAATAACATTCATTGGGTTGGTCAACGTGACTGGGAAGTGCGTGATTTTCACGGCACAGAATATAAAACGCTGCGCGGCAGCAGCTACAACAGCTACCTCATCCGCGAAGAAAAAAACGTGCTGATCGACACCGTCGACCATAAATTCAGCCGCGAATTTGTGCAGAACCTGCGTAATGAAATCGATCTGGCGGATATCGATTACATCGTGATTAACCATGCTGAAGAGGACCACGCCGGGGCGCTGACCGAACTGATGGCGCAAATTCCCGATACGCCGATCTACTGTACTGCTAACGCTATCGACTCGATAAATGGTCATCACCATCATCCGGAGTGGAATTTTAATGTGGTGAAAACTGGCGACACGCTGGATATCGGCAACGGCAAACAGCTCATTTTTGTCGAAACGCCAATGCTGCACTGGCCGGACAGCATGATGACTTACCTGACAGGCGACGCGGTGCTATTCAGTAACGATGCTTTCGGTCAGCACTACTGCGACGAGCATCTGTTCAACGATGAAGTGGATCAGACGGAGCTTTTCGAGCAGTGCCAGCGTTACTACGCCAATATCCTGACGCCGTTCAGCCGCCTGGTAACGCCGAAAATTACCGAGATCCTGGGCTTTAACTTACCAGTCGATATGATAGCGACCTCTCACGGCGTGGTATGGCGCGATAACCCGACGCAAATTGTCGAGCTGTACCTGAAATGGGCGGCGGATTATCAGGAAGACAGAATCACCATTTTCTACGACACCATGTCGAATAATACCCGCATGATGGCCGATGCTATCGCCCAGGGTATTGCGGAAACCGACCCACGCGTGGCGGTGAAAATTTTCAACGTCGCCCGAAGCGATAAAAACGAAATCCTGACCAATGTCTTCCGCTCAAAAGGCGTGCTGGTCGGCACTTCTACGATGAATAATGTGATGATGCCGAAAATCGCCGGGCTGGTGGAGGAGATGACTGGTTTACGCTTCCGTAACAAACGCGCCAGTGCTTTCGGCTCTCACGGCTGGAGCGGCGGTGCGGTGGATCGTCTTTCCACACGCCTGCAGGATGCAGGTTTCGAAATGTCGCTTAGCCTGAAAGCCAAATGGCGACCGGACCAGGACGCTCTGGAGCTATGCCGTGAACACGGTCGCGAAATCGCCCGTCAGTGGGCGCTCGCGCCGCTGCCGCAGAGCACGGTGAATACGGTAGTTAAAGAAGAAACCTCTGCCACCACGACGGCTGACCTCGGCCCACGGATGCAGTGCAGCGTCTGCCAGTGGATTTACGATCCGGCAAAAGGCGAGCCAATGCAGGACGTTGCGCCAGGAACGCCGTGGAGTGAAGTCCCGGATAACTTCCTGTGCCCGGAATGCTCTCTCGGCAAAGACGTCTTTGACGAACTGGCATCGGAGGCAAAATGAGCAACGGCATTGTGATCATTGGTTCGGGCTTCGCCGCCCGCCAACTGGTGAAAAATATTCGCAAACAGGACGCCAGTATTCCATTAACTCTGATTGCCGCCGACAGCATGGATGAGTACAACAAACCGGATCTCAGCCATGTTATCAGCCAGGGGCAACGTGCCGATGACCTTACCCGCCAGACGGCGGGTGAATTTGCCGAGCAGTTTAATCTGCACCTGTTTCCGCACACCTGGGTGACGGATATCGATGCCGAAGCCCATGTGGTGAAAAGCCAGAATAATCAGTGGCAATACGACAAGCTGGTGCTGGCAACTGGTGCCAGTGCCTTTGTCCCGCCAGTGCCTGGGCGTGAGTTAATGCTGACGTTAAATAGTCAGCAAGAGTATCGCGCCTGTGAAACGCAACTGCGGGATGCCCGACGCGTGTTGATTGTTGGCGGTGGCTTGATTGGTAGCGAACTGGCGATGGATTTTTGTCGTGCAGGCAAAGCGGTCACGCTAATCGACAACGCTGCCAGTATTCTGGCGTCGTTAATGCCACCGGAAGTAAGCAGCCGCTTGCAGCATCGGTTGACGGAGATGGGCGTTCATCTGCTGTTGAAATCTCAGTTGCAGGGGCTGGAAAAAACGGATTCTGGCATTCTGGCAACGCTGGACCGCCAGCGCAGCATCGAAGTGGATGCGGTAATTGCCGCCACCGGGCTGCGCCCGGAAACCGCCCTGGCACGACGCGCCGGGCTGACGATTAATCGCGGCGTTTGCGTCGATAGTTATCTGCAAACCAGTAATGCCGATATTTATGCGCTGGGCGATTGCGCGGAAATTAACGGTCAGGTATTGCCGTTCCTCCAGCCGATTCAACTTAGCGCGATGGTGCTGGCAAAAAATCTTCTCGGCAATAACACGCCGCTGAAACTCCCTGCGATGCTGGTGAAAATCAAAACGCCGGAATTACCTCTGCATCTGGCAGGCGAAACCCAGCGTCAGGATTTACGCTGGCAAATTAATACCGAACGCCAGGGAATGGTGGCGCGCGGTGTTGATGATGCCGACCAGCTTCGCGCCTTTGTGGTCAGTGAGGATCGGATGAAAGAGGCGTTTGGATTGTTGAAAACGTTGCCGATGTAGGCATGGTTTTCTCCCTCGCCCAAAGGGCGAGGGGACTGTCCGCGCTCTTTTTACGCTTAGTTACGCCACATCCACCACTATGCAGCATGCAGGATGCGCGCCGCAGCAATAACCCCCTGCCCCAGAGACAAGCCGCCATCACCCGCCGGTAAACTCTGTGGAAAGAGCAATGTGAAATCAGCGAGATAATGCGCCAGGCGTGTACGCAGCAATCGGTTATGAATAACCCCACCGCTAAATACCAGCGTAGTGATACCGCGCATCGTGGCCTGCTCACGCATCAACGCGGCAAAACCCTGCGCCAGCGCATCATGAAACGCCCACGCGCGTTGATTAACCGGTGCCTGCCAGTTCAGCCACTGCTGCCAGAAAGTGGCGAGATCCAGTTGATTGTCCACCAGCGGTATCGTCACCGGATGCGTCACTCCGTCACATGAGGCTGCGAGCGCCTCCAGAGCACAAGCCGCTTCACCTTCATAACTTAACGTGGCTGGCGCACAGCCCAGTCCCGCCGCCACAGCATCGAACAAACGCCCACACGATGAGGCCAGCGGCGCGTTAATTCCACGCTCAATGGCCCGCGCCAGCACGCTCCAGTTTTGCTGTTGCACACTTGCCGTTTCAGGGTAATTCTGCCACTCCGGCACAAAGCGCAGGCACTGCGCCAGCAGGTTACGCCACGGCTGCTTCGCCGCCAAATCGCCCCCCGGAAGCGCCACTACAGGCAAGCCGCCCAGGTGCTGGCATTCGCGATAGTTCACCCGCAGGCACTCGCCGCCCCACAAAGCGCCGTTCTCCCCCATACCGATACCGTCGAGCGTCAACGCAATGACATCACCGCCCTCCAGTGGCCAGTGATGTTCTGCCAGACACGCCGCCGCGTGGGCATGATGATGCAGCACCGTTTGCGTCGGCAGATTCATTTCGCGCGCCCACTGGCTGGAGACATAGCCCGGATGCGCGTCATGCACAACGTATTGCGGGGTAAAATCGTAGATGTTTTGCATCAGGCGTAACGCTTCGCGCCACTGCATCTGGATGCCATCGTCACTTAAATCGCCCAGATGCTGACTCAACACCGCTTGTTCACCGCGCACCAAGCAGAAGGTATTTTTCAGATCCGCGCCGAGACACAGCACAGGCGGAACATTTTTAAAGCCCGGAGGCAAAGCCAGCGCATCCGGCACATACCCCCGCGAACGGCGCAGCATTTCGCCGCTTTCGCGCACCACCGAATCATCCATCCGCTGCACGATGTCGCGGTTATGTAGCAAGAATCCGTCGGCAATGCCCTGCAAATCCGCCAGCGCCTGTTCGTTGCTGATAGCCGGTGGTTTACCGCTCAGGTTGCCGGAGGTCATCACCAGCGGACATTGCAGTTCCTGTAACAGCAAATGCTGAAGCGGATTCGCAGGCAACATCACCCCAACTTCGTTAAGGCCAGGGGCGATATCATCACAAAGCTCAGGAACGTATTTTTTATCCACCAGCACAATCGGCGCGGCGGGTGTGGTAAGCAACTGACGGGCAGCGTCTGGTAAACCTTCTGCCACTGGCAACATAACCGCCAGCGGTTTCGCCGGGCGATGTTTGCGCGCCCGCAGTGTCGCCACCGCGTTACTGTTACGCGCATCGCAGGCGAGATGAAATCCGCCAATCCCTTTGATGGCGACAATGTTGCCCATTTTTAACTGTGCGATAGCTGCCTGTAATGCCGCCTCTTGTTCTGCATGTTCACCATGACTTATCCATTCAAGATGTGGGCCACACTCCGGGCAGGCCACCGGCTGGGCGTGGAAGCGACGATCGAGCGGGTCGCGATATTCTTTGTCACAGGCCGGACACAGCGGAAACGCCGCCATCACGGTAAACGGGCGATCGTAAGGCATCGCGCGAATAATGGTGAAACGCGGGCCACAGTGGGTACAGTTGATAAACGGATAACGCCAGCGTCGTTCGCCTGGGGTATTCATTTCGGCAAGGCAAGCAGGACAAGTGGCGGCATCGGGAACAATTTGCGTATTCATGACGCCGCCTGTGCTCTGACGGATAGTGAACTCGGTGGGCAGTTGTGACCAGATAAACGGCTCACGCTCGACGCTATCAATACGCGCCAGCGGCGGGCAGTGCTGATGCAACTGCACAAGAAACGTTTCCGGATCTTCCAGCAGCCGGACTTCTACGCCATCGCCGTCATTACAGACATCGCCGTGAAGATTTAATTGCTGTGCCAGTTGCCAGACAAACGGACGAAAACCGACGCCCTGCACTTTGCCACGAATACGCAGTTGGACACCGCAAGATGTGTTTTTTGCCATTGAGTTATTCCCGCCATCATGAATTGCGTAACCCGCCCAGCCGGACACGAGCGCGTCGCATCCGGCAGTCACAGGTCGGCGATACTGCCCGCTTCGTATTCTACGAATATTTCCGGGAATTCCTTTGATGCCAGAACAGTTCAGTAAGATTTTTAGAACATCAGCGCCGTACGGCGACGTTTTTCTGCGCTCAGTTGTTCAAGTTTATTACGATCTACACAAATCAGCGCATGGGTCGGGCAAGCCGCCATACACGCCGGGCCGTCTTCACGGTGGTTACAGAGGTCGCATTTATTGGCTTCGGCTTTGTCAGCCCGTACATTCAGCCCCGCGCCGCTGTTGCGAATCACCGGACGTACCACCACTTCCATCGCGCCATACGGGCAAGCCACAACGCAGGTTTTGCAACCAATGCAACGTTCCTGCATCACATGAACAAACCCTTTATCACGGCTGATAGCACCATTCGGGCAGACGTTAGCGCACGGTGCATCTTCACACTGACGGCAGACGGTCGCCGTAGAAATGTTCACACCTTTAATGACATGGATTCGCGGTAAAAAAGTTTCCGGGGTCAGCGATGCACAGTCCTGATTCTCCTGATGAGAAACCACGCACGCCACTTCACAGGTACGGCAACCAATACATTTACTCGCGTCAGCAATGATGAAACGGTTCATCAAATTCTCCAGCAATGACAGTTAATGCGCCGATACATTCACAAATCATGCCAGTTTTTAATTTACTGTTATTTAAAGAAATTAAATTCTGCAATGCAGGAAAAACGATGTCATCGACACTAGTGACGATGACATGTGATGACAATGTTTATTGCGAAAGAGCAATGAGGGAGCCGCGGCGGATCAGTTTTCCGCTGAAGGTTTTCGGCGGTGAGAAATCCCCGCCATCGAGCATAAAAATCAGCCGTCCAATAATTTCCTGAATCATCTCAGTCACCGGAATTTTTACGCTGGAGAGCGCCGGAACGGTGTAGGGGGCAATTGCGATATCATCGAATCCGATAACTGACACCTGCTCTGGCACCGCTACGCCGCGCTCGTGCAACGCTTTCATCGCACCTATCGCCATATCGTCGTTACTGGCAACTAACGCGCTAAATTTAGCCCCACGTTCGAGCAACGTTTCTACCCCTTCGGCCCCGCTGGCGGGCGTCCATTTACCGTTAGCGATAAGTTTTTCATTGAGCGCAATACCATGCTGCGACAGCGCGTCTTTATACCCGGCAAGACGTTCAATGCTGGTGGGGGAATCCATCGAGCCGGTAAGGAAAGCAATCTCCTGATGCCCGGCGTTTATCAACTCTGCCACGGCGTTAAAGCTGGTCTGTTTATGATCGCACCAGACGCTATGGCTGCTGTTTTTGCGCAGGCGGCGATTAAGCACCATTATCGGCTGACTGTGTGCGTCAATGATGTCATCAATCTCATCCACACTTAAAAAACGCGGGTAAATCATAATGGCGTCGCAGCGCAAATCCAGCAGATACTGAATCGCCTGGCGCTCTTCTTCGGCGCTGTGTTTACCATCTGCCAATAGCAACTGCCGCCCTTTCTCTTCCGCCATTCGCGCGGCATGAAACAGTAATTCACTAAAATAAATGCCGTGGTAAAGTGTGTTGGTCACGACCAGCCCCAGCGTCTGAGTACTCTTCGCCGACAGATTGCGGGCCAGCAAATTTGGGCGATAACCGCTCTCTTCTACCGCCTGAAACACGCGATCTTTAGTCTCCTGGCTGACGTAGCCATTACCTGAAAGCACGCGGGAAACGGTCGCTTTTGAAACCCCGGCGCGCTTTGCCACTTCCAGCATCGTCGTCATTATTTTCATCCCTTTACACGCAATCAACGCAGTGTACTGCACCGTTTGCCGATTGTCCTTGCGCAATCGGCGGGAAAAATATTCAGGTGACCGGTTTCACAAATATAAAAAATGAACAATTAACTCTCTTGCTTATTTAGTGACAACTATTCATGATTTTGTGAAACCGGTTTCTTAATTCCGTTTCAGCATCGGCATTTTTCCGTCACGTCGACTGATAACAACTACATCTACCCTACTGATAACAGGATAAAATCCGATGGCCAAAAATTATGCGGCGCTGGCACGCTCGGTGATAGCGGCACTGGGCGGCGTTGATAACATCTCGGCAGTCACGCACTGTATGACGCGTTTGCGCTTTGTTATCAAAGATGACCAGCTTATCGACAGTCCGACGTTGAAAACCATCTCCGGCGTGCTCGGCGTGGTACGTAGTGACAACCAGTGTCAGGTGATTATCGGCAATACCGTTTCACAAGCCTTTCAGGAAGTCGTCAGCCTGCTGCCGGGAGATATGCAGCCCGCACAGCCCGTGGGTAAACCCAAACTTACGCTACGTCGCATTGGTGCGGGGATCCTCGATGCGCTGATCGGTACCATGTCACCGCTGTTCCCGGCGATTATCGGCGGATCGATGGTCAAACTGCTGGCGATGATCCTCGAGATGAGCGGCGTGCTGACAAAAGGATCGCCGACTTTAACCATTCTAAATGTGATTGGTGACGGTGCTTTCTTCTTCCTGCCGCTAATGGTCGCGGCATCTGCCGCCATCAAATTTAAAACCAATATGTCGCTGGCGATTGCCATCGCGGGTGTGCTGGTACATCCGAGTTTTATTGAATTAATGGCGAAAGCGGCCCAGGGTGAACATGTAGAATTTGCCCTGATCCCGGTCACCGCGGTGAAATACACCTACACGGTGATCCCGGCGCTGGTGATGACCTGGTGCCTGTCATATATCGAACGCTGGGTGGATCGCATTACACCGGCGGTGACTAAAAACTTCCTCAAGCCAATGCTGATTGTGTTGATTGCCGCACCGCTGGCAATTCTGCTGATTGGCCCGATTGGTATCTGGATCGGTAGCGCCATTTCGGCGCTGGTTTACACCATTCATGGTTATCTGGGCTGGCTTTCAGTCGCCATTATGGGCGCGCTGTGGCCTCTGCTGGTAATGACCGGGATGCACCGCGTCTTTACGCCAACCATCATTCAGACCATTGCCGAAACCGGCAAAGAAGGGATGGTCATGCCGTCAGAGATCGGCGCTAACCTGTCGCTGGGCGGTTCATCACTGGCGGTGGCGTGGAAAACGAAAAACCCGGAACTGCGCCAGACGGCGCTGGCTGCGGCGGCATCAGCCATTATGGCGGGGATTTCCGAACCGGCGTTATATGGCGTGGCGATCCGCCTGAAACGTCCGCTTATCGCCAGTCTTATCAGCGGTTTTATTTGCGGCGCGGTTGCCGGTATGGCGGGGCTTGCCAGCCACTCGGCAGCGCCGGGGCTATTTACCAGCGTGCAGTTCTTCGATCCGGCGAATCCAATGAGCATCGTCTGGGTGTTCGCGGTCATGGCGCTGGCGGTCGTGCTGTCGTTTATCCTCACACTGTTGCTCGGCTTTGAGGATATTCCTGTTGAGGAAGCGGCTGCCCAGGCGCGAAAGCATCAGAGCGTACAACCGACCATCGCCAAAGAAGTAAGTCTTAATTGAGGATGAAAATGTCAGTATTTCCAGAAGGTTTTTTATGGGGCGGCGCGCTTGCCGCCAACCAGTCTGAAGGTGCGTTCCGCGAAGGCGGCAAAGGACTGACCACGGTCGATATGATCCCGCACGGCGAGCATCGAATGGCGGTGAAACTGGGGCTGGAAAAACGTTTTCAGTTGCGCGATGACGAGTTTTATCCCAGCCATGAGGCGACGGATTTTTATCATCGTTATAAAGAAGATATCGCCCTGATGGCAGAGATGGGATTCAAAGTGTTCCGTACCTCAATTGCCTGGAGCCGCCTCTTCCCGCAGGGCGATGAACTGACGCCCAACCAGCAGGGCATTGCTTTTTACCGTTCTGTCTTTGAAGAGTGTAAAAAGTACGGTATCGAACCGCTGGTCACGTTGTGCCACTTCGATGTGCCGATGCATCTGGTCACCGAATATGGCTCCTGGCGTAACCGCAAGCTGGTGGAGTTTTTCAGCCGCTACGCCCGGACCTGCTTTGAAGCATTTGATGGCCTAGTGAAATACTGGCTCACCTTCAATGAAATCAACATTATGTTGCATAGCCCGTTCTCCGGCGCGGGTCTGGTGTTTGAAGAAGGCGAAAATCAGGATCAGGTGAAATATCAGGCTGCGCATCACCAACTGATTGCCAGTGCATTAGCCACCAAAATCGCCCATGAGGTTAACCCGCAAAATCAGGTGGGCTGTATGCTGGCTGGCGGTAACTTCTACCCTTACAGTTGCAAGCCGGAAGATGTCTGGGCGGCGCTGGAGAAAGACCGGGAAAACCTGTTTTTTATCGATGTGCAGGCGCGGGGCGCGTATCCGGCTTACTCTGCGCGCGTATTCCGCGAAAAAGGGGTAACCATAGATAAAGCGCCTGGCGATGATGAGATCCTGAAAAGCACCGTCGATTTTGTCTCCTTCAGCTATTACGCCTCGCGCTGCGCCTCGGCGGAGATGAACGCCAACAACAGCAGTGCGGCGAACGTGGTGAAATCGCTGCGTAACCCATATCTACAGGTAAGCGACTGGGGCTGGGGTATTGATCCACTCGGTCTGCGTATCACCATGAATATGATGTACGACCGTTATCAGAAGCCGCTGTTTCTGGTGGAAAACGGCCTCGGCGCAAAAGATGAATTTGCTGCCAATGGTGAGATTAACGACGACTATCGCATCAGCTATTTACGCGAACATATCCGCGCAATGGGCGAAGCGATTGCAGACGGCATTCCGCTGATGGGCTACACCACCTGGGGCTGTATTGATTTAGTTTCCGCCTCAACGGGTGAAATGAGCAAACGCTACGGTTTTGTCTACGTAGACCGTGACGACGCAGGCAACGGTACGCTGGCGCGCACGCGTAAGAAATCATTCTGGTGGTATAAAAAAGTGATTGCCAGTAACGGTGAAGATTTAGAGTAAGTAACAGTGCCGGATGCGGCGTGAACGCCTTATCCGGCCTACATGTCGCACGAACCAGGTAGGCCCGATAAGCGCAGCGCATCGGGCAATCTGGCGTTTGCTATCAGTTCTGATTCCCTCATCAAGAACATCCCTGTCCTGATTCCTTACTGAAAAACTACTCTTCTTCCACCGCTAACTGTGCGAAGCCGCCATTCCCTTCCCAGCCTTCCAGCCGTTGATAAACGGTTTCTACGGCGTCTTTAATCGGCTGGGTCATCGGGTAGTAAAAGCCGACGATATCCGGCTGGATGCCGAGGAAAATCACTTCGCCAATATCTTCTTTTAACTGGTCGATAAGGTAGTTCAGCGGCATGTTATGGGTAGTCATCATAAACATCTCGGCGATGTCATCCGGGTCGATGATGCGGATCTCGCCGGGGTTTAGCCCCATATCCGTGGCGTCGACAATCAGCAGTCGTGTCGGGCGCAGTTCGCGGATAGCGACAATGTCGTTTTCCGGTGCGCTACCGCCGTCAATCACCACCCAGTTACCTTTCGGCGCGGCGGCGCACTTTTCCGCCAGCAGCGGGCCTGCGCCATCATCGCCCATCATGCTATTGCCAACACAGAGTAAAACGTCAGTCACGCAATCTCCTCACCATCAAATAGATGGCGTTTTCCTGATGAATATCATGCAGCATACTTAACAGCATTGTACTCCATTCTTTCTGCTGCGAAGTTTGCGTTGCCCGGGCTTTATCGAATGCGTTGGCCAGCATCGGCACATGGTTAATGTCGATGACGATCTCACCATATTTCGGCACGCCTTCCATTTTGCGGCGGGCTTCGCTGCCCGCCTCCAGAGTGGCAATCCATGCCAGATATTCATCCCACGGGCAGGTGAGCGCCGCTTCCAGGCAATCGATAACCCCAAGGTGGTGACCAATCGCCAGGCTGTAATAGACCACCTGCTGCGCCTCGGCGGGCGTGGCATCGTTCTCATCAATAAATTTACGGCTCAGTTGACTGAACACCACCTTTTCACTCATCGGATACGCGCCTCTTCAACAACATGATTCAGATGGCTGACAATCTCGTTCAGACGCGGATCGTTTTCCGCTTCCAGCCAGCGTGCAACCTGCTCTTCGCCCTGCCCTAACTGTGTCAGGAAGTCATCGGCAATCTGGCGACCGTAACGGTAACCCGCCAGGCGGCGTGCTTCGCGATCTACTTTCACACGCAGCGGCTGCACCATATCGCCATGCAGGATCTCCGCCGGTTGTTCATCCTGCTCACCCGGCCCACGGGCGTGAATTTTCTGCTCCAGCAGGCCGAGCGCCATTGCAAAGCCGTATAGCGTAGCGGCAGGCGTTGGCGGGCAGCCCGGAATGTAGACATCCACCGGGACGATTTTATCCGTACCGCCCCACACGCAGTAGAGATCGTGGAAAATGCCACCGCTGTTACCGCAGGCACCGTAGGAGATACAGATTTTCGGGTCCGGCGCGGACTGCCACGCACGCAGCGCAGGGGATCGCATTGCACGGGTGACCGCGCCGGTAAACAGTAAAATATCCGCATGACGCGGTGAAGGAACGACTTTAATGCCGAAGCGTTCTGCATCGAACAGCGGCGACAAAGTGGCGAAAATTTCGATTTCGCAGCCGTTGCAGCCGCCGCAGTCCACGCGGTAAACGTAGGCAGAACGTTTGATTTTTTTCAGTAACGACGCCTTCATGCTGGCGATGGATTCATCCACCGTCATCGGGACCGGAATGCCGTTGGCGTCACGGGGGCCTAATAAATTGCTCATCAGATGGCCTCTTTCATATGGCGAGTCAGTTCAATACGGTCGGACGGCACCAGGCATTTCTGGCGCTTACATTCCGGGCAAGTCTCAAAGCTTTCGCGGTGGTTTTCCGCGCGACTGTCACCATTGTGCTTAAGCAGTGCAATGGCGTAGTCGATCTCTTTCTGGACGGCGAAAGGACGATTACAGATGCGGCAGTTACACAGCGCGAAACGGGACTGTTGCAGGAAGTCTTCTTTCTTCCACACCGCCAGTTCGTACTCTTGCGACAGTTTGATCGCCGCCGTCGGGCAGACTTCTTCGCAGCGTCCACAGAAGATGCAGCGTCCAAGATTGAACTCCCAGGCAAGCTCTCCTGTGGCGAGGTCGGTTTCAACCGTTAAGGCGTTTGACGGGCAGGCATTGACGCAGGCCGCGCAGCCGATGCACTGCTGCGGGTTCTGCTCTGGCTTACCACGGAAGTTTTTATCAACCGCAATCGGCTCCAGCGGATAAGACGAGGTCGCCGTGCCGGTTTTGATGACTTTTTTGATAAAGGTAAACATGGCGATTCCTTATTTCAGCGGCGAGTTTTTACGCTCAATGCTGTAACGCTCGAGTTCTTTGTACGGCACCACTTTGCTCTTCTTCTTACGTACATCGACCACGGTCATGCGGTCGGTACAGGAGTAGCAAGGGTCCAGGCTACCGATAATCAGCGGCGCATCGGAAACAGTGTTGCCACGCAGCATGTAGCGCAGGGTCGGCCAGTTCGCGTAGGTCGCGGCACGGCAGCGCCAGCGGTACAGCTTCTGGTTGTCGCCGGTCATGCTCCAGTGGATATCGTCGCCGCGCGGCGCTTCGGCAAAGCCCAGCGCAAAACGGTGCGGAATATAGGTAAAGCCTTCCACCATCAGCGGACCGCCCGGCAGGTTATCCAGACCGTAGTCGATCATGTTCAGCGCGGTATAGACTTCGTTGATACGAACTTTCAGACGGGAAATAACGTCGCAGCCCTGCTCGCTGTGGACTTCCATTGGCAGTAGGCCATAACCAACAAACGGGTGATCGGCACGGGTATCGCGGGCGTGACCGCTGGCGCGGACCATCGGGCCAACGTTACTGAAATCGCGGGCGATTTCCGGGTCCAGACGACCAATGCCGACAGTACGCTGTTCCATATTCGGTGTGCTCAGCAGCACATCCACCAGCTCCTGCACTTCACGACGCATCTGTTGCGCCAGCTGGCGGGTCTGGATCATGTCATCTTTCAGCAGATCGCGACGAATCCCGCCGATCAGGTTCAGGCCGTAGGTTTTACGCGCACCGGTGAGGATCTCTGCCATTTTCATGGAGGTTTCACGCACGCGGAAGAACTGCATAAAGCCGGAGTCGAAACCGGTAAAGTGACAGGCGAGGCCGAGGTTGAGCAGATGCGAGTGCAGGCGTTCTACCTCCAGCAGAATGGCGCGGATCATCTGCGCACGTTCTGGCACCTGAATACCCATCGCGTTTTCCACCGACGTGGTGTAGGCGGTGCTGTGAGCAAAGCCGCAGATCCCGCACACACGGTCAGAGAGGAAGGTCACTTCGTTGTAACCCATGCGGGTTTCCGCCAGTTTTTCCATGCCGCGATGGACATAGAACAGGCGGTAGTCGGCGTCGATAATGTTTTCGCCATCGACGAACAGACGGAAGTGGCCCGGTTCGTCAGAAGTGACGTGCAGCGGACCAATCGGCACGACGTTGTTTTTCTTGTCGCCCAGTTCGTTGATAAACTCGTAGGTTTCAGCATCGGTAGTCGGTGCCGGACGCTGACGATAATCCATGCTGTCTTTACGCAGCGGATAAAGTTCATCCGGCCAGTCATCCGGCAGCACCAGACGACGTTCATCCGGAAGCCCTACCGGAATCAAACCGTACATATCGCGCACTTCACGCTCGCCCCACACCGCCGCCGGAACGCGCGGCGTCACGGACGGATACTCCGGTTTGTTGGCGTCAACTTCAACGCGCACGGTTATCCAGCATTTGGTGCCCTTCTCCATCGACAGCACGTAGTAAACGGCGTAATGACCATTCAGTTTGCGTTCGTCGTTACCAAACAGCACCGACAGCCAGCCCCCCTGCTTGTAGTAGAGAAACTCCACCACTTCCGGCAGGTAGTTCACCTTCACGGTCACGGTCAGCTGATCTTTGGTCTGCCAGGCGTGGTCCAGCACGACGCCCGGAAATGCCTCATTCAGCGCGGCGAGATAATGTTGACCTAATTTTTCTTCAGACATGCTCAAACTCTCTTTAATCACGCCGCCAGCAAGGAGACGAACGCTAAAAATGCAAAGCCAAACCCAGCCCAGGTAATGCGCGGAGTAATATCAAGACGCAGACGGGCCATGCTGTTTTCGAACAGCGCGATAACCAGGACGCCAACCACCAGTTTGACGATGGCAATCACCAACGCCAGCAGCAGCCCACCGACGGTGAAGGTTTCCATTTGTCCCCACGGAATAAACACCCCGACGAACATCTGCAGCACCACCAACTGTTTCAGGCTGATACCCCATTTCATGACGCCAAAGCCGCTGCCGCTGTACTCAGAGAGCGGACCTTCCTGCAACTCCTGCTCGGCTTCCGCCAGGTCGAACGGCAGTTTGCCCATTTCGATAAAAGTGGCGAACGCACAGGCACAAAGCGCCAGCACCAGCGGGATGCTCTGGCTCAGCGGCCAGTGATAAACGGTGTCGGTGATGTTGCTGATGTTGGTGGAACCGGCAACCTGTGCGGCAACCCACAGACCAAGCAGCAACATCGGTTCGACCAGCACGCCAAGCATCGCTTCACGGCTCGCGCCGATAGCGGTAAACGGGCTACCGGTATCCAGACCAGAAATAGCAAAGAAGAAACGCGCGATGGCAAAGAGATACAGTAAAGTGATCAAATCGCCCAGCTGCGGCAGCGGAGAACCAACGGTCACCACCGGCAGCGCAGTAGCGATAGTCAGCATGACGCCCACCATCACATACGGCGTCAGGCGGAACACCCAGCCGGAGGCATCCGGGCCAACGCTCTGGCGACCCAGCAGTTTGATAATGTCGCGATACTCCTGCAACACGCCCGGCCCGCGACGGTTATGCAAGCGGGCACGCGCCACGCGGGTTATACCGGAGAGCAGCGGCGCAACGGCAAATAACACCAGCGCCTGAATTAACGGATATAAAACACTCATTCTCAGGCTCCTCGTGAAACAATAATCACCACCAGTACCGCCAGTTCAACCAGCGCCATCCGGCGGAACAGCAACGCACTCCCCTCGCACTGCCAGCCCGGCACCAGCGACACCGGATTCAGCCATTTGCGCAGTTTCAGCACTGGCGCAAACGCCTGTTTCACCGGCATGGCAAAACCGTGAGCAGTAATCACCATTGATTTTTCATGGTCGTAGCCGCACACCCAGGCCGCGCCGCGGGAACGCGACGGCAAACGATCGCCTTTGCAAATCGCCATAATGATGAATGGCAGCAGCGGGCAGGCAATCAGCAGCAACGTGATCATGGGTTGAGAAACGGTGGTGTTAGCAGGCTCCAGCGGCAGAGGTACAGCAGCAGAGAGCATCGGCAGCAGCCACGGCGCAGCAACACCGCCAATGACGCAGCAAATCGCCAGTGCCACCACGCTTACGCTCATCAGGAGCGGCGCACAGGTGGCGTTTTCGGCTTCTTTGGTACGCGGCGCGCCGAGGAACGTGACGCCATAGACTTTCGCCATACACATCACCGCCAGCGCACCGGTAATTGCCAGACCCACAGCGAGCAGCGGCCCCAGCAGACGGGCAACAAACGCGCCACTATTGCTCAGCTTGAAGAAGGATTGATAGATAACCCATTCCCCGGCAAACCCGTTCAGCGGCGGCAGCGCAGCCATTGCCATCAGCCCGACTAACATGGCGATGGAGATAACCGGCATTTTCTTGCCAATACCACCGAGTTTTTCGATATCGCGATGACCGGTACGGAACCAGACGCTCCCCGCCCCGAGGAACAGTACGCTTTTGAACAGGCTATGGTTAAGCAGATGGTACAGACCACCGACCAGGCCAAGAGCAATCAGCGCCGGTTGTTCGAGCGCGATACCCGTTACGCCAGCGCCCAGCCCCAGCAGGATAATGCCGATATTCTCCAGGGTGTGGTAAGCCAGCAGGCGCTGGATGTTGTGTTCCATCAACGCATACAGACCACCGACGAACGCGGTGATCATGCCGAGCACCAGCAGCGCGATCCCCCACCACAGCGGTGCATTACCGCCCAGCAGCGACAGGGTTAAAATGCCCAGCAGGCCAATTTTCATGACTACCGTAGAAAACAACGCGGCAGCTGGCGCAGAGGCGTTAGCATGTGCCTGCGGCACCCAGCCGTGCAGCGGAATAATCCCGGCCAGCAGGCCAAAGCCAATCACACCGAGCAGCCAGATATCGGAACCGAGCGGCAGCTGTTGCATACGCATATCCAGCAGGCGCAGATCCAGCGTGCCGTAACGCTGCCACAGCAGCCAGCAGGCAATCGCCAGCAGCAGAGTGCCAAGACGCCCCAGCGCAAACCACAGTTTGCCCTCTTTGCTGTTGCTGGTGAGGAACACCGCACACAGGGCCATGATTTCGGCCATTACCACGAACATGCCGAGGTTGCTGGCGATGACGGCACAGACGGCGGCAGCCATCAACATATTGATCTGCAAGCCGTTGCATTTCACCTGCGCGTGGCGATGCCAGTCAATGTTGTAGAGGCTGACAAACAGACCGCACAGGCCGAGCGTAATCAGCCAAATCGCGTTAAGCGGAGAGATTTGCACATCGTAGCTTACCAGCGACAGCGCACCGCTCACGCCAACCGCACCAGTCAGCACAGTGAAGCCCGCGGCTGCCGTATACAGGCTACCCACCGCGCCGCCAATTCCGGCTATCCAGCCACTCAGCGCCTTTTGAAAAGAAAAGAGAAATGCCAGAACAGCGGCGGCGGCAAACCACGCCACGCCACTATTGATCAGGGAAATTGCGCTCATTTAGCCTCTCCACTTTGAGCCTGCTGAAACAAGGTGAGATCGCCAAAGTCCGTGTTAAAAGTCAGCTCACGCTTACGTTTGCTGACGCGGGCGATATCGGTGTTATCCACCAGATGCAGGGCTTTAGTCGGGCACATCCGCACGCAGGCCGGACCTTGTTCATCAAAACTACAAAGGTCACATTTGACGGCGATCGCGCGAATACCTGGCACCCAGTCAAGCAATGTGCTGACACGCGCCGGAGCAGGCGGTGCCGGTGGCGCTTTCGGGGTATTGGCATTTGCCGGAATATCCAGCGGACGGCTGCCGGAAAATTCAATTGCGCCAAACGGGCAGGCGATGCCGCACAGTTTGCAGCTTACGCACAGACTTTCATTCAACTGCACGGCCCCATCAACGCGGGTGATGGCGTTAACCGGGCAGACCACCGCACAGGGCGCATCTTCACAGTGGTGACAGAGCTGCGGCGCAGATTCTTTTTCATTCAGCATCACTCTCAGGCGCGGCATTGATTGCAGGCCGTGCTGGCGATGCGTCTCTGAACAGGCGGCCTCACAAGTGTGGCAGCCGATACAGAGCGTGGAGTCAGCAATTACAAAACGATTCACCAGGCATTCCTCAGGTGATTGTCATTTTTGACGAAAACATGCCGATGAAATGTCATTTTCGACACTCATCGACACGCCCATCCCCAAACAGGCGTAACGCCTGCAAAACGGGCAAAGCCTCAGCTCATGCTGCCGGGCTTTGTCCCTTTACCAGTTGGCTTAAATTCACCGGCACATTGTTTTCAATGGCGGTATATAAGCTGTCGTAAACGCCAGCGATTTTTTCGAGATAGTGTTCCAGAACCTGTTCGCGATCGCGGATGTTGACCTTGCCATCAATCATGCCGTCAATGCTCAGTTGCGCCTGCGCAATCCGCTGTTTGTCTTCACCATCTTTTGTTTCGACGTAATACTCGATGGTGTGGCTGTTAAAGCCATCCGCCAGGGTGACGTAAATACGAAAATGTTCAAAAAGGACGAAACAGAGTTCTTTGTCCGGCGCGCAGCTCATGGCGTGATGCAGGCGCGCTTTCGATAACGTGATCCCCTGAACCAGCGAATTGCAGTAGATGTGCCACTGGTCCTGTAGGCGACGATGCCGCTGTGCGATGTAATCGGCTTTCTCGCTTATTTCCCAAATAGTCATTGTCAGGTTACCCGTTTAACAGAGATGTCAGCTTTAAGCATTTTCTGTGCCAACTTTTAATTTATTGTTATTAAAGCGATTTTTAAGCTAAAGATGAATTTCGTCGCCGTGTCGACGTGTCATTTCGACATCATCGACATTATTCACTGCAGGGATAATCAACACTGGCACAATTATTGCTTGTAGCTGGCAATAGTTAATGGGAGGCGATATGCACGAAATAACCCTCTGCCAACGGGCACTGGAATTGATCGAACAGCAGGCCGCAAAACACGGCGCAAAACGCGTAACTGGGGTCTGGCTCAAAATTGGCGCATTTTCTTGTGTCGAAACCAGCTCTCTTGCCTTTTGTTTTGATCTGGTTTGCCGCGGCAGCGTGGCGGAAGGTTGTAAACTGCACCTCGAAGAACAAGAGGCCGAATGCTGGTGTGAAACATGCCAACAGTATGTGACGCTACTGACCCAACGCGTCCGCCGCTGTCCACAGTGTCATGGTGACATGCTACAGATTGTGGCAGACGACGGTTTACAGATTCGGCGGATAGAAATAGACCAGGAGTGAGCGATGTGTACAACATGCGGTTGCGGTGAAGGCAACCTGTATATCGAGGGTGATGAACATAACCCTCATTCCGCGTTTCGTAGCGCGCCATTTGCCCCGGCGGCACGCCCGAAGATGAAAATCACCGGCATTAAAGCGCCTGAATTTACCCCCAGCCAGACTGAAGAAGGCGACCTGCATTACGGTCATGGCGAAGCGGGTACTCACGCGCCGGGCATGAGCCAGCGTCGGATGCTGGAAGTCGAAATTGACGTGCTGGACAAAAATAACCGTCTGGCTGAACGCAACCGCGCGCGCTTTGCTGCCCGCAAGCAACTGGTGCTCAACCTGGTTTCCAGCCCTGGTTCAGGTAAAACCACCCTGCTGACGGAAACTTTAATGCGCCTGAAAGACAGCGTTCCGTGCGCGGTTATTGAAGGCGATCAGCAAACCGTGAACGATGCCGCACGCATTCGCGCTACCGGCACACCAGCGATTCAGGTGAATACCGGTAAAGGCTGCCATCTTGACGCACAGATGATTGCCGACGCCGCACCGCGCCTGCCACTGGACGATAACGGTATTCTGTTTATCGAAAACGTCGGCAACCTCGTGTGCCCGGCCAGCTTCGATCTCGGTGAAAAACACAAAGTGGCGGTGCTTTCCGTTACCGAAGGTGAAGACAAACCGCTGAAATATCCGCATATGTTTGCCGCAGCTTCGCTGATGCTGCTCAACAAAGTTGACTTGCTGCCGTATCTCAACTTTGACGTTGAGAAGTGCATCGCCTGCGCCCGCGAAGTCAATCCAGAAATTGAAATCATCCTTATTTCCGCCTCCAGCGGCGAAGGGATGGACCAGTGGCTGAACTGGCTGGAGACACAGCGATGTGCATAGGCGTTCCCGGGCAGATCCGCACCATTGACGGCAACCAGGCGAAAGTCGACGTCTGCGGCATTCAGCGCGACGTCGATTTAACGTTAGTCGGCAGCTGCGATGAAAACGGTCAGCCACGCGTGGGCCAGTGGGTACTGGTTCACGTTGGCTTTGCCATGAGCGTAATTAATGAAGCCGAAGCGCGCGACACTCTCGACGCCTTACAAAACATGTTTGACGTTGAGCCGGATGTCGGTGCGCTGTTGTATGGCGAGGAAAAATAATGCGTTTTGTTGATGAATATCGCGCGCCGGAACAGGTGATGCAGTTAATTGAGCATCTGCGCGAACGTGCTTCACATCTCTCTTACACCGCCGAACGCCCTCTGCGGATTATGGAAGTGTGCGGTGGTCATACCCACGCCATTTTTAAATTCGGCCTCGACCAGTTGCTGCCGGAAAACGTTGAGTTTATCCACGGTCCCGGTTGCCCGGTGTGTGTACTGCCGATGGGTAGAATCGACACCTGCGTGGAGATTGCCAGCCATCCGGAAGTCATCTTCTGTACCTTTGGCGACGCCATGCGCGTGCCGGGGAAACAGGGATCGCTGTTGCAGGCAAAAGCACGCGGTGCCGATGTGCGCATCGTTTACTCGCCGATGGATGCGTTGAAACTGGCGCAGGAGAATCCAACCCGCAAAGTGGTGTTCTTCGGCTTAGGTTTTGAAACCACCATGCCGACGACGGCCATCACTCTGCAACAGGCGAAAGCGCGTGATGTGCAGAATTTTTACTTCTTCTGCCAGCATATTACGCTTATCCCGACGCTGCGCAGTTTGCTGGAAGAGCCGGATAACGGTATCGACGCGTTTCTTGCGCCCGGTCACGTTAGTATGGTTATCGGCACTGATGCCTATAATTTTATCGCCAGCGATTTTCATCGTCCGCTGGTGGTCGCTGGTTTCGAACCCCTTGATCTACTGCAAGGCGTGGTGATGCTGGTGGAGCAGAAAATAGCGGCCCACAGCAAGGTTGAGAATCAGTATCGTCGGGTGGTGCCGGATGCCGGTAACCTGCTGGCGCAACAGGCGATTGCCGATGTGTTCTGTGTCAACGGCGACAGCGAATGGCGCGGCTTAGGCGTGATTGAATCTTCTGGTGTACACCTGACGCCGGATTATCAACGATTCGATGCCGAAGCGCATTTCCGCCCGGCACCGCAGCAGGTCTGCGATGACCCGCGCGCACGTTGTGGCGAAGTATTAACGGGCAAATGTAAGCCGCATCAATGCCCGCTGTTTGGTAACACCTGTAATCCTCAAACCGCGTTTGGTGCGCTGATGGTTTCCTCCGAAGGAGCGTGCGCCGCGTGGTATCAGTATCGTCAGCAGGAGAGTGAAGCGTGAATAATATCCAACTCGCCCACGGTAGCGGCGGCCAGGCGATGCAGCAATTAATCAACAGCCTGTTTATGGAAGCCTTTGCCAACCCGTGGCTGGCAGAGCAGGAAGATCAGGCACGTCTTGATCTGGCGCAGCTGGTAGCGGAAGGCGACCGTCTGGCGTTCTCCACCGACAGTTACGTCATTGACCCGCTGTTCTTTCCTGGCGGTAATATCGGCAAGCTGGCGATTTGCGGCACCGCGAATGACGTTGCGGTCAGTGGCGCTATTCCGCGCTATCTCTCCTGTGGCTTTATCCTCGAAGAAGGATTGCCGATGGAGACACTGAAAGCCGTAGTGACCAGCATGGCAGAAACCGCCCGCGCGGCAGGCATTGCCATCGTCACTGGCGATACTAAAGTGGTGCAGCGCGGCGCGGCAGATAAACTGTTTATCAACACCGCTGGCATGGGCGCAATTCCGGCGAATATTCACTGGGGCGCACAGACGCTAACCGCAGGCGATGTATTGCTGGTTAGCGGTACACTCGGGGACCACGGGGCGACTATCCTTAACCTGCGTGAGCAACTGGGGCTGGACGGCGAACTAGTCAGCGACTGCGCGGTACTAACGCCGCTTATTCAGACGCTGCGTGACATTCCCGGCGTGAAAGCGCTGCGTGATGCCACCCGTGGTGGTGTGAACGCGGTAGTTCATGAGTTCGCGGCAGCCTGCGGTTGCGGTATTGAAATTTCAGAAGCGGCACTGCCGGTTAAACCTGCTGTGCGCGGCGTTTGCGAACTGCTGGGACTGGACGCCCTTAACTTTGCCAACGAAGGCAAACTGGTGATCGCCGTTGAACGCAACGCGGCAGAGCAAGTGCTGGCAGCGTTACATTCCCATCCACTGGGAAAAGACGCGGCGCTGATTGGTGAAGTGGTGGAACGTAAAGGTGTTCGTCTTGCCGGTCTGTATGGCGTGAAACGAACCCTCGATCTACCGCACGCCGAACCGCTTCCGCGTATATGCTAATAAAATTCTAAATCTCCTATAGTTAGTCAATGACCTTTTGCACCGCTTTGCGGTGCTTTCCTGGAAGAACAAAATGTCATATACACCGATGAGTGATCTCGGACAACAAGGGTTGTTCGACATCACTCGGACACTATTGCAGCAGCCCGATCTGGCCTCGCTGTGTGAGGCTCTTTCGCAACTGGTAAAGCGTTCTGCGCTCGCCGACAACGCGGCTATTGTGTTGTGGCAAGCGCAGACTCAACGTGCGTCTTATTACGCATCGCGTGAAAAAGACACCCCCATTAAATATGAAGACGAAACTGTTCTGGCACACGGTCCGGTACGCAGCATTTTGTCGCGCCCTGATACGCTGCATTGCAGTTACGAAGAATTTTGTGAAACCTGGCCGCAGCTGGCCGCAGGTGGGCTATACCCCAAATTTGGTCACTATTGCCTGATGCCACTGGCGGCGGAAGGGCATATTTTTGGTGGCTGTGAATTTATTCGTTATGACGATCGCCCCTGGAGCGAAAAAGAGTTCAATCGTCTGCAAACATTTACGCAGATCGTTTCTGTCGTCACCGAACAAATCCAGAGCCGCGTCGTCAATAATGTCGACTATGAGTTGTTATGCCGGGAGCGCGATAACTTCCGCATCCTGGTTGCCATTACCAACGCGGTGCTTTCCCGCCTGGATATGGACGAACTGGTCAGCGAAGTCGCCAAAGAAATCCATTACTACTTCGACATTGACGATATCAGCATCGTCTTACGCAGCCACCGTAAAAACAAACTCAACATCTACTCCACTCACTATCTTGATAAACAACATCCCGCCCACGAACAGAGCGAAGTCGATGAAGCCGGAACCCTCACCGAACGCGTGTTCAAAAGTAAAGAGATGCTGCTGATTAATCTCCACGAGCGGGATGATTTAGCCCCCTACGAACGCATGTTGTTCGACACCTGGGGCAACCAGATTCAAACCTTGTGCCTGTTACCGCTGATGTCTGGCGACACCATGCTGGGCGTGCTGAAACTGGCGCAATGCGAAGAGAAAGTGTTTACCACTACTAATCTGAATTTACTGCGCCAGATTGCCGAACGTGTGGCAATCGCTGTCGATAACGCCCTCGCCTATCAGGAAATCCATCGTCTGAAAGAACGGCTGGTTGATGAAAACCTCGCCCTGACCGAGCAGCTCAACAATGTTGATAGTGAATTTGGCGAGATTATTGGCCGCAGCGAAGCCATGTACAGCGTGCTTAAACAAGTTGAAATGGTGGCGCAAAGTGACAGTACCGTGCTGATCCTCGGTGAAACTGGCACGGGTAAAGAGCTGATTGCCCGCGCGATCCATAATCTCAGTGGGCGTAATAATCGCCGCATGGTCAAAATGAACTGCGCGGCGATGCCTGCCGGATTGCTGGAAAGCGATCTGTTTGGTCATGAGCGTGGGGCTTTTACCGGTGCCAGCGCCCAGCGCATTGGTCGTTTTGAACTGGCGGATAAAAGCTCTCTGTTCCTCGACGAAGTGGGCGATATGCCACTGGAGTTACAGCCGAAGTTGCTGCGTGTATTGCAGGAACAGGAGTTTGAACGCCTCGGCAGCAACAAAATCATTCAGACGGACGTGCGTCTAATCGCCGCGACTAACCGCGATCTGAAAAAAATGGTCGCCGACCGAGAGTTCCGTAGCGATCTCTATTACCGCCTGAACGTATTCCCGATCCACCTGCCGCCACTACGCGAGCGTCCGGAAGATATTCCGCTGCTGGCGAAAGCCTTTACCTTCAAAATTGCCCGTCGTCTGGGGCGCAATATCGACAGCATTCCTGCCGAGACGCTGCGCACCTTGAGCAACATGGAGTGGCCGGGTAACGTACGCGAACTGGAAAACGTCATTGAGCGCGCGGTATTGCTAACACGCGGCAACGTGCTGCAGCTGTCATTGCCAGATATTGCTTTACCGGAGCCTGAAACGCCGCCTGCCGCAACGGTTGTCGCTCAGGAGGGCGAAGATGAATATCAGTTGATTGTTCGCGTGCTGAAAGAAACTAACGGCGTGGTTGCCGGGCCTAAAGGCGCTGCGCAACGTCTGGGGCTGAAACGCACGACCCTGCTGTCACGGATGAAGCGACTGGGAATTGATAAATCGGCATTGATTTAACAGATGTGGTTATACTCGATCAACATTCAATGAAAGGAGGCAGTATGGCAGTTTCAGCAAGAAATCAATTAACCGGAACAGTTAGCGCAGTAGCAATGGGCGCTGTGAATGATGAAGTAGAACTGACGCTGGCAGGTGGTGCAAAGCTGGTGGCAATTGTGACTCACAGCAGCCAGCAAGCGCTGGGTCTGGCGAAAGGGAAAGAAGCGATTGCCCTGATTAAAGCCCCGTGGGTAACGCTGGCAACGGAAGACTGTGGACTGAAATTCTCTGCTCGCAACCAGTTTGCTGGCAGCGTGTCGACAATCACCGAAGGCGCAGTGAACGCCACTGTCCATATCAAAACGGATGCGGGTTTTGAAATTGTGGCAGTGGTAACAAATGAAAGTAAGGATGAAATGAAACTCACCACTGGCTCGCGCGTTATTGCATTGATCAAAGCATCAGCCATCCTGATTGCCACCAAAGCGTAAGCGCCTTATTTGCCGGAGAGTATGGCTCTCCGGCAGATTTATTTCTTTGGACGATATTTTTCTGGCAACTCCGGCACCGGACGCTTGTCATCGATGAGATGACGCACGGTTAAGATCGGATGACGCCACAGCATTCTCGGCCCGGCCCAACGCATAATCTGTTTCATCTCTTCACGCTTTGCAGGCTGGTAACAGTGCACCGGACACTGCTTACAGGCTGGTTTCTCTTCGCCGAACACACATTTATCCAGCCGCTTTTGCGCGTAGGCAAACAGCGCGTCGTAATGCTCCGGCTCCGCTGACGCCTGCGGGCATTTCGCTTGATAAAGATCGATCATTTTTTTAATCGTCAGTTTTTCACGAGAGATACGCTTGCCGGACATGCTGCCTCCATACTCTTAAGGTGTATTTATATTACAACTTAATTTGAAAGGGGACTATGGCTCTGAAGGAGGAGGTTTATTCAACCGACGCAATTTTGCGTACTTGCTTCATAAGCATCACGCAAAAGCTGCAAAACAGCATCTTTCCCGGAATCACCATCAAGAACTCGCCGTTCGCTTCTTCCCCTGAAATGATTAACTCCGGTATCATGTGCGCCTTATGTGATTACAACGAAAATAAAAACCATCACACCCCATTTAATATCAGGGAACCGGACATAACCCCATGAGTGCAATAGAAAATTTCGATGCCCATACGCCCATGATGCAGCAGTATCTCAAGCTGAAAGCCCAGCATCCCGAGATCCTGCTGTTTTACCGGATGGGTGATTTTTATGAACTGTTTTATGACGATGCAAAACGCGCGTCGCAGCTGCTGGATATTTCACTGACCAAACGCGGTGCTTCCGCGGGAGAGCCGATCCCGATGGCGGGGATCCCCTACCATGCGGTGGAAAACTACCTCGCCAAACTGGTGAATCAGGGCGAGTCCGTTGCCATCTGCGAACAAATTGGCGATCCGGCGACCAGCAAAGGTCCAGTTGAGCGCAAAGTTGTGCGTATCGTTACGCCAGGCACCATCAGCGATGAAGCCCTGTTACAAGAGCGCCAGGACAATCTGCTGGCGGCTATCTGGCAGGACAGTAAAGGTTTCGGCTACGCGACGCTGGATATCAGTTCCGGTCGTTTTCGCCTGAGCGAACCGGCTGACCGGGAAACGATGGCGGCAGAACTGCAACGCACTAATCCGGCGGAACTGCTATATGCAGAAGATTTTGCTGAGATGTCGCTGATTGAAGGTCGTCGCGGTCTGCGCCGTCGTCCGCTGTGGGAGTTTGAAATCGACACCGCGCGCCAGCAGTTGAATCTGCAATTTGGCACCCGCGATCTGGTCGGTTTTGGCGTCGAGAACGCGCCGCGCGGACTTTGTGCTGCCGGTTGTCTGTTGCAGTATGCGAAAGATACCCAACGTACGACTCTGCCGCATATTCGTTCTATCACTATGGAACGTGAGCAGGACAGCATCATTATGGATGCCGCGACGCGTCGTAACCTGGAAATTACCCAGAACCTGGCGGGCGGTGCGGAAAACACGCTGGCTTCAGTGCTCGACTGCACTGTAACGCCGATGGGTAGTCGTATGCTGAAACGCTGGCTGCATATGCCAGTGCGCGATACCCGCGTGTTGCTTGAGCGCCAGCAAACTATTGGCGCATTGCAGGATTTCACCGCCGAGCTACAGCCGGTGCTGCGTCAGGTCGGCGACCTGGAACGTATTCTGGCGCGTCTGGCTTTACGAACTGCTCGCCCACGCGATCTGGCCCGTATGCGTCACGCTTTCCAGCAACTGCCGGAGCTGCGTGCGCAGTTAGAAAATGTCGATAGCGCTCCGGTACAGGCGCTACGTGAAAAAATGGGCGAGTTTGCCGAGCTGCGCGATCTGCTGGAGCGGGCAATCATCGACACACCGCCAGTGCTGGTACGCGACGGTGGTGTTATCGCATCGGGCTATAACGAAGAGCTGGATGAGTGGCGCGCGCTGGCTGACGGCGCGACCGATTATCTGGAGCGTCTGGAAGTCCGCGAGCGTGAACGTACTGGCCTGGACACGCTGAAAGTCGGCTTTAACGCGGTTCATGGTTATTACATTCAGATCAGCCGTGGACAAAGCCATCTGGCACCCATCAACTACATGCGTCGCCAGACGCTGAAAAACGCCGAGCGCTACATCATTCCAGAGCTAAAAGAGTACGAAGATAAAGTTCTCACCTCAAAAGGCAAAGCACTGGCACTGGAAAAACAACTTTATGAAGAGCTGTTCGACCTGCTGTTGCCGCATCTGGAAGCGTTGCAACAGAGCGCGAGCGCGCTGGCGGAACTTGATGTGCTGGTTAACCTGGCGGAACGGGCCTATACCCTGAACTACACCTGCCCGACCTTCATTGATAAACCGGGTATTCGCATCACCGAAGGTCGCCATCCGGTGGTTGAACAGGTACTGAACGAGCCATTTATCGCCAACCCGCTGAACCTGTCGCCGCAGCGTCGCATGTTGATCATTACCGGTCCGAATATGGGCGGTAAAAGTACCTATATGCGCCAGACCGCACTGATTGCGCTGATGGCCTACATCGGCAGCTATGTACCGGCACAAAAAGTCGAGATTGGACCTATCGACCGTATCTTCACCCGCGTAGGGGCAGCGGATGATCTGGCATCCGGGCGTTCAACCTTTATGGTGGAGATGACCGAAACCGCCAATATTCTGCATAACGCCACCGAGTACAGTCTGGTGCTGATGGATGAGATTGGGCGCGGGACGTCCACTTACGATGGTCTGTCGCTGGCGTGGGCGTGCGCGGAAAATCTGGCGAATAAGATTAAAGCGTTGACGTTGTTTGCCACCCACTATTTCGAGCTGACCCAGTTACCGGAGAAAATGGAAGGCGTCGCCAACGTGCATCTCGATGCACTGGAGCACGGCGACACCATTGCCTTTATGCACAGCGTGCAGGATGGCGCGGCGAGCAAAAGCTACGGCCTGGCGGTTGCAGCTCTGGCGGGCGTGCCAAAAGAGGTTATTAAGCGCGCACGGCAAAAACTGCGTGAGCTGGAAAGCATTTCGCCGAACGCCGCCGCGACACAGGTCGATGGCACGCAGATGTCGCTGCTTTCAGTGCCGGAAGAAACCTCGCCCGCGGTGGAAGCGCTGGAAAATCTCGACCCGGATTCACTCACTCCGCGCCAGGCGCTGGAGTGGATTTATCGGTTGAAGAGTCTGGTATAATATTAATGAGCCCCGATTAAACTTCGGGGCTCATATATCTCTTATCCGATAGATAAAAAAGGAGTAAAATAAACACTATTAAGAACAAAACATTCAAGAAAAAAATGAGAATAACGATTGCATCAATAATTTTAATAATTAGCGCCACTGCAATAGGTGCCGAAGATACCCCTTCACATTTTGATATTCCCGAGCAAGTATTAAATAATATTACGAAGGAATCACGAAATAAACTGCAGGATATCATTGCCAAGGCTCAACATGGCGATAAAGCCTCACAAACGGTGATGGGACTCATATACCTGAATGGTCTATCTGAAAGTCCTTCAGTGAAGGATATAAACAAAGCATTTTATTGGCTCAACCTTGCAGCAAAGCAAAATTATGATGAAGCTGAATTTTACTTAGGACAGATTTATCATTACGGATATGATAATACGGGGCCTAACTATCGTATTGCGATATACTGGTATGAGAAAGCGGCAGAAAAAGGGAATGAACAAGCTCAAATAAACTGTGCGAATATTTATCAATTTGGCCCACAGGAATTCCAAAACATTAACAAAGCCAAGTATTGGCTTAAGAAAGCAGTACAGAAGGACAATCCTATTGCACATGCAAACTTAGGGATTATCGGAATTCAAGAGAATAAGTATGCTGAAGCTATCCCTCACTTAAAAATAGCGGCAGAAAAGGGTCAGCGACTCGGCCAATATAATTACGGGACACTTTTTTTTAATGGTCAGGGCGTTCCCAAAGATATACGACAGGCTAAATACTGGTTTGAGAAAGCTGCTACTCAAAACTTACCTATTGCACAAATTACTTTAGGACAAATTTATGCCTGGGGGCTTGATGGAAATGGCATAAATAAAGAAGAAGCGTTGCTCTGGTTAAATAAAGCCAAAGCCCAAGGTCAATTTACTGATAAACAGATCAACGCCATTATTTCAAAAAAAATAGACTAACTCCAAACCAAAATGCTCAAATCAATGCCATCTATTCGCTATCACAAAATAGAATCATTTAATTATCGCCATATATGGGCCGTTGGTGATATTCATGGCGATTATCAATTATTACAATCCCGCTTACACCAACTCTCTTTTTGCCCCGAAACTGACTTACTTATTTCCGTAGGCGATAATATTGATCGTGGGCCGGATAGTCTTAACGTGCTACGCCTGTTAAACCAGCCCTGGTTTACATCGGTTAAAGGCAACCACGAGGCAATGGCGCTTGATGCCTTCGCGACTGGCGATGGCAATATGTGGCTTGCCAGTGGCGGTGACTGGTTCTTTGAGTTAAATGATTCAGAACAAAAAGAAGCAATAGACCTGTTGCTTCGCTTTCATCATCTTCCGCATATTATAGAAATCACCAACGATATTATAAAATATGTTATCGTACATGCAGATTATCCGGGTGATGAATATCAGTTTGGCAAGGAAGTAGCGGAAAGAGAGGTACTCTGGCCTGTTGATCGCGTGCAGAAATCACTCAAAGGCGAGTTAAAAGAAATAAACGGTGCCGACTGTTTTATCTTCGGGCATATGATGTTTACAAATATCCAGACATTTGCCAATCAGGTTTATATTGATACCGGCTCGCCGGAAAGCGGGCGGTTATCGTTTTATAAAATAAAATGACAAGACCGGGTAAGGCAAAGCCTCTACCCGGCACTTTTTTATTAACGCTTATCTGCCACCAGCAGTGGCGGAATGCTCGGCACCATTGGCGCGTCATCAATATCTTTCTGCGTCATGCGGAACGCTTCGGGATAATGTTCGCGGCTGGTGCGGCGCAGCGGTTCGGTATCGCGCCAGGTATAGAGGCAATGCTGGCACTGGTAGACCGTCCAGACATCTTTTACCGGCGATTTCGCCATCACTTCAATCTGTTCATCAGCACAACGTGGACAAATCATCTTGTTCTCCTTATTGACGTGCGGCCAGCATAGCGGTCAGTTTTTCAGCCCAGGCTTTGGTTTCCGGTAAATCCACCACCGGCTGGCTGTAGTGACCACGGTTGTCCGGGGCGACAGGCGTGGTAGCGTCGATAATCAGCTTGTCGGTGATACCTGCCGGGCTTGAGCCGGGGTCGAGTTCCAGCACGGACATATTCGGCAACTGCACCAAATCCCCTGCAGGGTTCACTTTCGAAGAGAGCGCCCACATCACCTGCGGCAGGTTGAACGGATCAACGTCTTCATCGACCATAATCACCATCTTCACGTAGCCCAGACCGTGTGGCGTGGTCATCGCACGCAGGCCCACCGCGCGGGCAAAGCCACCGTAGCGTTTTTTGGTGGAGATAATCGCCAGCAGGCCGTGGGTGTACATAGCGTTCACCGCCTGCACTTCCGGGAACTCGGCTTTCAGTTGCTGATACAGCGGCACGCAGGTGGCAGGCCCCATCAGGTAGTCGATTTCGGTCCACGGCATACCAAGATAGAGCGATTCGAAAATCGGTTTGGTACGGTAAGAGACTTTATCGATACGCACCACGGTCATGTTACGCCCGCCGGAGTAGTGGCCGGTAAACTCACCGAACGGCCCTTCGATTTCGCGTTTACGGCTTTCGATGACCCCTTCGAGGATCACTTCTGAACCCCACGGCACATCAAAACCGGTCAATGGCGCGGTGGCGATCGGGTACGGGCTTTCACGCAGCGCGCCCGCCATTTCATACTCAGACTGATCGTATTTCAGCGGCGTGGCCCCCATCAGGGTGATGATCGGATCGTTACCGAGCGTGATGGCAATCGGCAGATCTTCACCGCGTTCTTCCGCTTTATGCAGATGCAGAGCGATATCGTGCATCGGCACCGGTTGCAGGCCGAGCTTACGTTTGCCCTTCACTTCCATGCGGTAGATGCCGACGTTCTGCTTGCCGAAGTTATCCGGGTCGAGCGGATCGCGGGAAACCACGCACGCTTTATCGAGATAGAAACCGCCATCACCGTCGTTTAAACGAAACAGCGGCAGAATATCGAACAGGTTGATCTCGTCGCCATCGACGGTGTTCTGCGCCCAGGCTGGATTGGCGCGGCGCTCCGGGGCAATGGGGAAGTTATCCCAGCGGCGGATAAACTCATCAATCTGTTTTTTAACCGGGGTGTTTGGCGGCAGGCCGAGGGAAATCGCGTGGTTCTGCCAGGAACCGATGGTATTCATCGCCACGCGGGCATCGATAAAGCCGCGAATATTGTCAAACCACAGCGCCGGTGCACCATCGCCGATACGTCCGGTGGCGTTGGCAGCGGCTGCCAGATCCGGTTCCGCGTTCACCTCTTCACTGATTTTCAGTAACTGGCCGTGGTCATCAAGCGCCTGTAAAAAGCTGCGTAAATCATCAAATGCCATTATTCATTCTCCTGAGAAAAATTCCGGGCCTGCGGCAATCCTTGCCAGCGCCTGGCGTGAGGATGTTCGAGGCCAAATTGATCCAGCACGCGGGCTACCACATGGTGGACAATGTCATCTACCGTTTCGGGATGGTTATAAAAGGCAGGCATCGGCGGCACCATCGCCACACCCATGCGCGAAAGTGCGAGCATATTTTCGAGATGGATTGTGCTAAGCGGCATTTCACGCGGCACCAGCACCAGTTTGCGGCCTTCTTTGAGCACGACGTCCGCCGCGCGCCCTACGAGACCATCGGCGTAACCAGCGCGGATACCGGCGAGCGTTTTCATACTGCATGGAATAACGATCATGCCGTCGGTACGAAAGGAGCCGGAAGAGATAGTCGCAGCCTGATCCGCCGGGTTATGGCTGAAGTCTGCGAGGGCGGCAACATCGCGAGCGCTGTAAGGCGTTTCCAGTTCAATGGTGGTTTTCGCCCACTTCGACATCACCAGATGAGTCTCGACATTCGGCATCTCCCGCAGCGCTTGCAGTAATGCCACCCCAAGAGGCGCACCGGTAGCCCCTGTCATCCCGACGATCAGTCTCATTGTTTATTCTCTTAATTGTTCGTATACGAACGTTATTATTAAAATACGCCTCTGTTTTCATCGCGGCAAGCACTGAAAAGTAACAACATCTTCTTCGTCACTGAAAAACCGCTATGATAGCGGCAGATAGTTTGCCCGGAGTTTACATGGCGTTACGAAATAAAGCGTTCCATCAGTTACGACAGCTTTTTCAGCAGCACACGGCTCGCTGGCAGCACGAGTTACCTGACCTCACCAAACCACAGTACGCGGTGATGCGCGCCATTGCTGATAAGCCTGGTATCGAACAGGTGGCACTGATAGAAGCAGCAGTCAGCACCAAAGCAACGCTGGCAGAAATGTTGGCAAGAATGGAAAATCGTGGCTTAGTCAGACGTGAACATGACGCCGCTGACAAGCGGCGACGCTTTGTCTGGCTGACTGCCGAAGGAGAAAAGGTACTTGCTGCGGCGATACCGATTGGTGACAGTGTGGATGCGGAATTTTTGGGGCGTTTGAGTGGAGAAGAGCAGGAGCTGTTTATGCAGCTGGTGCGCAAGATGATGAGCAAATAGGATGCTGATTGCCGGGTAGGACGCTGACGAGTCTTATCCAGGCGACAAAACACACCGACTTCCCAAACAAAAGAAAAAGGCCAGCCTCGCTTGAGACTGGCCTTTCTGACAGATGCTTACTTACTCGCGGAACAGCGCTTCGATATTCAGCCCCTGCGTTTGCAGGATTTCGCGCAAACGGCGCAGGCCTTCAACCTGAATCTGGCGAACACGTTCACGGGTGAGGCCAATTTCACGACCTACATCTTCCAGTGTTGCCGCTTCGTACCCCAGCAAACCGAATCGACGTGCCAGCACTTCACGCTGTTTGGCGTTCAGCTCGAACAGCCATTTGACGATGCTCTGCTTCATATCGTCATCTTGCGTGGTATCTTCCGGACCGTTCTCTTTTTCATCGGCCAGGATGTCCAGCAACGCTTTTTCGGAATCACCACCCAGCGGGGTGTCTACCGAGGTAATGCGCTCGTTAAGACGAAGCATACGGCTGACGTCATCAACTGGCTTATCCAGTTGCTCTGCGATCTCTTCCGCACTTGGTTCGTGGTCCAGTTTATGGGACAACTCGCGTGCGGTTCGCAGGTAAACGTTCAGCTCCTTTACGATGTGAATCGGCAAACGAATAGTACGGGTTTGGTTCATAATCGCCCGTTCGATCGTCTGGCGGATCCACCAGGTTGCGTATGTTGAGAAGCGGAAACCACGTTCCGGGTCAAACTTCTCTACCGCGCGGATCAGCCCCAGGTTGCCCTCTTCGATCAGGTCCAACAGCGCCAGACCACGATTGCCATAACGGCGGGCAATCTTCACGACCAGACGCAGGTTACTTTCAATCATCCGGCGACGTGAAGCGACATCTCCACGCAGTGCGCGACGCGCGAAATAAACTTCTTCTTCGGCCGTTAACAGTGGCGAATAACCAATCTCACCAAGGTAAAGCTGAGTCGCGTCCAACACACGCTGTGTGGCCCCTTGCGATAACAGCTCCTCTTCAGCCAAATCGTTATCACTGGGTTCCTCTTCAACTAAGGCTTTCTCGTCAAAAACCTCAACTCCGTTCTCATCAAATTCCGCGTCTTCATTTAAATCATGAACTTTCAGCGTATTCTGACTCATAAGGTGGCTCCTACCCGTGATCCCTTGACGGAACTAGCAAGCAAAAGCCTGGTTCCGCCGAATTATCGCTGCGGTAAATAACGCAGCGGGTTTACGGATTTCCCCTTGTAACGAATTTCAAAATGCAAGCGTGTTGAACTGGTTCCGGTGCTACCCATGGTTGCTATTTTTTGCCCCGCCTTCACTTCTTGTTGTTCCCGGACCAGCATTGTGTCGTTATGGGCGTAGGCACTCAGGTAATCATCATTATGTTTGATGATAATCAGATTACCGTAGCCGCGCAGCGCGTTACCGGCATAAACAACGCGGCCATCTGCGGTCGCGATAATTGCCTGTCCTTTGCTGCCTGCGATATCAATCCCCTTGTTGCCCCCCTCAGAAGCGCCAAAGGTTTCGATCACTTTGCCCTCAGTCGGCCAGCGCCAGGTGGAGATAGGCGTACTGGTTGATGTACTGCTGACAGTCGGCTCGGTTGTGCTTGCTGTTGGTACCGTTACAGGCGCTGTGACCGTGGTCGCAGTTGGCTTGTTGTTCGGCAACATTTTGTTAGCACTCTGTTCACCCGAAGACTCAGAATACGTAATTGTCGGTTGCGACGCAACAGCAACGGTGGAATTTTGTGCAGGCTTGATCACAACTCCTTGCTCTGCTGCGTCGGCCTGGGTAATGGCATTTCCGCCAGTGATTGGCGTACCGGAAGCATTACCCACCTGTAAGGTCTGACCGACGTTCAGCGCGTATGGTGCCTGAATATTGTTGCGCTGAGCAAGGTCACGGAAATCGTTGCCAGTAATCCAGGCGATATAGAAAAGTGTGTCGCCTTTTTTCACGGTATAGGTACTGCCGCTATAACTGCCTTTCGGAATGTTCCCATACTGACGGTTATAGACGATGCGTCCGTTTTCCATCTGTACCGGCTGCTGAGCTACTGGCTGTACTGGCTGGATTTGCGGTTGTTGAGTAGCCTGAATTTGTGGCTGCTGTACCGGCTGAATTTGCGGTTGCTGCGCTGTAGACGTCGTTCCCATTTTCGGCGGTGGCGTAATCAACATACCAGAATTGGTATTTGCAGGCGCATTGCCATTAACGGAGCTTACCGGTGCCGGTGGATTTGAAGTGTCAGAACAGCCTGCCAGCCATAGCGAAACCAGTGACAAAGCCGCAATGCGGCGAACGGTGAATTTTGGGCTTCCCGCGCTCATTTATCCCCCAGGAAAAATTGGTTAATAACCAGTGACATAATTACCGTGCAAGGCACCATACTGAACACTGGAAAAGATGTTCACGATACGCTGACCTGCGGCAAAATAACCAGGAAAAATCCAGGTATTTCCTCACGTTTTAAGCCAGCTCACCCTTCACTAAAGGGACAAAGCGCACGGCCTCCACGGTATCGATAATAAATTCGCCTCCCCGACGACGCACCCGTTTCAAATACTGGTGCTCCTCCCCTACGGGTAAGACGAGAATCCCGCCTTCGTCCAGCTGCGTCATTAGTGCAGTTGGAATTTCCGGCGGTGCCGCCGTAACAATGATAGCGTCAAACGGCGCACGTGCCTGCCAACCTTGCCATCCATCGCCATGACGGGTTGAAACATTATGTAAATCAAGATTTTTCAGGCGGCGACGCGCCTGCCACTGCAAACCTTTAATCCGTTCGACCGAGCAAACATGCTGGACAAGATGCGCCAGGATTGCCGTTTGATATCCCGAACCGGTGCCAATTTCCAGCACCCGCGACTGCGGCGTCAGCTCGAGTAATTCGGTCATTCGCGCCACCATATACGGCTGCGAAATTGTCTGCCCCTGACCTATCGGCAAGGCGATATTGTCCCAGGCTTTTTGTTCAAACGCTTCATCAACGAATTTTTCACGCGGCACGGCGGCAAGTGCATTCAGCACCTGCTCATCCTGAATACCTTGCGCACGTAATTGATCCAGAAGTGCTTGTACGCGTCTGCTTACCATTGCGTGCCAACTCCCACGCTGTTTAACCAGTCTGAAACCACATCTTGCGCGCTATGCGCAGTTAAATCCACATGCAGCGGCGTGATGGAGACATAGCCCTCATCTACCGCAGCAAAATCGGTCCCCGGACCGGCATCACATTTACCGCCCGGCGGGCCAATCCAGTACAGCGTATTGCCGCGCGGATCTTGCTGCGGGATCACCTTATCTGCCGGATGTCGTGTACCGCAGCGCGTCACGCGAATACCTTTGATTTGATCCAATGGTAAATCCGGAACGTTAATATTAAGAATACGTCCGGTGCGCAGCGGCTCTTTACACAGTGCGCGCAAAATTGAACAGGTTACCGCCGCGGCAGTGTCGTAATGTTTATGCCCGTCAAGCGAGACGGCCAGCGCCGGAAAACCTAAATGACGGCCTTCCATCGCGGCGGCTACCGTACCGGAATAAATAACATCATCCCCCAGATTCGGCCCGGCGTTAATGCCGGACACAACAATGTCCGGGCGCGGACGCATCAGAGCATTCACGCCAAGATAGACGCAATCGGTCGGGGTTCCCATTTGCACAGCAATATCACCATTTTCAAAGGTAAACGTGCGCAGGGAGGATTCCAGTGTCAGAGAATTTGAAGCGCCGCTGCGGTTACGATCGGGGGCGACCACCTGAACGTCAGCAAACTCACGCAAGGCTTTCGCCAGCGTTTGTATACCGGGTGCATGTACCCCGTCATCATTACTCAGCAATATGCGCATAATCACCTGTTGTGTTGATAAGTTCCCTGACAACGCTGGTTGCAAAACTACCCGCCGGAAGCCAGAAACGGATTTCTACGGTGACGTCATCCCACCAGTTCCAGCTTAATTGTTGCGGATACAGCAGCATCGCTCTGCGCGCGGCTTCAACTTTTTCGCGCACCAGTAAGGCTTGTAATTCAGTTTCTGCGGCGACAGCTGCTTGTTCGAATGCCAACGCTTCACGCTGAGTTCCCCATTCGCCACTGCCCGGCAATGCGGCGGTTATCATCAGCTCTTTATCGTTGACGCGACGCTGTAATTCCGCCAGTTCTTCGGTGGTTGCGACAAACCAGCTACCACGTCCGGCTAATTGTAGCGCATCGCCGTCAACAACTTGATTAACGTCTGCTTTTTTGAGGCGCTCAGCAACAATCTGATTAAACAACGCACTGCGGGCTGCCGACAACCAAAAACTCCGTTTATTGCGATCGCGCACCGGAGTATTGGTTTGCGCCCAGCGCAGCGCGCCCTGCAAGTTGCTACCGCCAATCCCGAAACGTTGGGCACCGAAGTAGTTCGGTACACCTTTTACGCAAATATCGATCAGACGTTGTTCAACGTCATCGCGATTGCTCACTTCGCGCAGAACCAGGGTAAAGGCGTTACCTTTCAGCGCCCCTAAACGCAGCTTGCGCTTGTGCCGCACATACTCCAGCACCTGGCAGCCTTCCAGTTGAAAGGCGCTCAGATCGGGCATTTCCTTGCCCGGCACGCGAGCACATAACCACTGTTCCGTTACAGCATGTTTGTCTTTTTGCCCAGCGAAGCTGACTTCACGGGCATGAATTTTCAGGAATTTCGCCAGTGCATCCGCCACAAAACGGGTATTGCAGCCGTTTTTGAGGATTCTAACCAGAATATGCTCACCTTCACCATCAGGCTCAAAGCCCAAATCTTCCACCACCACAAAGTCTTCCGGATTGGCTTTCAGCAACCCGGTGCCTTGCGGTTTACCGTGGAGGTAAGTGAGATTATCAAACTCAATCATTTTGTTGCCTTAATGAGTAGCGCCACCGCTTCACAGGCAATCCCTTCCCCACGTCCGGTAAATCCAAGTTTTTCCGTAGTAGTGGCTTTCACGTTAACATCATCCATATGGCAGCCGAGATCTTCGGCAATAAACACGCGCATTTGTGGTATGTGCGGCAACATCTTCGGTGCCTGAGCGATGATAGTGACATCGACGTTGCCCAGCGTATAACCCTTCGCCTGAATACGACGCCAGGCTTCGCGTAGCAGCTCGCGGCTGTCGGCACCTTTAAATGCCGGATCGGTATCCGGGAACAGCTTGCCGATATCCCCCAGCGCCGCCGCGCCAAGCAATGCATCGGTCAACGCATGGAGCGCCACGTCGCCATCAGAATGCGCCAGCAATCCTTTTTCGTAAGGAATGCGTACGCCACCAATGATAATTGGGCCTTCACCGCCAAAGGCGTGTACGTCAAAACCGTGTCCAATTCGCATTATGTATTCTCCTGATGGATGGTTCGGGTGAGGTAAAACTCGGCCAGTGCCAAATCTTCCGGGCGCGTGACTTTAATGTTATCCGCGCGGCCTTCGACCAACTGCGGATGAAATCCGCAATATTCCAGCGCCGAGGCTTCGTCGGTAATGGTAGCGCCTTCATTTAGAGCGCGCGTCAGGCAGTCATGTAACAGCTCACGAGGGAAAAATTGCGGCGTCAGCGCGTGCCATAAGCCGTTGCGATCAACGGTATGAGCAATAGCATTTTTGCCCGGTTCGGCACGTTTCATCGTATCGCGCACTGGTGCGGCGAGGATCCCCCCCGTGCGGCTGGTTTCGCTCAACGTCAACAATCGCGCGAGGTCATCCTGATGCAGACAAGGACGAGCGGCGTCATGCACCAATACCCACTGCGCGTCGCCAGCGGCTTTCAGACCTGCCAGCACCGAATCGGCACGCTCATCACCGCCATCTACAACGGTGATTTGCGGATGATTCGCCAGAGGAAGTTGTGCAAAACGGCTATCGCCAGGACTTATGGCAATGACGACACGTTTCACCCGGGGATGCGCCAGCAGCGCATGCACCGAGTGTTCAAGAATGGTTTGATTACCGATTGAGAGATATTGCTTAGGACATTCCGTTTGCATTCGACGGCCAAATCCGGCCGCCGGAACCACGGCGCAAACATCCAAATGAGTGGTTGCCATGTTAATTCCCGGGCTGATTTATCGATTGTTTTGCCCCGCAGACTGTGCGCGCTTCGACGCGTCAGGCACCAGACGATAAAAAGTTTCGCCCGGCCTGGTCATGCTGAGTTCATTACGCGCACGCTCTTCGAGCGCCTCCTGGCCGCCATTGAGATCGTCAATTTCGGCAAAAAGTTGATCGTTTCGCGCTTTAAGTTTCGCGTTTGTAGCTTGCTGTGCCGCCACATCATCATTGACGCGGGTATAGTCATGTATACCGTTCTTACCGAACCACAGCGAATACTGTAGCCAGACCAGAATAGCCAGCAACAGCAGCGTTAGTTTACCCATCCTGCCCCCTGAAAAACGGCATCATCATCCCATGCATCCGAAGACGACTCTACATCCTCTGTTGGGGATACCGCGACAACGCGGGCAAATGTACCACATTTGTCCATTGTTACGTATACCCAGGGCGTGCAGAACATAATCTCATTATTAGTTACGGTTTGAATTATGAACAGAGGAGACAAGAAAGTACAAATTAGCCCAGTAGCCACATAAACAGTGCGCCAAACATAATGCCTACTGTCATCAGGGT
Organism: Escherichia sp. WS1450; assembly: GCF_046487395.1. Classification (NCBI taxonomy): domain Bacteria; kingdom Pseudomonadati; phylum Pseudomonadota; class Gammaproteobacteria; order Enterobacterales; family Enterobacteriaceae; genus Escherichia; species Escherichia sp. WS1450. Next base: position 137,329 of record NZ_JBJQJO010000002.1, read on the forward strand.
GAAAACAATACTGTAGCGTAGCTTTCCGTCCATCAATGAATGCAGCGCAATCCCCACCACTACTGCGACAGGCATCAGTGCCAGAAAGAAAGGCCAGGTGTAGATAAAGAAGAACAGCGTGTTAGAGCCATAAATCAACATCGGCATCGCCAGCGCAAATAACCAGGAGATAAAACCGACCACGGCACCAGGCAGTGACCATGTGGTTTCTTCATCCTCAGTAAGGCTGTCGTTATTTGTTAGTGTAATGTTATGGCTATTACGCATATTTGATCCTGTTACTTTGACGAACCGGGCATGGAAACCCGGTGGTGTCTCAGGATCTGATAATATCGTTCTGTCTCAACAGATCTAATAATTGCTGTACCAAATTTGTTACTAATTGTTCACCATTGAGATGAATTTCTGCCGATTCAGGCGCTTCGTAAACGGAATCTATTCCCGTAAAGTTGCGCAGTTCACCGGCACGCGCTTTCTTATATAAGCCTTTTGGATCGCGGGCTTCGCAAATCGCCAGCGGCGTATCGACAAATACTTCGATAAAGCGCCCTTCTCCTACGCGTTCACGAACCATCTGGCGTTCGGCGCGGTGTGGCGAGATGAATGCGGTCAGCACCACCAGTCCGGCTTCAACCATCAAATTCGCCACTTCACCGACGCGACGGATATTCTCTTTACGATCGGCATCGCTAAAACCGAGATCGCTGCATAATCCGTGGCGAACATTGTCGCCATCCAGCAGATACGTACTGACGCCGAGTTTATGTAACGCCTCCTCCAGCGCCCCGGCGACCGTTGATTTACCGGACCCGGAGAGGCCGGTAAACCACAGCACTACACCACGATGACCGTGGTGTAGCTCGCGTTGTTGTACAGTGACTGGATGGCTATGCCAGACGACGTTTTCGTCATGCAGCGCCATTATTTATCCCCCAGCAAATCGCGTGCGCCCCAGTGCGGAAAGTGGCGACGAACCAGGGCATTCAATTCCAGTTCAAATGCACTGAATTCAGATGGCGCAGCAGTTGCCTGGCTAACTGGCTCGTGCACCATACCGGCACCCACGGTCACATTGCTCAGGCGATCGATAAAAATCAGCCCACCGGTAACCGGATTTTGCTGATAACGATCTAACACCAGTGGCTCGTCAAAAGTGAGATCCACCAGGCCGATGCCGTTCAGCGGCAGGTTTTCAACTTCGCGTTGGGTAAGGTTATTAATATCAACCTGATAACGAATACCATCAACACGAGCACGCGTCTTCTTACCGGCAATTTTGATGTCATAACTCTGGCCCGCGGAAAGCGGCTGTTCCGCCATCCATACCACATCCACCGACGCGCTCTGCACAGCCGGTAACGCTTCGTCTGCCGCCAGCAGCAGATCGCCACGGCTGATATCGATCTCATCCGTCAGCACTAGGGTGATCGCTTCTCCGGCAAAGGCTTCTTCGCGATCGCCATCAAAAGTCACGATCCGCGCGACGTTTGATTCCACACCAGAGGGCAGCACTTTGACACGTTGCCCGACTTCCACTCGACCGGATGCCAGCGTTCCGGCGTAGCCACGAAAATCGAGATTCGGGCGATTAACGTACTGCACCGGGAAGCGCATTGGCTGGGCATCCACCACTCGCTGGATCTCCACGGTTTCCAGCACTTCGAGCAGTGTCGGACCGCTGTACCACGGCATACTTTCACTTTGCGAAGCCACGTTGTCGCCTTCCAGTGCAGAGAGCGGCACAAAGCGGATATCCAGATTACCCGGCAGCTGCCCGGCAAACGTCAGATAATCTTCGCGAATACGGGTGAACGTCTCTTCACTGTAACCCACCAGATCCATTTTGTTGATCGCCACGACCAGATGTTTGATCCCCAACAGTGTGGAGATAAAACTGTGACGACGGGTTTGATCGAGCACGCCTTTACGGGCATCGATCAGTAAGATCGCCAGTTCACATGTCGATGCGCCAGTCGCCATATTGCGAGTGTACTGCTCGTGCCCTGGGGTATCGGCGATAATAAATTTACGCTTCTCGGTAGAGAAATAACGGTAAGCCACGTCAATGGTGATGCCCTGTTCGCGCTCAGCTTGCAGGCCGTCCACCAGCAGAGCCAGATCCAGCTTTTCGCCCTGGGTGCCGTGACGCTTACTGTCGTTATGCAGCGATGAGAGCTGATCTTCGTAGATTTGGCGGGTATCGTGCAGCAGACGACCAATCAGGGTACTTTTTCCGTCATCGACGCTACCACAAGTCAGAAAACGCAGCAGGCTTTTATGTTGTTGCGCAATCATCCAGGCTTCGACGCCGCCTTCATTGGCGATTTGTTGTGCAAGTGCGGTGTTCATCTTAAAAATACCCCTGACGTTTTTTCAACTCCATGGATCCCGCCTGGTCGCGGTCAATCACGCGACCCTGACGTTCACTGGTGGTGGAAACCAGCATCTCTTCGATGATTTCCGGCAGTGTTTGTGCATTTGACTCCACCGCACCGGTCAGCGGCCAGCAGCCCAGCGTACGGAAACGCACCATCCGTTTTTTAATCACTTCTCCCGGTTGCAGGTCGATACGGTTGTCATCAATCATCATCAACATACCGTCGCGTTCCAGAACCGGTCGTTCCGCAGCGAGATACAGTGGAACAATGTCAATATTTTCCAGCCAGATGTATTGCCAGATATCCTGCTCGGTCCAGTTAGAGAGCGGGAAGACGCGGATGCTTTCGCCTTTGTTAATTTGCCCGTTGTAGTTGTGCCACAGCTCCGGGCGCTGATTTTTCGGATCCCAGCGATGGAAGCGGTCACGGAAAGAGTAGATTCGCTCTTTAGCGCGGGATTTCTCTTCGTCGCGGCGCGCACCACCGAAGGCGGCATCAAAACCGTATTTGTTCAGCGCCTGTTTCAGGCCTTCAGTTTTCATAATATCGGTATGTTTCGCGCTGCCATGAACGAATGGATTAATCCCCATCGCTACGCCTTCCGGGTTTTTATGCACCAGCAGCTCGCAGCCGTAGGCTTTAGCCGTACGATCGCGGAACTCATACATCTCGCGGAATTTCCAGCCGGTATCGACATGCAGCAACGGGAAAGGCAGCGTACCTGGATAAAACGCCTTGCGCGCCAGATGCAGCATGACGCTGGAATCTTTACCGATAGAGTAGAGCATCACCGGATTTGAGAATTCTGCCGCCACCTCGCGAATAATGTGGATGCTTTCCGCCTCCAGTTGCCGCAGGTGAGTAAGTCGTTTTTGATCCATAACCGTTCCTTTGCAATACCGCTATTTTCTTGCCATCAGATGTTTCGACTATAGGGAGCGCAGGAGAACGAATGAAATTACCAATTAGAATGAGTAGTTCCTTAACGGAATAACGATTTGGCAAAGCTAATATCAAAAAGTGCTTAAGGCACCGGATTTCGGGCGTTTAGGAAGATTTGAAATTGTTTTAGCGCATCGGCAGTTTCATACTATGGCGGTAAAAAAATTTGCATGGTATTTAAGGACTCACTATGTTTTCCGCATTGCGCCACCGTACCGCTGCCCTGGCGCTCGGCGTATGCTTTATTCTCCCCGTACACGCCTCGTCATCTAAACCTGGCGATTTTGCTAATACTCAGGCACGACATATTGCTACTTTCTTTCCGGGACGCATGACCGGAACTCCAGCAGAAATGTTATCTGCCGATTATATTCGCCAACAGTTTCAGCAAATGGGTTATCGCAGTGATATTCGGACATTTAATAGTCGGTATATTTATACCGCCCGCGATAATCGCAAGAGCTGGCATAACGTGACGGGAAGTACGGTGATTGCCGCTCATGAAGGCAAAGCGCCGCAGCAGATCATCATTATGGCGCATCTGGATACTTACGCCCCGCTGAGCGATGCTGACGCCGATGCCAATCTCGGCGGGCTGACGTTACAAGGAATGGATGATAACGCCGCAGGTTTAGGTGTCATGCTGGAATTGGCAGAACGCCTGAAAAATACGCCTACCGAGTATGGTATTCGATTTGTGGCGACCAGTGGTGAAGAGGAAGGGAAATTAGGTGCTGAGAATTTACTCAAGCGGATGAGTGACACCGAAAAGAAAAATACGCTGCTGGTGATTAATCTCGATAACTTAATTGTTGGCGATAAATTGTATTTCAACAGCGGCGTAAAAACCCCTGAAGCAGTAAGGAAATTAACGCGCGACAGGGCGCTGGCAATTGCGCGTAGTCATGGAATTGCCGCAACGACCAATCCGGGTTTGAATAAAAATTATCCGAAGGGTACTGGCTGTTGTAATGACGCCGAAGTTTTCGACAAAGCCGGTATTGCCGTACTTTCGGTAGAAGCAACAAATTGGAATCTTGGGAATAAGGATGGTTATCAGCAACGCGCAAAAACAGCTGCATTCCCTGCGGGAAATAGCTGGCATGACGTAAGACTGGATAATCAACAACATATTGATAAGGCACTTCCAGGAAGAATAGAACGTCGCTGCCGTGATGTTATGCGGATAATGCTACCGCTGGTGAAGGAGCTGGCGAAGGCGTCTTGATGGGTTTGAAAATGAGAGCTGGGAGTTCTACCGCAGGGGCGGGGAACTCCAAGTGATGTCCATCATCGCATCCAGTGCGTCCGGTTTATCCCCGCTGACGCGGGGAACACACATGAATGTCGGTTCAGACCGTGTTTTTACCCGGTTTATCCCCGCTGGCGCGGGGAACACTCGTCGGCGTCTTCACCCGTCGCATAACGCTGCGGTTTATCCCCGCTGGCGCGGGGAACACTGCCAGCGTGTCGGCGTGCGTTTCGCGCTGCCCGGTTTATCCCCGCTGACGCGGGGAACACGTTGCTGCTGCGTTCGATATTATTTTATACCCCGGCTTATCCCCGCTGACGCGGGGAACACTCGATCGATAGCTGCGCGATACCTGCGGGGATCGGTTTATCCCCGCTGACGCGGGGAACACCTGGCCCGTGCCTGTATTTTTTCGTCGTTACTCGGTTTATCCCCGCTGACGCGGGGAACACCGCGGCAATTATTCAGACCGCTGCACGGAATGCGGTTTATCCCCGCTGACGCGGGGAACACGGACTCGCCGCAGGTGAGGAAAACGCAATAACCGGTTTATCCCCGCTGACGCGGGGAACACGTTATTGCTGCCTCCGTCACCTGTCCGATCGGCGGTTTATCCCCGCTGACGCGGGGAACACAATTTCTTCAGCCAACTTTTTTCGGACCGTCACGGTTTATCCCCGCTGACGCGGGGAACACCGCCCGTTTGAACAAAAACGGGTATCTAACTGCGGTTTATCCCCGCTGACACGGGGAACACATAATTGATCGTGATTATCACGTTAGTGCCGCCGGTTTATCCCCGCTGACGCGGGGAACACCTGTTGGCAAGCCAGGATCTGAACAATACCGTCGGTTTATCCCCGCTGACGCGGGGAACACCAATTTGGCAATCGGGGCGACTATCTTTGGATCGGTTTATCCCCGCTGACGCGGGGAACACTTCTCGTTACTGGCGACCAGTCGAGGCGCTGGCGGTTTATCCCCGCTGACGCGGGGAACACGGCAGCTATCGAGGCAGTTATCGAGCGTCGCGCGGTTTATCCCCGCTGACGCGGGGAACACCAAAGGACACCGGGAGGCACCCGGCACCGCAGCGGTTTATCCCCGCTGACGCGGGGAACACACTAAGCATACATAACTGTTTTTAAAAAAATTTATTCCGCATCAACAATCTACCAACTAAATTAAAACATTTCCTTATTTTTAAAGAACAGATAACTTATTGATTATCAACAGGAAGAAAAGAAACCAAACGCACCCCATCCAAATCCACCGGAATACGTCTATTTTCACCCCAAGTCTGAAATTCAAAACCCGACTCGGTATTGGTCGCCCAGGCCATTACCACATTTCCGCAACCTGCCAGTTGAGAGATTTGCTGCCAGATCATCTCCCGAATACGTTTGGACGTATCTCCGACATAAACACCGGCACGCACTTCCAGGAGCCAGATCGCGAGCCGTCCACGTAAGCGCGGAGGGACATTTTCTGTAACAACGACGACCATACTCATCCGCCGCGTCCCCGGTGACCGCTATCGCCCAGCGTTTCAGGTTCAGGGATGGCAGGCGGTAACATATCCGGCGCGGGTTGTGGTGGTTCAATTTCACCTGCGGCAAGCACTTCCTCGATTAACGGAATTAATTTGCCCGTTAACTTACTGCTACGGAAAATATCACGACAGGCCAACCTGACTTCTTTATCTGGTTCTGCGGGTTGCCTCGCTGCTATTTCAAATGCCTTTGGCACAACCGAATCAAATTTAATGATATCGGCTATGTCATAAACAAATGAAAGCGGTTTGCCACTATGGATAAATCCAATAGCGGGCGCATATCCCGCGGCTAATACTGCCGCTTCAGAAATACCGTACAGACATGATGTGGCAGCACTGATGCAGCGATTCACAACATCGCCTTTTTCCCAGTCTTTAGGATCGTATTTGCGACCATTCCATTTCACACCATATTGTTTCGCCAGTAATGCATACGTCTGGCGAACGCGGGATCCCTCAATTCCACGTAGCTGCTCCACTGAACGGCGAGCTGGCGGTGGCTCACGAAAACGTAATTCATACATTTTGCGCACCACCTTCAGACGTAGATCTTCCGTTAAAGCCAGCTTTGCCTGGTAGAGTAACTTATCAGCACGCGCCCCACCGGGTTGTCCGGAAGAGTAGACGCGAACACCCGCTTCACCGACCCAGACCAGTAGCGTCCCCACCGTGGCGGCCAGATGCACCGCCGCGTGGGAAACTCTCGTTCCCGGTTCGAGCATAATGCAGGCGACCGATCCCACCGGAATGTGCGTGCGGATCCCGGTTTTGTCGATCAGCACGAAAGCGCCGTCCAGTACGTCGATTTGACCGTACTGGAGGAAGATCATAGAGGTGCGATCTTTTAACGGGATCGGACTCAGTGGTACAAACGTCACGCCTCTGCTCCGGGTTTGATCAGCATCAGACCACAGCCGAACGCGCGGCTTTTGCCATACCCCTGGCTCAGACGTTGCAGAAATAACCCAGGATCGGTGACCGTAAGCATCCCCGTATAATCCACGCTACTGAACTGGATCAGTTGCCGGGAGTTTTCCCGCCGCAGTTGCTGTTGTCGGTAGGCATCGACCGAGGTATCCAGTAGTGTAAAACCGCTTCTTTCCCCCTGCGCTGCCAGCCAGTCCAGCGCCGCCTGTTGTTGATGCAACCAGACATCACTTCCTTCCACCTGCCCCCTCACCTGCCGTTTCGCCTCCATCAGCAAATCGTGGCGTTTGCCCGCTTTACAAATTGTTGGATTCGCCCGCAGGTTGAAACAAAGGGATTGTCCGGTACGCAACTCTGGCGCAAATGGTCGGCATTCGATGGTGAAAATATCACTTTCCGCCGGGCGTTCCTGCGACAGGACAAAAAAGCGAAACGCCCCCTGGAGTTCTTCCCGACGATAAAGAAATTGCCTTTCTTTGCCGCCAGGAAAAAGATCCCACAGCCACTGATGCATTACATATTCACCGCGATCCACCAAATGCAGCAACTGCGCAGGCAAAAGCTGGCCGGTATGTAAGGTTATTCTTGAGAGGTACATGGTTCCTCCTTGCTGAGCCACGGCCCCTGATTGATGGTGCGTTCCCCAAACAGCCACTGCTGACGATTTAAAGGAACATCCCGGCGACGTAATATTTTGCTCGCGACCAGGCCGTCGTGTTCCCCTTCCCACCAGCATTCATCCTGAAGTTTCGGGAGTGAGACTTTCAGTTCGCGGAAACTATCCTGATACTGTTGGTATGCGTTACGTAAGACATCAGACGCGTTGCCTTCGAGCAGTAACGGCGCAAGTGGTAACGCCAGCGGATGACTTTTTCGCCCCAGATAAAGTGGAAAAACCGGATGACGTAAACCGTCCTGCAACTGTTCAAGCCTGTAAGGCGCATCGGGGGTTGTTGCCACCGCCACCATCCACCAGGCATCGGTGTAGTAGTCGCGCCGGGAGATAATCGCGCTCAGAAGATCAGGGGCGCTCAACTCTTCGCGACGGCTGAAATAACGCGCTTTACGCACCTCTTTTGGCATCTGGACCGTGTGATAATCCCGTGCCCAGCGCGGGTTACGGCTGGCGCAAACCACCAGTGAATAGTGGCGGTTAAACGCGTTTAATCGTTCGGTATCATCACGCCGAATCCCTACCCCGGCAGCCAGCAGCCCCAGCAATGCTGAGCGCGAAGGCAGTTCATGGGTATGACGCACTTCGCCGGGGGCATCGACGCCCCAGGATGCCATTGGCCCATGAAGCTGAAAAATCAAATATTGGCTCATTAGCCGCCCCTTACGCGCAGATAAAGTCCAGCACGTCCTTCATGCTTCCCTGTTTGTTCATCACGTCAAAGCTTGCGCATTCGGTCTTCTGTTCATAGACCGTATTCATATTTTCGCGAAGCGTTGTAATACGCTGCACCGCCACATCTAACTGCCGGGTGCCATTAATGGGTTCATAGAAAGCCGCCGCCAGAGAGCGTGGTTGTTCAGTGCCTTTTTCTGCCAGCGCCCAGGAGGCGTAGGCACGGCTGGCAAAGCTGTTCTGTTTGCCGGTTGGGGAGACTTTAAGTGCGGCTTCCGTAAAGGCGCGCAAGGTCTGATTAGCTAACGCTTCGTCACCGCCGAGGTTTTCGACCAGCAGATCTTTATCGATGCAGATATAGGTGTAGAACAGCGCAGAACCGAATCCGGTTTCACCAAGATGCCCGGCACCGGCATCTTCAGAAGCCTGGCGCAAATCATCAACGGCGGTGAAAAAATCATCTTCGACAATCGTTTCACTGACACCAAATGCATGCGCGACCTGGCAGGCGGCTTCAACATTAAATTCGGGTTTATTCGCCAGCATACGACCAAACATAGCGATATCTACCGCCATGCGATCTTTACGTAACAAAGCGAGATCTTCCTCTTTTGGCGCGCGCTTTTCTTCGGCCAGTTGATGGGCCAGCGCTTTTACGGCGTCAAATTCTGCCGGGCTGATATGGACTAGCTGTTCAGTTTCGGCGTTAGTGAGCGGATCTTTTGGTTTTTTGTCGTTTTTAGCTTTCCCAAGATAATCCGCAATTTTTGCCGCCCATTCGATGGCTTTTTTCTCTTCGATGCCTTTCTCAATCAGGATAGTTGCCGCCTCACGCGCAATACGCCCACTGCGAATACCAATATGGCCCGCCAGTGCCTGTTCAAAAAGTGCAGAAGTGCGCCACGCACGTTTCAGACTTTGTGAGGAAACGCGCAGACGCGTTGCTCCACCCAGTACCACAGTTTTTGGCGCACCGGTGTCATCACGGTTAAGGTTGGCAGCAGGGTAAGCGGTTAACAAATGAAGCTGAATAAATGTCGTCATGAGATAGTCCTTTATTAATTTTGTTCGTTATCGGCGTCGCCAGCCTGGTAATATTCCAGCGCCCAGCGGATACGGATAAATTCTGTTGGCCGCTGCTGGCGGCGGTGATGATTGAGCAGGTCGTCGCTCTCCTGGCACCAGCGGAAAATATCTTCTGCCAAAGAGATAAGATTGACGGAACCATTTAATAATTTGACCGCGCGACGTAACTGACGCAGTAAATCATCAGGCGTTTTTACTGCCGACAGGCGAGTAAAACGCCCCTCCGACATTACCGCCGCCAGCTGCGCGGCAAAAGGCTGCCGTTCATCAATAGCTTTAACATTGGCGCTAACTGCGGCGACCAGCGCCAGTGCGGTAAAACGCCACTCTTGTGCTTCAATTTTCCACAAAGTGTGGGTCTGCATCAGCAGAGAACGAACCCCTTCTGACAGACAAACATCATTAACCGTTGTGCTACGCCGCAGACTGGCACGATTGCCGCGTTTTTCCTGCAACTCTTCGTGCCATTTACGCAGCGTGGCTTTGTGCTCCTCTTTTACAATACTCATTCAGCAGCCTCCTGCTTTTTCTCCCTGGCGGCTTTAGCACTTTGCTTCTCCGCCGATGTTGTAAAATATTTCTTGCGCGCGGTCATGACGCGTTTCAAATCAACGGGCTCATAAGGATTAGTGAATACACGCTCGTCAAAATCCTGACGCGCGAATAACCAAATTTCCTTTTGCCATTTGCCGAGTAATTCATCCGCATCCTGACCTTCTTCAATTTGGCGCACTAACCTCAGGAAGCGATGCTGAGTTTTGTTCCAGAAGTCGATATCCACAAAACTGAAATCACCCCTTGCACCTTTTGGATCGGAGAACCATGCTTCTTTCAATGCACTCCGTAACAGACTCAGAATCCGTGAAGCCGTTTGCGCAGCCAGCCGCAGCTTCGGTATCTGACCTTCTTTTTTATTGAGCAACAGAGGGAAATGGTGTTCGTACCAACAGCGCGCTTTCATGTTGTCGAAATCATAGCCAAATCCCCACAGGCCCACTTTTGCCTGCTTGAGACTGCTGGCATTAAAGAGTTTCACCACCAGCGCGGGAAGTTCCGTATTGTTTTCTGATTTACCCGTTTCGATAAGGCCTAACCAGTCGCGCCAGATTAAACCGCCCGGTTGTGGTTTAACGGAGTAAAACTCGCCGCCCTCTTTAAGGGGTACACGGTAAGGCGTTAAGGGATGCTGCCACATGGCATAATTCGCACCATAATTTTTGGTCGTCATCAGGCTTAGCAGCGCGTCGCTCTGCTCACCGCAAATATCGCAGTTGCCGACTGTCGTGGTATTAAAATCAATACGAATACGCCGTGGCATTCCCCAGTACGCCTGGAGTTTATTAACCTGATCATCGGTTACCACCGCACCGGTCAGTTCGCTGGTACGCGTCGGGCCAAGCCAGGGGAAAACCAGATCGTCAAATTTTTTGGGTAGCGGTAAGTCGGCTTCATCCTGCGGCATCACGTTGAGCCACAGTTTGCGCCACAATGGCGTTTGTTGATTGCCCTGATATTCCTGTAATTCAATCAGAGTGGTCATCGGCCCACCGCCGCGTAAACCGGTGCGATAGCCTTTGCCGCCTGACGGTGCATTTAACTGTAGGGAGAACAGAGCTAACGCAGAACAATGTGGGCATACGTGTTCAGTCACGCCACGTTTAATAAAGTGGTCTTTATTAAACTTCGTTGTTTGAGCGCCGGGAATCTCAGGCAGTAGCGAAGCGACCTGAACTTTATCTCCCGTGAGCGCCTCGAAATCCTGCATAAATGAAGGGGAATCTGGGCCAAACTGGAAAGCATGTTCTAAAGATAGCAATGCTTCCCGTAGCTTTTCAGCTTCCAGTCCGTCTTCCCAGATATCATCCCAACGACGATGATCTTTTGGCGCGAAGCTGGTTTGTAGTAGCCCCAGCAAAAACTGCCAGGCCGCCCCCTGGAGATCTGCCCGCGGCGCAGCGATATCGACAACATTTTCATCCGCCAGATCGACTGGCGCCAGTTTGCCTGTCGTTCCGTCTTTATAACGAACGGGCAGCCACGGGGTTGTCAGAAGTGAAAACGAGTTCATACGCATCCTCTCGTAAAAAAGACCATCCCTGGTCGGTTGTCCATCACCATATTTTCAGATTTAGTTGGAGACTTAATCTGAGTCGGATAAAAGAAAAGACGTTGAATGTGATACGAAAATCGAACTTAGTTTGTCGTTTTGAAAGCAGACTTAGCACAAGTTGAAGCAAAAAAATCGACAACATCGTAGTCCTCTTCACCGCAGCTTTTCACCGGTCACGAAAATACGCCTTGTAACGGTGTGACTCAACTCCGGTTCCGGACATTGTTATAATTTTAGTTTCTCAATAACTCATAGAAATTACCCATCTATCATAATCACAATCGCATTGATAAAATAAAACCATTCCCTGATTCCAGGGATTAACCAAGTTAGTGAGATACTAAAATTGGTTCCCGTTCCCCGTGTCAACGGGGATAAGCCCTGGCGTCATCCGACGCCAGGGCATCTCAATCAACCTTGCCAATCAATCCTTCCGTAGCCGAATACCCACAACTTTCGTCATCGGTGACTAAAATCACGTTTGTCATCTCCGGATCTTGCCGCTGTTCAATGCACCACTGCCTGAACGCTTCCCCTTCCAGTAAAGAAAACTCATCGCGATGTTTTTTCCACCAGCTTCGACGCACTCTGACAACGCTCATTTCCCATGCGTGAGCACCGGTGGCATAAGGCTTCACCACACCGTCAATACAGGTAGCCAGCCACAGGGAAACAGATTCCTCAGCCAGACGTGTCGACAGCTTTTCCGGAAGGTAATCGTTGATATTGGCGGCATAGCCAGGCTTGAAGTTCAGGACAAACTTTTTAGCCATTGCGCGATCGCAGTAATATTTGCCCACTTGCTCCTGCTCGCTGCGGGCAAACCCTTCCGCCATTACCACGTCCTCACCGTAGACTGATTCAATCAGAAGCCGGGCTGAGTGTGGCATCTGAATAGCGCCTTGCTGACGCAGCACACGCTGCGTCAGCCAGATTCGCCCATGATCGGGGTAGACATATGCACTGTTACGCATGGCTCTGCCAAACCATTCATCACCCGGAGAGTCGTCCCAGACGGGGGCCAGAATCAGCAATTCAGGAGGAGAACGCTCGTCTTTTCCGTCACGCTTTAACTGACCATTAATATCGCGGATATGCCGCTGTAATCGCCCCGCTCGCTGGATCAGCAAATCAACAGGGGCCAGGTCGGAGATCATTTCGTCCAGGTCAATATCCACACTTTGTTCAATTACTTGTGTACAAACAATGACTTGTGATGATCTCTGTAAACTACAACTTTTACCGAAGCGTGCCAGCGTTTCCGTTTCAATTCGCTGGCGATCGCTAAAAGCAAAGCGGCTATGAAAAAGAGAAAGGCTGGAAGCAGGAATGACGCCGCGGGCAAGCAACTGACGATAAACCTTAATAGCGTCATCGACAGAATTCCGGATCCAGGCGATGCATTTCCCCTGACTTACTGCCGATTCGATACGCGCAATACATTCTTGTTCGCTATGAAGCCAACCCACGCTCACGCTACGCTCAACGTCTTTGCGCGTCGCTACCCGGTGTGAATGCACATCGGATTTCGTAACGTGCGTCAGCCAGGGGTAATCATCCTTTTCCAGGAACGGAGCTTCTTGCTGGCCCTCTGTACCACGCGCAAAGGCAGCAACGAGTTTGTCGCACTGCTGTTGAGATAACGTGGCAGAAAGCAAAATGACGCTGTTTCCGCCACGCGCCTGCCGCTCGATCAGCCCTTCAAGAATGCATGACATGTAAGCGTCACAGGCATGGATCTCATCAGCCAGCAGGATTTTGTTACTCAGTCCCAGAAGCCGCACATTATTATGTTTGAACGGCATCACCGCCATCATCGCCTGATCCAGCGTGCCGACGCCAATTTCAGCCAGTAGCGCCTTCTTGTTACTGTCGGCAAACCAGGCCGCACATCCCTGACTGAACGTTTGTTCATCCGGTTCTTCTGACCCGACTAAATCACCGGACCAGAGTGATTCATTAAAGCGGTCCATTAATGTTCGGGCACTGTGTGCCAGCACCAGGCTGGGGCGGGACTCTGGCGAATAGAAAGCAAGCCAGGTTTTGACCAGTCGATCGTACATGGCATTGGCCGTTGCCATTGTTGGCAGGCCAAAAAACAAACCCTGCGCTTTACCCGCAGCCATCAACCTGTGCGCCAGGATAAGCGCCGCTTCCGTTTTACCTGCGCCAGTCACATCTTCCAGAATAAATAACTGTGGCCCTGGCTGGCTGATATCCAGATCCAGCACCTTTTGCTGTAACGGTGTCGGGTGCTCAATAAAAGGAAACAGCGTATTAATTCCGGTGAAAGGCGCGACTTTTGCTTTTAGAGGAAAGACGGTTAAGGCGTTTTGAGCCTGAACTAAAGTTTTCTGCCAGTAACCTTTAATATCCATTGGGTGTGCGACGCGTGGAAAAAATCGCGTTGACGAACCCGTCCAGTCTGCGAGCACGACGGTTGCAGAGATATACCAGGAAAGGTGTTTTATAAGTTCAATGCCCTCATCATCATCCCAGAATGCGGGGATCTCTATGAGCGGAAACAGTGGTTTGATTTCAAGAAGAAAATCTCGCGCGGCAGCTTTGTCTTCAGGCAGAAAATTATCCAGTTCATCAATACGGTCAGGCGGGCGACCATGATGCCCGGTAGTTATGGGCATCCACATCGCTATTACACGTGTAAGTTTGCGGGGAGAGAGTGAAGAGGAAGGAAGTAACTCCTGACATTCACTTAAATAATGATGCCACAACCAGTAGCCCAGCGTTGAATGAGAGATTTTTTCGTAATTTTTTCTAGCACCTTCCGGAACCCTGAGTTTCGGGTGCAGGTAAAGTTGCTGAAATGAGCGGGCAAATTTACCAGTATCGTGCCAGCACAACAACCAGGCGAAAAATTGAGCCGCCTGTTCCTTGTCAGAAATCTCTAATTGACGAAAATAGTCAGCCAGTCCGAAGCAATTGCTTTTAACCATTAAATAGCCCATCGCGGCTACATCCAGCGAATGCCAGCAAAGAAGGTGATAGTCGTCGCCCCCGTCTTTCTCGCCGCGTCGGGTTTTTCCCCAGAAATCAAAAAAAGTCACAATATTTTTATCCTTCAGTAAACTTAAAGGATATTTACGCATATATTAAAAATTATCTGTGATATATATCGTTCAATAAAATATTTACATTATGAATAATCAAATAATTTTCATCAGTAATATATATAAATAATAAACATAGGCATAATATTCACATAAACAATATAAATTAAAAAAGGGTGCAGGAGACCAAACCATCACAATTCAATACGCGGGGTTTTACCCCCGCGTGGTGGCTACTTCTTCGATTCGTAAGCGAGAACTGCCTTAAACTCCATACCACGTTCTCTGATACTCAACTCACACAACGAGTCGCCTACCATCAGCGTGAATCCCAGTACTGTACAACACAGTACGATGATTGCCACAAGGGCATATTTTGTCAGCATGTCTTGCCTCCCTGCAAAGAAGAGACTAACATTCGAATTGCTTAGGTTCGAACGCTGGCCTCAGGTTGATAGAAATATCGCCTGGGGCTTTTGTCCATCTGGAACCTCGCGAATGCTTAACGCCAGACAGCCTCAAGCACCCAACGCCATTCTATACCTGATAATTCTTCCAGCGGCGTTCACGTTTAAAATCAGGAATGCTGCTCGCAAAATAAAAACGCCCCCATCATTTCTGACAGAGGCGTTTAATTTATCCGGCAATATTTACCCTTCGTGTAACCCACATTCTCTTTTTAAGCCAAAGAAACGCGTTTCTTCTTCCGCCATGCCGGGTTCCCATTTACGGGTTGTATGGGTATCACCGACCGATAAATATCCTTCATCCCATAATGGGTGATATTTCAGGCCATGTTTTTGCAGGTACTGATAAATAGTTCGGTTATCCCAGTCGATAATCGGCAGCACTTTAAATACGCCACGCTGAATTGCCAGCACCGGTAAATTGGCGCGGCTGCCGGATTGTTCACGGCGCAGGCCAGCAAACCAGGTTTGCGCATTCAGTTCTTTCAGCGCCCGGTTCATCGGTTCGACTTTGTTGATGTCATTGTACTTTTCAATGCCTTCAACGCCCTGCTCCCACAGTTTGCCGTAGCGCGCTTCCTGCCAGGCGGCGCTTTCGGTAGCGCGGTACACTTTCAGGTTGAGCTTGAGTTTGTCCGTTAACTCGTCAATAAAGCGGTAGGTTTCCGGGAACAAGTAACCCGTATCGGTGAGGATCACTGGAATATTCGGGCGAATATGATTCACCAGATGCAGGCTCACCGCCGCCTGAATGCCAAAGCTGGAAGAAAGCACATATTCACCGGGCAGATTATCCAGCGCCCAGGCAACGCGGCCTTCAGCGTCCAGTTTTTCCAGTTCGGCGTTAGTTTCCGCCAGCGCCAGAATGCGATCTACCTTCGGCAGTTCGTTCAGGGCGTTTAGATCGAGTTTGGACATAGATTCCTCACTGTTTGCCTTGCCTGATGCGACGCTCACGCGTCTTATCAGGCCTACAAGACCGGGCTGCTGGTTAATCCCACAAATCGCGCGCCGGATCGAGCACCGGGCGAATGATGCCCGCACGCACCGTAAAGTCGCCGAAGCCTTCACCCGCTTCGCGCTCTTTCGCCCAGCGCCCTATCAGTTCATCAAGCGACGCCAGGATTTCCGGCTCGGTGATGTTTTCTTTATACATCCGTGGGATACGTGTCCCAATGCGGTTGCCGCCAAGATGCAGGTTGTAGCGACCCGGCGCTTTCCCCACCAGACCCACTTCCGCCAGCATCGCGCGACCACAACCGTTCGGGCAGCCTGTTACACGCATCACGATATGCTCATCGCTGACACCATGTTTCGCCATTAAATTATCGATGTTGTCGATAAAAGACGGCAGGAAACGCTCGGCTTCGGCCATCGCCAGCGGGCAAGTCGGGAATGACACGCAGGCCATTGAGTTTTCACGCTGCGGCGTGACGGCATTCATTAACCCGCTCTCTTTGGCGATCTTCTCGATCTTCGCTTTCTCGCTTTCCGGCACACCGGCGATGATCAGATTCTGGTTCGCCGTAATGCGGAAATCACCTTTGTGGATCTTCGCGATCTCCAGCAGGCCAGTTTTCAGCGGACGCCCAGGATAATCAAGGATACGACCATTTTCGATAAACAGCGTCAGATGCCAGTTATCATCAATGCCCTTAACCCAGCCAATACGATCGCCGCGTCCGGTGAACTCATACGGGCGGATCGGTTCAAATTTGATCCCCGCGCGACGTTCAACTTCCGCTTTAAACGTCTCAACCCCTACGCGCTCCAGCGTGTATTTGGTTTTGGCATTTTTACGATCGGTTCGGTTACCCCAGTCACGCTGAGTTGTCACGACGGCTTCCGCCACCGCCAGCGTATGCTCCAGCGGCAGATAGCCAAACTCACTCGCCATGCGGGCGTAGGTTTTCTTGTTGCCGTGTTCGATAGAAAGCCCACCGCCCACCAACAGGTTAAAGCCCACCAGCTTGCCGTTTTCGGCGATTGCCACGAAGTTCATGTCGTTGGCATGCAGATCGATATCGTTCTGCGGCGGGATCACTACCGTGGTTTTGAATTTACGCGGCAAATAAGTCTGACCGAGGATCGGTTCTTCATCGGTGGTGGCGACTTTTTCCTGATCGAGCCAGATCTCCGCATACGCGCGGGTACGCGGCAGCAGATGTTCAGAGATTTTCTTCGCCCATTCATACGCTTTCGCGTGTAGCTGCGACTCGTAAGGGTTCGAGGTGCAGAGTACGTTACGGTTCATGTCGTTAGCAGTCGCCAGCGCATCAAGACCGACCGAGTGCAGCATCTGGTGCACCGGTTTGACGTTCTTTTTCAGAATGCCGTGGAACTGAAACGTCTGGCGGTTGGTCAGGCGAATGCTGCCATAGATGGTGTTTTCACCGGCAAATTTGTCTATCGCCTGCCACTGTTTGGTGGTGATCACGCCACCCGGCAGACGGCAGCGCAACAGCATCACGTGGCGCGGCTCCAGCTTCTGTTCAGCACGTTCGGCGCGGATGTCGCGGTCATCCTGCTGATACATGCCGTGGAAGCGGATCAGCAGGAAGTTGTCGCCCTTAAAGCCGCCGGTCAGACCGTCGTTTAAATCTTCCGCAATGGTGCCGCGCAGGTAGTTGCTTTCAAGCTTCATGCGCTCGGCGTCTGTCAGTTTTCCTTCGACCACTAAAGGCCCTGGATGTTTTTCGCTCATTAGTAGACATCTCGCTGATAACGGCGCTCTACGCGCAGCTCACTTAAAAATTCATCCGCCGCTTCGGTGTCCATGCCACCAAATTCGGCAATCACTTCCAGAAGTGCCTGCTCAACGTCTTTCGCCATGCGATTAGCGTCGCCGCAGACATAAATGTGGGCACCGTCATTGATCCAGCGCCACAGCTCCGCGCCCTGTTCGCGCAGTTTGTCTTGTACGTAAATTTTTTCTTTTTGATCGCGCGACCAGGCAAGATCGATACGCGTCAGCACGCCCTCTTTGACGTAGCGCTGCCATTCCACCTGGTAGAGGAAATCTTCCGTAAAGTGCGGGTTGCCAAAGAACAGCCAGTTTTTCCCCGGCGCTTCGTCGGCGGCGCGTTGCTGCATAAAGGCGCGGAACGGCGTGATGCCGGTGCCTGGGCCAATCATGATCACCGGGGTTTCCGGGTTAGCGGGCAGGCGGAAGTTGTCGTTATGTTCGATAAAGACGCGGACTTCACCCTCTTCTTCCACACGATCCGCGAGGAAGCTGGAGGCACCACCGGCACGGGCGCGGCCTTCCACGTCGTAACGCACCACACCAACGGTAACGTGCACTTCGTTCTCGACTTCCGCCTGCGAGGAGGCGATGGAATACAGGCGCGGGGTCAGCGGTCGCAACAGGTTAATCAGCGCTTCGGCATCCAGTTGCGCCGGAGAGAAACGCACCATGTCAACAATCGGCGTCGTCGCGGCGTAATGCTGTAACTTCGCTTTATCGCCCACCAGCGGCAGCAGCGTTTCGCTGCGGGTAAGCGTGGCGTAGTTCTCAACAATGTTGGCGGTGTTGACGGTGAGTTCAAAGTGCCACTGGAGCGCTTCGCTCAGGGTCAGCGTTTTGCCGTCAACGGTGACAGTTTCATCGCCTTTCAGCCACAGCAGTTCGACAAGTTCTTTCACCAGTGCCGGATCGTTCTGATACCAGATGCCCAGCGCGTCACCCGGCTGATAACGCAGGCCAGAGTCACCTAAGTCAATTTCGATATGGCGAACGTCTTTTTCAGAGTTACGCCCGGTAATTTTCTGGTTAACAGAGAGGCTCGCCACCAGCGGCGCGTCTTTGCTGTACGGGCTGGTGTGGATTTCATTTACCGCGCCAGTAGCGACGGATTGCGAAGGTGCCGCGACAGGCGCACGCGATTTAAGCGCATCAACCACGCGGGCGCGCCACTCGATGGCAGCAGCCTGGTATTCAACGTCGGCATCGACACGGTCGAGCAGGCGTTCACCGCCCAGTTCCGCCAGCTTGCTGTCAAAATCTTTCCCGGACTGGCAGAAAAATTCATAAGAGCTATCGCCGAGGCTAAACACGGCAAACGCGGTGTTTTCCAGCTTTGGCGCTTTTTTGGAGAACAGGAACTTATGCAGCGCGACGGCTTCTTCCGGCGGTTCCCCTTCCCCTTGCGTTGACGTCACCACGATGAGCAGTTTTTCGCTGGCGATTTGTTTGAATTTATAGTCGCCCGCGTTCACCAGCTTAACGTTCAGTTTTGCCGCTAATAAATCATCGCGTAATGCTTCAGCAACCCGGCGCGCATTGCCGGTTTGCGAAGCAGAGATAATAGTTATACCCGGCATTTCTGCGGCTGGCGCTGGCGTCGCTGCAAGCGCAGCAGGCTGCTGATTGAGCACGCCCCAGAAATAGCCAGAAACCCAGGCAAGCTGGGTGGGAGTTAAATCGGTCGTGGCCGCCTGAAGGCGTGCCAGTTGCTCCGGGTTCAACGGAAGCAACGCGGAAGGTGGGACCTGTGTCGTCATGCGTCGTTATGTTCCAGTAAGCAAAGCTGTTTCTGCGCCCTGTCAGCGCCCATAAAACAGAAGAGAAGGTAAGGTTAACGGGGTGAACGGTGTGGATTAAAGACGGGATAGCGATAACTAATAACCAAATCGACTAACCTGTTTTAGCAATAGTCTTTAACAACAAAATAGATTAACCAACCCAATGAAAAACAAATGAATTTAGCCAATCATTAAGATAAATTAGCGATTTTGCGCAACAAAGTCGTTTTAGATAATGCGAAAAAACAGCCTTTCCGGTACTCTACGGCGGTTTTATCGTCCTGTAGAGAAATTATGATGTCCACCACGTTATTTAAAGATTTCACCTTCGAAGCCGCTCACCGCTTACCACACGTCCCGGAAGGACATAAATGTGGTCGCCTGCACGGGCATTCCTTTATGGTGCGACTGGAAATCACCGGGGAAGTCGATCCGCATACGGGCTGGATTATCGATTTCGCTGAACTGAAAGCGGCGTTTAAGCCAACCTACGAGCGTCTCGATCACCATTATCTCAATGATATTCCAGGTCTGGAAAACCCAACCAGCGAAGTTTTAGCAAAATGGATTTGGGATCAAGTTAAACCGGTTGTGCCGCTGTTAAGTGCGGTGATGGTAAAAGAAACCTGTACTGCAGGCTGTATCTATCGCGGCGAATGATAAGAGTGTGTCGGCGGTCAATTTCCCTTAAGTAACGCCATGTTAGGGTGTTGTGTTCTGGATATCTGGGGCATGACATGGAAGACAACTGCGACATTATTATTATTGGTGCGGGTATAGCAGGCACCGCTTGCGCGTTACGCTGCACGCGGGCAGGTTTGTCCGTTCTGTTACTGGAACGCGCTGAAATCCCCGGCAGCAAAAATCTTTCCGGCGGGCGTTTATACACCCATGCGCTCGCGGAACTCCTCCCGCAATTTCATCTGACCGCGCCTCTTGAACGACGCATCACTCACGAAAGCCTTTCTCTGCTAACGCCGGATGGCGCAACGACGTTTTCCAGCTTACAGCCCGGCCGTGAATCCTGGAGTGTATTACGTGCACGGTTCGATCCGTGGCTGGTTGCCGAAGCCGAAAAAGAAGGTGTCGAATGCATCCCCGGTGCGACGGTGGATGCGCTGTATGAAGAAAACGGCAGGGTGTGTGGTGTCATTTGTGGTGACGATATTCTCCGCGCCCGTTATGTGGTGCTGGCAGAAGGTGCCAACAGCGTCCTGGCTGAACGTCACGGGTTAGTGACTCGTCCTGCTGGCGAAGCGATGGCGTTGGGGATCAAAGAAGTGCTGTCGCTGGAAACATCCGCTATTGAAGAACGTTTTCATCTGGAGAATAACGAAGGCGCAGCGTTGCTGTTCAGCGGCGGGATCTGTGATGACTTACCCGGCGGCGCATTTCTTTATACTAATCAACAAACGCTCTCGTTAGGGATTGTTTGCCCGCTCTCTTCCCTTACGCAAAGTCGTGTTCCGGCAAGCGAGCTGCTGGCTCGCTTTAAAACGCATCCGGCAGTGCGCCCGCTTATCAAAAACACGGAATCACTGGAGTATGGTGCGCATCTGGTGCCAGAAGGTGGCTTGCACAGTATGCCGGTGCAATACGCCGGTAACGGCTGGCTGCTGCTGGGCGATGCGTTGCGCAGTTGCGTCAATACCGGAATTTCCGTGCGCGGCATGGATATGGCGCTAACTGGCGCGCAGGCGGCGGCACAAACGCTGATAAGCGCCTGCCAGCACCGCGAGCCGCAAAATCTGTTTCCGCTTTATCATCACAACGTCGAGCGCAGCCTGCTATGGGATGTTCTACAACGTTATCAGCATGTTCCGGCGCTTTTGCAACGCCCTGGATGGTACCGTGCGTGGCCTGCGTTAATGCAGGATATTTCCCGCGATTTATGGGATCAGGGTGATAAACCTGTTCCACCGCTGCGCCAGTTATTCTGGCGTCATTTACGTCGTCACGGCCTGTGGCATCTGGCGGGCGATGTTGTCAGGAGTATTCGATGTCTGTAGCCCGTAATCTCTGGCGCGCTGCTGATGCGCCACATATTGTTCCGGCAGACTCCGTTGAGCGCCAGACGGCACAACAGTTGATTAACGCTTGTCCGGCTGGTCTTTTTTCGCTCACACCGGAGGGTGATTTGCACGTTGATTATCGTAATTGTCTGGAGTGCGGCACCTGCCGTTTGCTGTGCGATGAAAAAACGCTACAACAGTGGCACTATCCGCCTTCCGGATTCGGCATCACCTACCGCTTTGGATAAATAATAAGGATAATTTATGCCCCTCTTACACCTGCTCCGCCAGAATCCGGTGATTGCTGCCGTTAAAGATAATGCCAGCCTGCAACTGGCAATCGATTCTGAATGCCAGTTTATTTCCGTGTTGTACGGCAATATCTGCACCATCAGTAATATCGTTAAAAAGATTAAAAACGCCGGAAAATATGCCTTTATTCATGTTGATTTGCTGGAAGGCGCATCGAACAAAGAAGTGGTGATTCAGTTTCTGAAACTGGTGACCGAGGCGGACGGCATTATCAGCACGAAAGCATCGATGCTAAAAGCGGCAAGAGCGGAAGGTTTTTTCTGTATTCATCGCCTGTTTATTGTTGATTCGATTTCGTTTCACAACATTGATAAGCAAGTTGCGCAATCGAATCCGGATTGTATTGAGATCCTGCCAGGCTGTATGCCTAAAGTGCTAGGCTGGGTGACGGAGAAAATCCGCCAACCGCTGATTGCCGGCGGGCTGGTGTGCGATGAAGAAGATGCGCGTAATGCGATTAACGCGGGTGTTGTGGCGCTTTCCACCACGAATACCGGGGTCTGGACGTTAGCGAAAAAATTGCTTTGACGGGATACTCGTAACGAGTTGAATTTGTGTGATTTGTAGGCTGCACGCCACATCCGACATTCAGCGCCTGATGCGACGCTTGACGCGTCTTATCAGGCTTACAAGTCCCCAGCCCAGAACCGTAGGCAGGATCATCCGGCTGCACGTTATTGGCATTCTGCGTGAATGTTTGTCACCAGTGCCTCCAGCACCACTTTCCAGTCATCAACCACGCCAACATCTGCCTGTGAAAATACCGCTGCGCTGGCGTCATGATTAATCGCCACCACAAACTTGCTATTGCGTACGCCCGCCATTAACGCTGCTGCGCCGGAAGCGCCAACAACAATACACACCTCAGGTGCCAGCAGATGTCCGGAAATACCAATCACTTTTTCAGCATCAACGCCACCGTTCATCACTCGCGCCCGACTGTAGCCCACTTCGGCTCCCAGCTTTTCTGCCAGCATAGCGATTTCCTGGTTATCTGCCTCTCCGCCCTGCCCCACCACCAGCACCCGTCTGGCCTCAGCTAATGGGTCACGGGTAACATTTTTCAGATCCTCTGTGCTAACCAGCCAGTCGGGAAGCGCGCCGGGGACAATGTTCAGTTGCTGCATACCAGAGGGCAATGTGGCGTTTTTCACTGCTCCCGCCTGGCGGGCAAGGGAAAGGCATAGCGGGCGTTTTTCTGTTTGCAGCGTCGCCGTTAGCGCATTTCCCCAGTGGGATTTGCGCACGCTTACGGTTGAAATATCTAACGAAGTCACCTGGCAGATGCTTGCACCATGTAAACGCCAGGCCAGCCGGGTCGACAGTTCATCACCAAACGTTCCCGGCGGAAAGAGAACAACGTCCGCTGGCGTTCGCTGCCACTGTTCCACCAGCGCATCCAGCACCTGTTCCGCCACTACGGGCTGAGGTTCAATCTGCCAGCCAGCTCGCTATTGCGGCATTCTCCTGATTTATTGTCACAATTGCGATATTCATGGCTGCATCCTTTGGCGTAAATAGTCCTGCCATAGCTTTTGCGCTTTTTCTGCTACCGTTTGCCCATCAATCAGCGTCGCTCCGCGTTGTTGCTCTGCTCTTGCCAGTTGCAGACACTGCATCGCTGGCGATTCGGCAGCAACAGTTTTACGGATAATTGCTGCTTTCCCCGCCGCCATTCGCTGACGCATTCCCGGTACTGGCAAGGCCACTTCACCGCACTGACGCACGGCAATCACCGCAGGCAAGCGAACCCGGCAACAGCGCAGCCCATGTTCAGTACGCTGTTCGAGGGTGATAAACGGCGCGTCGAGAGTGAAACGCTCCACCTGGGTGAAGCAGGGCCAGCCCAGCATTTCCGCCAGCAAAAATGGCGTTTGCCCATTCTGCCCTTCGCTGCTTTGGCAGCCGGTAATTATCAGATCCAGCGGATTCTGACGCTGCCATTCGGCAATATGGCGAGCGACAAATTCCGGCGCAAAGCGCAGATCTGCCGCCGTCTCCAGTAATACAGCTTCCTCAACCCCAAGAGCCATGAGATAGCGCAGCCATTGCAACGCCCGTTCATCCCCCATGCTCAACGCGGTTAAAGACATCGACGTACCGTTTTTTCTCTGCGTCAACAGCAGCGCGGCGGCAGCCTGTTCATCAGCACCGAGTAAACTTCGCAGAAGCGAAACATCCGGCCCGCAGTTACCCTGAGCCGCCGCCTGCCACTCTTTTTCCGCCAGCATTCCGGCATCCGGTTCGGCTTTAAACGCTAACAGAATGTTCATTCGCACCTCCTACATTTCCCGCCGCCACCAGCGGGAGTGCTTTGGTTTCTGGTGCCCATAGCCAGGTCACAACAAACCCAATCAACAACACTGCCGCCAGAAGCAATAAGGTGGCCTGCATTCCCCACTGCGCCAGCACCCACGGCAGCAGGCCGGTACTTACCGCCGCGCCCAACCGGCTCATGGCGGTGGCAAAACCGACGCCCAGAGAGCGAATGTCGGTGGGGAAACTTTCCGCAGGCAAAATGCCCACCAGATTACTGACTGCCGAAATGGTGGTACTGAAGAGAACAAAAAGCAGCAGCGTTAATGAACTGCCGGAAGGCAAACAGGCCATCACAACCAGCGTTGCCGCCAGCAGCAAAAAACTGCCAAGTAAAAATTTGCGATGTGCCAGCAGGTGCGTCAGAACTAATCCCAGCAGCGCGCCCACAATTAACAACGCATTAAGCATCAGGCTGGCAGTCAGCGCATCTTCCAGTCCAATCGTCTGGGCGATAGTTGGCAGCCAGGTATAAATCACAAACCACGGGATCACGAGGCAGACAAAGAAGACGCTGTTAAACACCGTGCGCCGCCAGTAACGTGAAGAGAACAAAGTTTTGATATGTTTATGGGTCGCCGTTGCCACTTCATCGCCCAATAAAACATGGGGACCCAAATAGCGATGTACGATAGCGTGAGCTTCTGCAAAACGCCCCTGGCGCAGTAGCCAGCGCGGCGATTCTGGTGTTCCCCAACGTAACAGGGTAATCAGCAAGGCGGGCAGCGCCGCCGATGCCAGCAGCCAGCGCCAGGCCTCCGGGCTTTCGCTAATAAAGTGATGTCCGGCAATACTTGCCAGCACATAGCCCACCGTCCACACCACGCTGAATGCGCCCAGCAAAATACCGCGATGGCGGCGCGGAGAAAATTCAGCCAGCAAGGTGTGGCCTACTGAATAATCGCCTCCCAGTCCAATGCCTATCAAAATGCGCAGGCCAATCAGGTGCTCTGGCGTGGTGGCAAAAAATTGTAAAAACGAGGCGAGCGTAATCAGCACAAAGCTGAAGGTGAAGATTTTTTGTCGCCCGATATGGTCGGAGATCCACCCCAAAACCAGACTGCCAAGAAACAAACCCAGTAGCGCCGAGCCGCCGATCATTCCTGCCATAAACGGCGTCAGTTGCATGGCTGGCGTAAGCTGAATAATGGCGTACCCAATGACGCCGAGGACATAACCATCGGTCAGGTGTGCGCCGAAAGTGAGCGCAGCAATTCGGCAGTGAAAACTGTTAAGCGGTAAATCATCCATTCGCACCGGTGAAGTGTTCATCTTTACCCCTTCATTGTCCGGTAATAAGAACGGCTTCTCACCTGAGAAGCCGAAAAGGCAACGCCCCGTCACCACGGGACGCTGCCTGACACATTATTTTTCAATCGGATAGATAGTACCCGTGTTCATAATACCGTTAGGATCGAACTGCTTTTTCAGTCCTTCCAGCAACGCCCATGCGCTGCCGTGTTCCAGTTTGCTCCAGTGAACGCGATGTTTACCGATACCGTGGTGGTGCACCATCGAACCGCCGAGGCGAATGGTTTCTTCGCAGATGATTTTGTTGAGCGGATTGTGGTACTTGTCGATTTCCTCTTCCGGTTTGCAGTCTACAACGTTGTAGTCGTACACGAAGTACATGTTGGTGCCGTTCTGGTAGCTGTGAGAGGAGTGACCGCCCAGCATGGTGATGTCGTCGGCGTGTGGGAACTCGGTACGAATACGGTTGATGACGCTTTCGTAGATTTCGTGGATGCAGCTCCAGCAGCCGGACACTTCGGTGGTAAAGCCCATGTTGCCAGTTTTGAGGATCTGCACACGTTCGGCAGCCACTTTATCCGGCCCCCAGTTCAGGTTGTTAAACCAGGTTTCGATCAGTTTGCTGTCTACGCGCTGGCACTGCGGGTAGCGAGCAACAATTTCCGCAATCCCTTCGCCCGTCGCCTTCGCAATGCGTGGGTTACCTTCAGCCATAAAGATCAGCACGCATTTTCCGTCGGCAAAATGGGTGAAGTGTTGGGTGCCATCTTCAGCGTCATACAAACGAGCGATCGACGGACGATACCCTTCCACCATGATTTCACGCAGGATGTTGAAGCCGGTTTTCATGTCTTCCAGGATATAGCCGTAGAAGAGGTTGTTTTCCGGGGTGAACTTAAAGATTTTCACAGTTACTTCAGTGATATAGCACAATGCACCTTCGTTGCCGATGATGATGTGACGAATGTCCGGGCCAGCTGCGCGGCGTGGCACGTTTTTAATACGTGTGACGGTGCCATCAGCCAATACTGCTTCCAGACCAACGACCATATCTTCGATTGCGCCGTAGAGTGTGGAAAACTGCCCGATACTGCGGGTCGCCACCAGGCCGCCCATCTGCGCCAGCGGCTTTGACTGCGGAGAATGCCCCGTGGTGTAACCTTTTTCACGCAACGCGTTTTCCAGCACCTCCAGCGGAACGCCACATTGCGCCGTGGCCTGCATATTCTCAATATCAATATTAATGATTTGATTCATGGCGGAGCCGTCGAGCACCACCGAGTTTTCCACAACGGTTTCCAGCCCACCTTCGGTGGCGGAAGCACCGGTACGTGGCACACCGTTAATTTTGTGCGCATTCATAAAATTCAGCACACGGGAGACTTGTTCTGTGGAACCGAGTTTTACGACCGCTGCCGGAATCGGCAAAGTATAAATACCATGAATATCCGGAAATTTACGAAAACGGTCAATACTGTTTTTCTTTAATACTGTTTCATCGGTAATTACGCGATCTGCACCAACAATTTCCTTTAGCTGGTCGACAATCGCTGCGCGAGATAAAGACATAGTAATTCCTTCCTGATAATAAAAATGGAATAATCATTAATAAGAGAAAACAGAAACCACCGTTATGGATTAGCGCACTAAATAACCGCCATCAACCACTAATAAATGTCCGTTGACATAATTCGATGCCGGACTTGCGAGGAATACGGCTGCGCCCATTAAATCCTGAGTATCGCCCCAACGGTTTGCCGGAATATGTTCAAGAACGCGCTGGTTAGTTTCTGGATTACTACGGGTCGCCAGAGTGATATCGGTAGCGTAATATCCCGGGGCAATACCATTCACCTGAATATTATATTGACCTAATTCATCGCAATAGGCTTTGGTGAATCCGGCAAGAGCATGTTTAGTGGCAGAATAAGCAGGTGACCATTGTCCACCTAAGTAAGAGAACAATGAACAGATATTAATGATTTTACCGCTTTTCTGCGGGATCATAATTTTTGCAGCTTCATAGCTTAACTCGAATGCGGCGGTCAGGTTCACATCAATCATTGGATCCCAGTCGGCACGACCGAAGTCCAGCACCTTATTCAGCTTACAAATACCGGCATTGTTAACCAGAATATCGACGGTACCGAAACGTTCGCAACAGGCGGCGATTATCTTCTGCGGCGCGCCTTTTGCGGTGATATCCACCTGCATAAAATCAACTTCAACACCCTGTTTTTCAATCATTCCCTTTGTTTCGCCGTTATCTTTAACGAAGCTTGGAATAAAGATATTTGCACCAGCTTTGGCCAGCGCCATGGCAAATGCCTGGCCTAAACCGCTATTCCCGCCGGTAACAATTGCGGTTTTACCTTTCAGGGAGAAAAAATCCATTGAGAACGCATTGAGAGATTCGATTGACATAGTTAGCTCCAATTTCCGTAAGGCAAAAAAAAAGAAAGGTAACTTCCCCCGCGAGAGGGAAGTTACCTTTCTCATTATCTCTGGTAACTGGAGATAATTTTTATCATAAGGGCATAATCGCTAATGTGATCGTAATCACAGTGTTATATTCGAATTGTCAAATAATTTTAAAAAGCAGAAGCGTGATTACTCTCACACAACACCACTGCTTTCCATGTTATTTCTTATTGCAATTACTAGAGACCTGAGAAAAGTAATCCACCTGAAAGGGCGGCTTACTTTTCTCTTTTTTTTGTCTATTACAAATGGGAATACGATATGCAACACAACTCATATCGCCGTTGGATAACCCTCGCGATAATTAGTTTTAGCGGCGGCGTTAGTTTCGACCTGGCTTATTTACGTTATATTTATCAAATTCCCATGGCGAAATTTATGGGATTCAGCAATACCGAGATAGGTTTAATAATGAGTACCTTTGGTATTGCGGCTATTATTCTTTATGCCCCCAGCGGCGTTATTGCCGATAAATTTTCACACCGCAAAATGATTACTTCCGCGATGATCATTACCGGATTACTGGGTCTGTTAATGGCAACATATCCACCGCTGTGGGTAATGCTCTGTATTCAGGTCGCCTTTGCGATAACGACGATTTTAATGCTGTGGTCGGTGTCGATTAAAGCCGCCTCGTTGCTGGGCGATCATAGCGAGCAAGGGAAAATTATGGGCTGGATGGAAGGGCTGCGCGGCGTCGGTGTAATGTCGCTGGCGGTGTTTACCATGTGGGTCTTTTCTCGCTTTGCACCGGATGACAGCGCCAGCCTGAAAACGGTCATTATTATCTATAGTGTGGTTTACATTCTGCTGGGCATTTTGTGTTGGTTTTTTGTTAGCGATAACAACAACCTGCGCAATACCAATAACGAAGAAAAACAGTCATTCCAGCTTAGCGACATCCTGGCTGTTTTGCGCATCAGCACCACCTGGTATTGCAGCATGGTGATTTTTGGTGTCTTCACCATCTACGCCATTCTGAGTTACTCCACCAACTATCTGACCGAAATGTACGGCATGTCGCTGGTGGCGGCGAGCTACATGGGGATTGTGATCAACAAAATCTTCCGCGCACTGTGCGGCCCACTTGGTGGCATTATCACCACCTACAGCAAAGTGAAATCCCCTACCCGCGTGATCCAAATCCTTTCCGTACTCGGCTTGCTGGCGTTAACTGCCCTGCTCGTCACGAACTCTAACCCGCAATCGGTCGCGATGGGGATTGGCCTGATTTTACTGCTGGGATTCACCTGTTACGCCTCACGCGGGCTGTACTGGGCCTGCCCTGGCGAAGCGAGAACACCGTCTTACATTATGGGCACCACGGTAGGTATTTGTTCGGTGATTGGATTCCTGCCGGATGTCTTCGTTTACCCGATTATCGGCTACTGGCAAGACACCCTGCCCGCTGCAGAAGCCTACCGCAATATGTGGCTGATGGGCATGGCGGCGCTTGCCATGGTGATCGTCTTTACCTTTTTGCTGTTCCAAAAAATTCGTACTGCTGATAGCGCCCCTGCTATGGCTAGCAGCAAGTAAGTCCAGAAAATTACAGGAGAAAAATCATGTCGAAAAAATACATCATAGGGATTGATGGCGGAAGTCAGAGCACAAAAGTGGTGATGTATGATCTGGAAGGTAATGTGGTTTGCGAAGGCAAAGGCTTATTGCAGCCGATGCACACGCCAGATGCCGATACCGCAGAACATCCTGACGACGATTTATGGGCATCATTATGTTTTGCCGGTCACGATTTGATGAGTCAGTTTGCCGGGAATAAAGAAGATATTGTCGGTATTGGTCTGGGCTCCATCCGTTGCTGCCGTGCGTTATTGAAAGCCGATGGCACGCCAGCTGCGCCGTTGATTAGCTGGCAGGATGCACGCGTTACACGCCCTTACGAACATACGAATCCTGACGTGGCATATGTCACCTCTTTTTCAGGTTATCTGACGCATCGCTTAACCGGCGAGTTTAAAGACAATATCGCCAACTATTTTGGTCAGTGGCCGGTGGATTATAAGACCTGGGCATGGAGTGAAGATGCCGCAGTCATGGAGAAGTTTAATATCCCCCGTCATATGCTGTTTGATGTGCAAATGCCTGGCACCGTCCTCGGACATATCACACCACAAGCCGCACTGGCGACACATTTCCCGGCAGGACTGCCGGTTGTTTGTACCACCAGTGATAAACCGGTAGAAGCTCTGGGGGCCGGATTACTGGATAATGAAACTGCGGTAATTTCTCTTGGCACTTACATCGCATTGATGATGAACGGCAAAGCACTGCCGAAAGATCCGGTGGCGTACTGGCCAATTATGTCTTCTATTCCGCAAACATTGCTGTATGAAGGTTACGGTATCCGCAAAGGCATGTGGACAGTGAGCTGGCTGCGCGACATGTTAGGCGAGTCGTTAATTCAGGATGCCAAAGCACAGGATCTTTCACCGGAAGATTTACTCAACAAGAAAGCGTCTTGTGTGCCGCCTGGCTGTAATGGTCTGATGACGGTGCTGGACTGGCTGACCAATCCGTGGGAACCGTACAAACGCGGGATTATGATCGGCTTTGATTCCAGCATGGATTACGCATGGATATATCGTTCGATACTGGAAAGCGTGGCGCTGACGCTGAAGAACAATTACGACAATATGTGTAATGAAATGAATCACTTTGCAAAGCATGTGATCATTACTGGCGGCGGTTCGAACAGCGATCTGTTTATGCAGATTTTTGCCGACGTGTTCAACCTTCCGGCACGCCGTAACGCCATTAATGGTTGTGCAAGCCTGGGGGCAGCGATTAATACGGCGGTAGGTCTGGGGCTATACCCGGATTACGCAACGGCTGTCGACAAAATGGTTCGCGTGAAAGATATCTTTATGCCTGTTGAGAACAATGCCAAACGCTACGACGCGATGAATAAAGGCATTTTCAAGGAGTTAACCAAACATACTGATGTAATCCTGAAAAAATCGTATGAAGTGATGCATGGGGAATTGGGGAATGCGGATTCGATCCAGAGCTGGTCGAATGCGTAAGTGAGGAAGGCCGGGCGGGAAACTGCCCGGCCTGAACATACCTGAATGGTTATCCCCGCTGACGTGGGGAACATAAGTTCGACAACTTAAAAAATGATAACAAGTCCGGTTTATCCCCGCTGATGCAGGGAACATAATAAAAACTTTAACTAGTTCTGTTTATCCCTGTTGTTACAAGGAATATTAACTACACTCGATGTCCTTAGAATAAAAGACAACGCAAACCGTACTTTATCAATTTTCATTTAAAGTATGAACTGGATATCTTTATTCATAAGAACTATTCATCAACAGCGTATAGAGGCGGTTATGTAAAACCACTCATTAGCCTCAAAACAAAGACAAACTTCCAGATTTATTACTTAATCAATGAATAACAAGCTTAAAAAATACACTGTTATTCTAAAGAAAAAATTAACAGGCATTAATTAATATTAAAAAAATAATATATTAAAATTTCTTAACGGTTTAAGGATTATACAAATAACACTTTGATTAAATTTGATTTTTGTATCGATAATTGTGAACTTATCTGGCATGGGGAACTATTTTGAACATGAGGTGTTACGTGGATATGTTGCTTAATACGAGTACTGCTAATATAAAATCTTGAGAAAGAGATAACGGGTTATATGGTGGTTTATCCCCGCTGGCGCGGGGAACTCCGCCAGTGTGCCAGTTGCTACTGTTTCCCATACGGTTTATCCCCGCTGACGCGGGGAACTCATCAGTGATATCCAGCATTGCGGAGCTAAACGCGGTTTATCCCCGCTGGCGCGGGGAACTCTATAAGCTTGTTGGTGAAGACATTGATATGACCGGTTTATCCCCGCTGGCGCGGGGAACTCTTCCCCGGATTAATTATTTGAGACAGCAATGCCGGTTTATCCCCGCTGGCGCGGGGAACTCAGCCACAAAACGGCGTTTTTTCCCCGCCTGCACGGTTTATCCCCGCTGGCGCGGGGAACTCGAGGGGCAGCCGTTCGCGCTGCATGTTGATCACGGTTTATCCCCGCTGGCGCGGGGAACTCACTAAACATAACCTATTATTAATTATTGATTTTTTAAGTCAGTCACAATCTACCAACTTAACAGAAACACACAAACAACACATCCATTATGTTAAAGAGCACTTAATTCATTGATTGAAAAGCCAAATATTTAAAGTAATTCTATACCGGCTAAAATCCACCAAACTCCGACGTAATAATTTTCACTCCAACGAAAAATTAACGCCACAGAATTTGTAGAAAATGATAATGATTAGTCCAGGATGGGCAAAATGGAGGTTTTTTAGAGGCGACAAAGAATATAAATGAGTAGAAGTCTTTACAGGTTCCACCCATTTATAACGCTTATAAATGTTTAATCAGGCAATATTTAAATATTTATGTGTTTGCATCGACAAACGCCAGTTGCGCGCAATGCACGTATCGATACATAAACGAGTAGCATCTTCCTTTTGGCTAATCGGCTGCAGCGCAATGACTCGCGGTTTATCATCGGTCAGTGTTGCCAGTAGTTCATCCAGTGCTTCAATATCACGCACGCGTCCCACTGGATGCTTGATTTCGTTGGCTCGCTCCAGTGCCTGTGACAACACTTCATAGCCGCCGCGCATGTTCAGCTTTGGCGATACGGTAACCCAGGTATTCGGTGTGCAGCGTACTTCATGAGTACCACTGGTTTCGATCTGGCAGCTAAAACCGTTCTTTTCGAGCAGGTCAGTCAGTGGTAGCAAATCATGAATGCAAGGCTCACCACCCGTAATCACCACATGCCGCGCGGTGTATCCCTGGCGACCAATGACAGCCAGCAAGTCTTCACTGCTCGCCGCCCCCCACTTATCACTCTCTTTGGTCTTCGCCAGAATGCTGAAAAGGGAGACTTCCCGATCCTCAAGCTTTTCCCAGGTGTGTTTGGTGTCGCACCAGGCACAGCCAACCGGGCATCCCTGTAAACGAATAAAAATGGCGGGGACGCCGGTAAAGTAACCCTCACCTTGCAGGGTCTGGAACATCTCGTTAATCGGGTACTGCATAGCATTCTCTGTGAAGTGGATAATTGTTAATTATTGCAGATCCTGCCACAACAATCATGTCTTATTAACATTCTGTTACAGGCAGGTTTAAAGAAAAATGAGAAACAGATCGTTAATAATAAAAGGGAGTAACGTATTATGTCAGAAATAAATAAAGTAAAGGGATTTAATCATGTCAAAAACATTCACCAAAATTATACTTATTTTTTCTGTGTTCGTTTTTAATTATAACGAATCTCAAATTACCGATGCCGCCGTCAATTTATTTATCCAGCTTTAATGGGACATTTATAATGCGCTATTTCATACTAATATTCACATTCGTGTGTTCCTTTGTTGCAGCCCAACCAACTATTGTCCCATCATTACAGCAACAAGTTACGGATCTTACGAGTAGCTTAAACTCACAAGAAAAGAAAGAACTGACGTACAAGTTAGAATCTATTTTCAATAATACCCAAGTGCAAATTGCTGTATTAATTGTTCCCACAACCAAAGACGAGACAATTGAAAAATATGCTACACGGGTTTTTGACAATTGGCGTTTAGGAGATGCCAAACGTAATGATGGGATACTGATCATTGTTGCCTGGTCGGATCGTACTGTCCGCATCCAGGTAGGTTATGGGCTGGAAGAAAAGGTAACCGATGCTCTGGCTGGAGATATCATCCGTAGCAACATGATACCCGCATTTAAACAACAAAAATTAGCTCAGGGATTAGAGCTAGCTATAAACGCTTTGAATAACCAACTCACTTCACAACACCAATATCCGGCTAATCCTTCAGAAATTGAATCAGCGTCTTCCAGTGATCATTATTACTTTGCTATTTTTTGGGTATTTGCAGTGATGTTCTTCCCTTTCTGGTTTTTTCATCAAGGCAGTAATTTTTGTCGCGCATGTAAAAGCAGTGTCTGTATTTCAGCAATCTATCTTTTAGATTTATTCCTGTTCTCCGATAAAACTTTTTCCATTGCTGTATTTTTCTTCTTTTTTACTTTCACCACCATTATGGTCTTTACCTGTTTATGTGTACTTCAGAAAAAAGCATCTGGTAGAAGTTATCATTCAGACAACAGCGGTTCCGGTGGCGGCTCAAGTGGCGGCGGATTTAGCGGCGGGGGCGGTTCTTCTGGCGGTGGCGGCGCGTCCGGTCGCTGGTAACTCAACCATAAAAAATGCCAGCCCGAAGGCTGGCATTTTTAAATCAGATAAAGTCAGACTTATGCCTGGCCTTTGATCTCTTTACGACCGTTGTACGGTGCTTTTTCGCCCAGAGCTTCTTCGATACGAATCAGCTGGTTGTATTTAGCAACACGGTCAGAACGGCTCATAGAACCAGTTTTGATCTGGCCTGCAGCAGTACCAACAGCCAGGTCAGCGATGGTAGCATCTTCAGTTTCGCCAGAACGGTGAGAGATTACTGCAGTGTAGCCAGCGTCTTTCGCCATCTTGATTGCAGCCAGAGTTTCGGTCAGAGAACCGATCTGGTTGAATTTGATCAGGATGGAGTTAGCGATACCTTTTTCGATACCTTCTTTCAGGATCTTGGTGTTGGTTACGAACAGGTCGTCACCAACCAGCTGGATTTTGTCGCCCAGAACTTTGGTCTGGTATGCGAAACCGTCCCAGTCAGATTCGTCCAGACCGTCTTCGATGGATACGATCGGATACTGTTTGGTCAGTTCTTCCAGGAAGTGAGTGAATTCTTCAGAGGTGAAAGCTTTGTTGCCTTCGCCAGCCAGAACGTATTTACCGTCTTTGTAGAATTCAGAAGCTGCGCAGTCCATCGCCAGAGTGATGTCTTTGCCCAGTTCATAACCAGCAGCTTTAACAGCTTCAGCGATAACAGCCAGAGCTTCAGCGTTGGAACCCAGGTTCGGCGCATAGCCACCTTCGTCACCAACAGCAGTGTTCATGCCTTTCGCTTTCAGAACTTTTGCCAGGTGATGGAAAACTTCAGAACCCATGCGGATGGCTTCTTTCACAGTTTTCGCGCCAACCGGCTGAATCATGAATTCCTGGATATCAACGTTGTTGTCAGCGTGCTCACCACCGTTGATGATGTTCATCATCGGAACCGGCATGGAGTATTTGCCCGGAGTACCGTTCAGTTCAGCGATGTGCTCGTACAGCGGCATGCCTTTAGCGGCAGCAGCAGCTTTGGCGTTAGCCAGAGATACAGCCAGGATTGCGTTCGCGCCGAATTTGGATTTGTTTTCGGTGCCGTCCAGGTCGATCATGATCTTGTCAATGCCAGCCTGATCTTTGGCATCTTTGCCAATCAGTGCCTGAGCGATCGGGCCGTTTACCGCAGCAACAGCTTTGGTTACGCCTTTACCCAGGAAACGGGATTTGTCGCCATCGCGCAGTTCCAGAGCTTCACGGGAACCAGTAGAAGCACCTGACGGAGCAGCTGCCATACCGACGAAACCACCCTCCAGATGTACTTCGGCTTCAACAGTCGGGTTACCACGGGAGTCGATGATTTCACGACCGATGATTTTTACGATTTTGGACATTAGGTTTTCCTCAAGTCACTAGTTAAACTGAAACTCCAGACAAACAACGCGTACCCAGGGTACGCGTTGCCGTTCTAACTTTTTTACTTACTTCGCCTGACGTTTCTGGAACTCGCTGGCGGCTTTCACAAAGCCTGCAAACAGCGGGTGACCATCACGTGGAGTAGAAGTAAACTCCGGATGGAACTGGCAAGCCACGAACCACGGGTGATTCGGAACTTCGATGATCTCGACCAACTGATCATCCCCGGAACGGCCCGCAACGCGCAGACCTGCATCTTCAATCTGTTTCAACAGCATGTTGTTGACTTCGTAACGGTGACGATGACGCTCAACAATTGTCGGCGCATTGTACAGCTGGCGAACCAGGCTATCGTCAACCAACTGGCACTGCTGTGCGCCGAGACGCATGGTACCGCCGAGATCGCTCTTCTCGCTACGAACTTCAACGTTGCCGTTTTCATCGCGCCACTCGGTAATCAGCGCCACAACCGGGTACTTACAGTCTGGCACAAATTCCGTAGAGTTGGCGTTCTCCATGTTGGCAACATGGCGAGCGTAATCAATTAACGCCACCTGCATACCCAGGCAAATGCCCAGATACGGAATATTGTTCTCACGCGCAAAACGCGCGGTCGTAATCATGCCTTCTACGCCACGATAGCCGAAACCGCCAGGTACGAGGATTGCGTCCAGACCTTTAAGGATTTCAACGCCGCGCGTTTCAACATCTTGTGAATCGATCAGTTTGATGTTGACGC
Source organism: Escherichia sp. WS1450 (assembly GCF_046487395.1). Taxonomy (NCBI): domain Bacteria; kingdom Pseudomonadati; phylum Pseudomonadota; class Gammaproteobacteria; order Enterobacterales; family Enterobacteriaceae; genus Escherichia; species Escherichia sp. WS1450. Next base: position 173,728 of record NZ_JBJQJO010000002.1, read on the forward strand.
TGACACGATTCTTCAGCCCACCGTGTTTCAGTGCTTCGATCACGGATTTGTAAGCGTCCGGCAGTTCAATGTACTTGCCGACCATACCAATGGTGACTTCACTTACCGGATTCGCTTCTTCGAAGATAACCTGTTCCCATTCAGACAGATTCGCTTCCGGGCAGTTTAAGCTGAATCGTTTACAAATATAATCGTCCAGCCCCTGCGATTTCAACAGGCCCGGAATTTTATAGATGGAATCGACGTCTTTCAGAGAAATAACCGCTTTTTCCGGAACATTACAGAACAATGCAATCTTCGCACGTTCGTTCGCCGGAACAGCGCGATCTGAACGACAAATCAGGATGTCAGGCTGGATACCGATGGAGAGCAGCTCTTTTACAGAGTGCTGAGTCGGTTTGGTTTTGACTTCACCAGACGCTGCCATATACGGCACCAGCGTCAGGTGCATAAACAGAGTGTGCTCACGGCCAATTTCAACAGCCATCTGGCGAATCGCTTCGAGGAACGGCAGGGATTCGATATCACCTACTGTACCGCCGATTTCTACCAGTACCACGTCATGACCTTCGCCGCCTTCCAGCACGCGCTCTTTGATAGCGTTAGTGATGTGCGGAATAACCTGTACGGTTGCGCCGAGGTAGTCGCCGCGGCGTTCTTTACGCAGAACGTCAGAGTAGATACGCCCCGTGGTGAAGTTGTTGCGGCGGCTCATTTTGGTACGAATGAAACGCTCGTAGTGCCCCAGGTCCAGGTCGGTTTCAGCGCCGTCTTCAGTAACGAACACTTCCCCGTGTTGGATTGGGCTCATAGTACCTGGATCGACGTTGATGTACGGATCCAGTTTCATGATGGTCACATTGAGGCCACGGGCTTCAAGAATGGCTGCGAGGGAGGCTGCGGCAATGCCTTTACCCAGAGAGGATACGACCCCGCCGGTCACAAAAATATAGTTCGTTGTCATGCTGAACCTGAGAAGTTAGGTTGAAAAGACGATGGAATAACCAGGACGGGAAAGCAGTATACCCGAACATGACCTGTGCCACAAACTTTCATTATCCCTCCTCTTCGCCAGCGCACTATTGAAATCAGGAGTGAGAAAATAGCCCCTTTGGGGTAAATGTTTTTGACGCAAATCAAGCGCTTGTCATTTAAAAAATGACACAAATCGCGCTTGACCACGTAATTCCCTTAGAGATCAATTTCCTGCCGTTTTACCTGTTGCCAGACTTCTTCCATTGTTTCGAGGTCAACACCTGTCATTTCCAGTCCACGCGCGGCAACAATACGCTCCACTTCGCGAAAACGGCGCTCGAATTTTTCATTGGCTTTTTGTAGTACAATCTCTGCTTTTGTCCCTAAATGGCGTGCCATGTTGACCGTGGCAAACAGCAGGTCACCCATTTCCTCCTCCAGTTTAGCCTGGTCGATAACAGCCTGCCGCGCCTCGTACATCACCTCGTCGATCTCTTCGTAGACTTTATCGACTACCGGACCAAGCGTCGTCCAGTCGAAACCAACGTTGGCGCAACGTTTCTGGATTTTTTGCGCACGCATTAAAGCCGGTAAACTACGAGGAATATCGTCCAGCGCTGAATGCTGCGCTTTCTGCGCGCGCTCTTCGGTTTTGATTTGCTCCCAACGGGTAAGCACTTCACTACTGTTTTCGGCAGAACTGTCAGCAAAAACATGCGGATGGCGACGCTCTAATTTATCGCTAATAGCAGCGCAAATATCATTAAAGTCAAAGCGCCCTTCTTCCTGAGCCATTTGCGCGTAAAACACCACCTGGAATAGCAGATCGCCCAGTTCACCGCGAAGATCGTCAAAATCTTCACGGGCGATGGCGTCCAGCACTTCGTAGGTTTCTTCAAGGGTGTAAGGCGCAATGGTGGCAAATGTCTGCTCTTTATCCCACGGGCAGCCGTTTTCCGGGTCGCGCAGGCGCTGCATAATAGTGAGCAAACGGTCGATTTGATTCATTGAATTGTCCTGAAAATTGCGGGTCTGTCAGGTGTAATACCTTCGAGTAAAAGATATCGCTGGATACGGCTGACGCCATATCCAGCTATGTAAGACTAACTCCCGTGCAACCGACGCGCGTCGATAACATCCGGCACCTGGTTGAGTTTACCCAGCACGCGCCCCAGCACTTGCAGGTTGTAAATCTCAATGGTCATGTCGATGGTCGCCAGTTGCTGTTTGGTATCGCTACGGCTGGCAACGCCAAGCACGTTCACTTTCTCATTGGCGAGAATGGTCGTGATATCACGTAACAACCCACTACGATCATTAGCCACCACGCGGACCACCAGCGAATATCCGGCGGAGTAGCTCTCACCCCATACCGCGTCAACAATGCGTTCTGGCGCATGGGAGCGCAGTTCCGCCAGTTGTTCGCAATCGGCGCGGTGTACTGAAATACCGCGTCCCTGGGTAATGAAGCCGACAATCTCATCTCCAGGAATCGGCTGGCAGCAGCGCGCGATGTGGTGCATCAGGTTACCGACACCTTCAACCACCACACGACCGTTATCTTTACTGCGGTTTTGCGGCGTATAGCTTTTTTGCTGAAGTTGCTTCAGCGCGGCGGCATCCTGCTCTTCGGCACTCGGCTTATTAAATTGCGATTGCAGGAAGTTCACCATCTGATTGAGACGGATATCCCCGCCACCAATTGCCGCCAGCAACTCGTCGACATCATTGAAGTTGTAACGCGGCAGCAGATGTTTTTCTGCTTCTTTCAGGCTGATCCCCAGATGTTCCAGCTCGTCGTCAAGGATTTGCCGCCCAGCCAGAATGTTTTTGTCACGGTCCTGTTTACGGAACCAAGCGTGAATTTTCGAACGCCCACGGCTGGTTGTGACGTAACCGAGGTTTGGGTTTAACCAGTCACGGCTGGGGTTCGGCTGTTTCTGGGTGATAATTTCAATCTGGTCGCCCATCTGCAGCTGGTAGGTGAACGGCACAATGCGCCCGCCTATTTTTGCCCCGATGCAGCGGTGTCCGACATCACTGTGGATGTGGTAAGCGAAGTCCAGCGGCGTTGATCCCGCAGGCAAATCAACAACATCACCTTTCGGCGTAAAGACATACACCCGGTCGTCAAAGACCTGGCTGCGTACTTCGTCGAGCATTTCGCCGGAATCAGCCATCTCTTCCTGCCACGCAATCAGTTTACGCAGCCAGGCAATCCGGTCTTCATGTCCCGAACGTGCGCCGCCAGCAGCCGCGCCCTCTTTATATTTCCAGTGCGCAGCAACACCCAACTCTGCATCTTCATGCATCTGTTTGGTGCGGATTTGGATCTCAACGGTTTTGCCACCCGGCCCCAGAACCACGGTATGAATAGACTGATAACCGTTTGGTTTCGGGTTAGCGACGTAATCGTCAAACTCATCCGGCAGGTGGCGATAGTGAGTGTGCACTATCCCCAGTGCGGCATAACAATCCTGTAAACGCTCGGCGACAATACGTACCGCACGCACATCAAACAGCTCATCGAAGGCGAGGTTCTTTTTCTGCATTTTGCGCCAGATGCTGTAGATGTGTTTCGGTCGACCATACACTTCAGCTTTAACGCCTTCAGCTTTCATCTCAGCGCGCAGATGGCCGACAAACTCTTCGATATAGTGTTCGCGGTCGAGACGGCGTTCATGCAGCAGTTTTGCGATGCGTTTGTATTCGGTCGGGTGGAGATAACGGAAGCAGTAATCTTCCAGCTCCCATTTCAGTTGTCCAATCCCAAGACGGTTCGCCAACGGCGCGTAGATATTGGTGCACTCTTTTGCCGCCAGTACGCGTTCATCTTCCGGCGCGTCTTTTACTTCGCGCAGATGAGCAATACGCTCTGCCAGTTTGATGACCACGCAGCGGAAATCATCGACCATCGCCAATAACATCCGGCGAACGTTATCGACCTGTTCGGAGGAAACAGAATCGGTATGCGTCGCTTTCAGCTGGCGGATCGCCGCCATATCACGCACGCCGTGAATAAGGTTAACGACCGACTTACCGACGCTCTCACGCAGCACATCTTCGCTGACTACGTTGGCATCCGCCAGAGGGAACAGCAGCGCCGCCCGCAGCGTGTCAATGTCCATACTTAATGTCGAGAGGATCTCCACCATCTCAACACCACGCCACAATAACAGACTGGCATCCGGATGCCCCTGCGTCTGTTGCAGACAATACGCCCAGGTTTCGGCTAAGCACTCACACGACTTCTGGCTGGTAATACCCAGACTTGCGATCCATTTTTCCGGATCAAATTCACCAGCCTTATTGATATGTGCACTTCTTACCGCAACCATCGTCCTCTCCTTTAGGGACCAGACCTGCCGAAATCGGCAAATCGTAACTATTTAACGCGCGAGAAAAGTACCATCGATTCCAGATGTCCCGTGTGTGGGAACATATCCAGCATCGCCAGTCGCGCAATGGTATATCCTGCTTTTAATAACGCTTCGCTATCCCGAGCCAGCGTTGCAGGGTTACAGGATACATAAACTATACGAATAGGTTCCAGTTTTATAATTTGCTGCATAACACCTGCGGCACCTGCTCGCGCGGGGTCCAGCAACACTTTATCGAAGCCGTTTTTCGCCCACGGCTGCTTTGTGACATCTTCTTCAAGATTTTCGTGATAAAACGTCACATTGTGTAAGTCATTAAGACGCGCATTCTGCTGGCCTTTTTCCACCAGCGCCGGAACACCTTCTACACCCACCACACTGGCAGCTTGTGTCGCCAATGGCAGTGTAAAATTGCCCATACCGCAGAACAGATCCAGTACGCGATCTTCAGGTTGTACATCCAGCCATTCCAACGCACGCGCTACCATTTTTTGGTTCACACCCGCATTGACCTGAATAAAATCGCGCGGGCTAAAAGTTAAGCGCAACCCGTTTGAGTCATACCAGGGCATCTCACCAGAGACGGTTTCGAGTATCTCACTATCGGGGGCGAGATACAGATCCAGGCCTTCAGAATGCGAAAAGCGTTCCAGTTTTTCGCGATCAGCCGAACTTAGCGGTGCGGTATGGCGCAAAATCATCAGCGTGCCGCTGGTTGCCTGTACCAGTTCAACATGACCAAGATGGCGCATAGCTTGTAAGCTGCCCAGGCATGCCCTGACTTTGGGCAGTAATGCTTCAAGTTGGGGCACTAAAATGGGGCATTGTTTAACGTCGACAATGTCACTGGAGCCCGCTTTGCGAAAGCCCATCTGAAGTTGCTGTGTTTTCGGTAAGTAGTTCAAACTTAAACGCGCGCGACGGCGATAGCCCCAGGGAACATCGGCGATCACTTCAGAGACTTCGTGTTTCATTAATCGGGCGAGTGCCGCACTTTTGCTTCGCTGCTGTAAATCCACGCTGGCGTGTTGTTGCTGACAGCCACCGCATACGCCAAAATGAGGGCAGAGTGGCGTTTCGCGTTCCGGGCTATCGCTTAACCGGCGCACGACTTTAGCGCGGGCGTACTGTTTTTTATCTTCAGTAACAGTAACTTCCGCGTTTTCCTGTGGCAGTAATCCAGGAATAAATAACGCTTTGCCGTTATGTCGTGCCACGCCCTGACCAAAAGAGTCGAGGTCGTTGACTGAAACAGTTATGATCTGACGCGTCGTCGTGCGTCGTTTTGCAGAGTAGAATTGCGCCATTGGCGAGACTTTCTCAATTTAACAGTGTGACCTTAATTGTCCCATAACGGAACTCCATGACCAACTACAGCCTGCGCGCACGCATGATGATTCTGATCCTGGCACCGACCGTCCTTATTGGTTTATTGCTGAGTATCTTTTTCGTTGTGCATCGCTATAACGACTTGCAGCGTCAACTGGAAGATGCCGGAGCCAGCATTATTGAGCCGCTTGCAGTTTCTACTGAATATGGCATGAGCCTGCAAAATCGCGAATCTATCGGTCAGTTAATAAGCGTACTGCATCGTCGCCATTCCGATATTGTTCGCGCGATTTCGGTTTATGATGAAAATAACCGACTCTTTGTCACCTCCAATTTTCATCTTGATCCCTCATCAATGCAGCTCGGCAGCAACGTGCCGTTTCCTCGCCAGCTCACTGTCACTCGTGACGGCGATATTATGATCCTCCGCACGCCGATTATTTCTGAGAGTTACTCCCCCGACGAATCGCCCAGTAGCGATGCCAAAAATAGTCAAAATATGTTGGGATATATTGCGCTTGAGCTGGATCTTAAATCGGTTCGCTTGCAGCAATATAAAGAGATTTTTATTTCCAGCGTGATGATGCTGTTTTGTATCGGTATTGCGCTTATTTTTGGCTGGCGCTTAATGCGCGATGTAACCGGTCCGATTCGCAATATGGTGAATACCGTCGACCGCATCCGTCGCGGGCAACTCGACAGCCGGGTGGAAGGATTTATGCTCGGCGAGCTGGATATGCTGAAAAACGGTATCAACTCGATGGCAATGTCGCTGGCTGCTTATCACGAAGAGATGCAGCACAATATCGACCAGGCGACGTCCGATCTGCGTGAAACGCTGGAGCAGATGGAAATTCAGAACGTTGAGTTGGATCTGGCGAAAAAGCGCGCCCAGGAAGCGGCGCGTATTAAATCCGAGTTTCTGGCAAATATGTCACACGAGCTGCGTACACCACTGAATGGTGTTATTGGCTTTACCCGCCTGACGCTGAAAACAGAATTAACACCAACGCAGCGCGATCACCTGAATACGATTGAACGTTCGGCAAATAATTTGCTGGCAATTATTAATGATGTTCTCGACTTCTCGAAACTGGAAGCAGGTAAGCTGATTCTGGAAAGTATTCCATTCCCACTACGCAGCACGCTGGATGAAGTCGTTACCCTGCTGGCACATTCTTCTCACGATAAAGGGCTGGAACTGACGCTCAATATTAAAAGCGACGTGCCTGATAACGTTATCGGCGACCCTCTACGATTACAGCAAATCATCACTAACCTGGTGGGGAATGCAATTAAATTCACCGAGAATGGCAACATTGATATTCTGGTAGAAAAACGTGCGCTGAGTAATACCAAAGTGCAGATTGAAGTGCAGATTCGGGATACCGGCATTGGTATTCCTGAACGCAATCAATCGCGCTTATTCCAGGCCTTCCGACAGGCTGATGCCAGTATTTCCCGCCGTCATGGTGGTACCGGGCTGGGGCTGGTGATTACACAAAAACTGGTTAATGAAATGGGCGGCGATATTTCGTTCCATAGCCAGCCGAATCGCGGTTCAACTTTCTGGTTCCACATTAATCTCGATCTGAACCCGAACATTATTATCGAAGGGCCATCCACCCAGTGCCTAGCCGGCAAGCGCCTGGCCTATGTCGAACCAAACTCCGCAGCAGCGCAATGCACGCTGGATATTTTAAGTGAAACGCCGCTGGAAGTGGTTTATAGCCCAACGTTCTCCGCGCTGCCTCCCGCGCATTACGACATGATGTTGTTAGGCATCGCGGTGACCTTCCGCGAGCCGCTAACAATGCAACATGAGCGATTAGCGAAAGCAGTATCGATGACCGATTTTCTCATGCTGGCACTTCCTTGCCATGCACAAGTCAATGCTGAAAAACTTAAGCAAGATGGTATCGGCGCGTGTCTGCTGAAACCATTAACACCTACGCGCCTGTTACCTGCCCTGACGGAATTTTGTCATCACAAACAAAACACGCTTTTGCCTGTAACCGATGAAAGTAAGCTGGCAATGACAGTCATGGCGGTTGATGACAACCCCGCTAACCTGAAACTTATCGGCGCATTGCTGGAAGATATGGTGCAACATGTGGAACTTTGCGATAGCGGGCATCAGGCGGTTGAACGGGCGAAACAGATGCCGTTCGATTTGATCTTAATGGATATTCAAATGCCGGACATGGATGGCATTCGGGCCTGCGAACTCATCCACCAGCTCCCCCATCAGCAACAAACGCCAGTTATCGCGGTAACGGCGCATGCAATGGCCGGGCAAAAAGAGAAGCTGCTTGGCGCAGGGATGAGCGATTATCTGGCGAAACCGATTGAAGAAGAGCGATTGCATAATTTGTTGTTGCGCTACAAGCCTGGCAGCGGTATTTCCTCTCGCGTCGTGACGCCCGAAGTCAACGAAATTGTGGTGAACCCGAATGCGACCCTCGACTGGCAACTGGCACTACGCCAGGCAGCAGGAAAAACCGATTTAGCGCGCGATATGCTGCAAATGTTACTCGATTTCCTGCCTGAAGTTCGCAACAAAGTTGAGGAACAGCTGGTTGGAGAAAACCCGGAAGGCCTGGTTGATTTGATTCATAAACTGCATGGCAGTTGCGGCTATAGCGGTGTGCCGCGTATGAAGAATCTCTGCCAGCTGATCGAACAACAGCTACGTAGCGGTACTAAAGAAGAAGATTTGGAGCCGGAGCTGCTGGAACTGTTAGACGAGATGGATAATGTAGCGCGCGAAGCCAGCAAAATTCTCGGGTAACGGACGTCTTGTCGAGTCAAAATAGGTTCCGTCCAATGCCAATGCTGGGAGCAGCACAGACAGTCCCCTCGCCCCTCCGGGGAGAGGGTTAGGGTGAGGGGAACAGGCCAACGCAAGTGCGAATGATTACCCTCACCCCGGTCCCCTCCTTGAAAGGGCGAGGGGAAAACCGTCCCCGTAAGCCACTTCGTCAGTAATCTCAAACCGGCTCCTGACAGAGCCGGTTTTGGTTTTCTGTCTTAACGCACCATGCACGGGCGCTTGTTATCAAACGTCCAGCCAGGAATCAGATACTGCATTCCCATTGCATCGTCACGCGCGCCAAGCCCGTGTTTCTGATACAGCTCGTGGGCTTTCATCACCTGATCCATATCGATTTCTACTCCCAATCCTGGTTTTTGCGGCACCTGAACCAGACCGCCTTTGATCTCAAACGGTTCTTTGGTCAGACGCTGATTGCCTTCCTGCCAGATCCAGTGCGTATCAATAGCAGTAATTTTACCCGGTGCAGCAGCGGCTACATGGGTAAACATCGCCAGGGAAATATCGAAGTGGTTGTTAGAGTGTGAACCCCAGGTCAGGCCAAATTCATGGCACATTTGCGCCACACGTACCGAACCTTGCATCGTCCAGAAATGCGGATCCGCCAGCGGGATATCAACGGATTGCAGGGAGAGCGTATGGCCCATCTGCCGCCAGTCGGTGGCGATCATATTGGTTGCGGTCGGCAGGCCAGTTGCGCGACGGAACTCTGCCATCACTTCACGCCCGGAGAAACCTTGCTCCGCACCACACGGATCTTCTGCATAAGCCAGCGAACCTTTCAGGTATTTACCAATTTTAATCGCTTCGTTCAGCGACCAGGCACCGTTAGGATCGAGGGTAATACGCGCCTGTGGGAAGCGTTGCGCCAGTGCCACAATAGATTCTGCTTCTTCTTCCCCGGCCAGTACGCCGCCCTTCAGTTTGAAATCGTTGAAGCCATATTTTTCATACGCCGCTTCCGCCAGGCGCACCACCGCATCCGGCGTCATCGCTTCTTCGTGACGCAGGCGATACCAGTCACATTTATCATCCGGCTGGCTTTGATACGGCAGCGGTGTGGCTTTGCGATTACCGACGAAGAACAGATAACCAAGCATTTCGACTTCGCTACGCTGTTGACCATCGCCCAGCAGCGATGCCACGTTAACCCCCAGATGCTGCCCCAGCAGATCCAGCATTGCCGCTTCTATCCCGGTAACTACATGAATAGTGGTACGCAAATCAAATGTCTGCAAACCGCGCCCACCGGCATCACGATCGGCAAAAGTATTACGCACCAGCGTCAGAACGTTTTTGTATTCACCCAGCGTTTTACCCACCACCAGCGGAATCGCATCTTCCAGCGTTTTACGGATTTTCTCGCCGCCGGGAATTTCCCCTACGCCAGTGTGACCGGAATTATCTTTGATAATCACAATATTACGCGTGAAGAACGGTGCATGTGCACCACTCAGATTCATCAGCATACTGTCATGGCCCGCCACCGGGATGACCTGCATTTCAGTAACAACAGGCGTCGTAAATTGAGAACTCATATTTATGTCCTTTTTCAAAATCAATGACGGCCGAAAACGGGACGTTTACGGTCAAAGGTCCAGCCGGGGATCAGGTACTGCATCGGGCCCGCGTCGTTACGCGCACCGCCAGGCAGACGTTTATAGGCCTCATGCGCCTTTTGTACCTGCTCCCAGTCCAGTTCCACGCCCAGACCGGGCGCATCAGGAACGGCAATTTTTCCGTTTTTAATCTCCAGCGGATTTTTGGTCAGGCGACAATCGCCCTCCTGCCAAATCCAGTGGGTATCGATAGCGGTAGGATTACCCGGTGCCGCCGCACCCACATGGGTAAACATCGCCAGAGAGATATCAAAGTGGTTATTGGAATGGCAGCCCCAGGTCAGCCCCCAGTCGTCGCAAAGTTGCGCCACGCGGACTGCACCGGAAAGCGTCCAGAAGTGCGGATCGGCAAGTGGAATATCTACCGCATTGAGCATCACCGCATGGCCCATTTCGCGCCAGTTGGTGGCGATCATGTTAGTCGCGACGGGCAAGCCGGTCGCCCGTCGAAATTCCGCCATCACTTCACGTCCGGAGAAACCCTGTTCTGCGCCACATGGATCTTCGGCATAGGTGAGAACATCATTCAGCCCTTTGCACAGAGAAATAGCTTCATCAAGCAGCCATGCACCGTTGGGATCAACGGTAATCCGCGCATCCGGGAAACGTTTCTTCAATGCACGAACAGTGTCGATTTCTTGCTCGCCAGGTAACACGCCGCCCTTAAGTTTGAAATCTTTAAAGCCGTAGCGATCCTGTGAGGCTTCCGCCAGACGCACAACGGCTTCGCTGTTCATCGCTTTCTGATGGCGCAACTGATACCACTCATGGTTGCCCGGCGTATTTTCCAGATAAGGAAGATCGGTTTTGGTCCGATCACCGATATAAAACAGATAACCGAGGACGGTAATAGCCTCGCGTTGCTTGCCTGGCCCCAACAGTTCGCAGACCGGAACATTCAGCGCCTTACCTAGCAGGTCAAGCAAGGCGGCTTCCAGCGCCGCCACGGCATTAACGCGCAATTCAAAAGTCCAGGCACCTTTGCCGAAGGTATCAAAATCGGCTGCCTGATTACCTTTATGCACCTGCTGAACCACTTTATTCAGGCGCGCAACTTCCTGGCCCAACACCATCGGAATAGCATCGACCAGTGTCTGATAAATCACCTCTCCGCCTGGCGCTTCACCAATGCCGGTATGCCCGGCGTTATCGGTGAGTACCACAATATTGCGAGTGAAATATGCGTTATGCGCCCCACCAATATTAAGCAACATGCTATCGTGCCCGGCGACCGGAATGACTTTCATATCAGTAATAACAGGACTGGATTGTGTCGTCATCTTATTGCCCCGCGACAGGTTTCAGCTCGATACGCTTGATATCGCCCACCAGCACCAGGTAGCTCAGTACCGCGATTAAGGCATGAACACCAACATAAATCAGCGCCCCATTAAAGGAGCCAGTCGTGCCAACGATATAACCAATTGCGATTGGCGTGACGATGCCAGAAATGTTACCGAACATGTTGAACAGGCCACCGGAAAGACCGCTGATCTCTTTTGGCGCGGTATCTGCCATTACTGCCCAACCCAGCGCCCCGATGCCCTTACCGAAGAAGGCCAGCGCCATAAAGCCGATGATCATCCACTCAACGTTGACGTAGTTGCAGAACACCATCACCATCGACAGCAACATGCCCATTACGATCGGTGTTTTACGCGCAATGTTCAGCGATCCCGTGCGGCGCATCAGCCAGTCGGAAATAATCCCACCCAGCACACCGCCGATAAAACCGCAAACCGCCGGAACGGAAGCCACAAAGCCCGCTTTCAGAATCGACATCCCACGCGCCTGCACCAGATAAACCGGGAACCAGGTAATAAAGAAGTAAGTCAGGGCGTTGATACAGTACTGACCGATATAAACGCCGATCATCATCCGTGACCCGAGCAGTTGTTTGATCTGCCCCCACTTCACGCTGAACGGCACTTTAACTTTGGTGTTTTGCTGATCCATATTGATCAGCGCGCCACCCGCGGCGATGTACTCCAGCTCTTTCTGATTTACCCCCGGATGTTGATTTGGCTCGTGGATGACTTTCAACCAGATAAAGCTGATGACAATGCCCAGACCGCCCATAAAGAAGAAGACGTGTGACCAGCCCACTTCATGCGTCAGCCAGCCCATAATCGGCGCGAAGATCACCGTTGCGAAGTATTGAGCGGAGTTAAAAATCGACACCGCCGTTCCCCTTTCCTGCGCCGGAAACCAGGCCGCAACAATGCGACTGTTGCCGGGGAAAGATGGCGCTTCAGCAAGCCCGACCAGGAAGCGCAGAGTAAACAGGGCAACGATAATGCCGAATCCACTAAAGATATCGACGAAGCCTTGCAGCAAGGTAAACATCGACCAGATAAAGATCGACCAGAAGTAGACGCGTTTTGAACCAAAACGATCCAGCAACCAACCACCAGGGATCTGCCCGATAACATAAGCCCATGAGAAGGCAGAGAACACATAGCCCATTCCCACGGGATCAAGGCCGATATCTTTGGCCATTTCCGAACCGGCAATAGAAAGCGTAGCGCGGTCGCCGTAGTTGAAGGATGTGACGATAAACAACATCACCACTATCCAGTAACGAGCATTCGTGCGTTTTTCCACACTGCTCGCAGCCTGACTTAAAGAACTCATTGTTGCACTCCTGAAAATTCGCGTTAGCCACGCTCACTCTGGACTGCGACATCGCCAGGAAATCAGAGGTGACGTAGGGTGTTTTTTGCCGTTTTTATAGGTCGTTCGCCGAATACGGCGCGTGTTTATATCTGGCAATAGCAGTATAAAAAGCGCGCCATAGCGGCTCACCGTGCAACAACACAACATTAATGCGTTCAATGAGGCCCAATTTTGGCATTAGCCCTGGACGGTGGAATCCACTTCACGGAAATGAAAACAAGAACAAGAAAGGAAGGGTTAAAACGAAGAAATAAAGAAGAGTATGAAATGGATCGCTTGACTCCAGGCAAACGCCAGTAAAAATCCGCGCTATGAAGCAGTTTTTACTGGCATTTGCCTGAAAAGATTCGATTCAGCACCGCTAAAACGGCATTTACCGCTCGCTGAACGTATCAGGACAACAGCGTGCCCCAATTTTCGACCCACGGATTTGATTCCGTTTCCGGTTCCGGGTTCTCACTGGCGTCAATCAACAGCATTTCTCCCACTCGCTGAGCGCTCTGTTCCTGCAACAAGCCATCGAACTGTTTGCCGCCATTGCAGAAATTCACATAACTACTGTCGCCGAGCGCAATCACGCCATAACGCAGATTCGGCTGGAAGCCCAGGGTATCTTTAATTCCCTGAAAGAGCGGCACAATGCTATCAGGAAGGTCGCCCTGCCCGGTCGTGGACGTAACCACCAGAACATACTTATCCTGATAGGGCAGCCAGTCGCTTAATTCAGGATCTTCAAATACCGTTGCTTTGTGGCCCTGCGCGGTCAGAATTGCTTCCGCTTCTTCCGCCACTAACAGCGAATTTCCGTACATAGTGCCGACAAAAATACCAATTTCCGCCATACCGTTTTCTCCCTGGATTAGGAACTTATCTCTCCATCCTGACCCGATGGCGCACTGAACTCAACCCTTTCATTTTCAGGAAGCAGACCCCGCCAGCCAAATTGTGATAACGCCTGCATCCAGGTGTCGTCCAGGCCCGCGTGAATAGTCAGCGGCTCGCCAGTAAAAGGATGCGTTAATGACAACTGACTGGCATGCAGCATTAACCGCTGAAGGCCAAAATGTTCAGCACCGCTGCGATTCTGGCGTAAATCACCATGTTTGCTGTCGCCAATAATCGGGTGCCGCAAATGGGCAAGATGGCGACGGAGCTGGTGCTTGCGTCCGGTTTTCGGCTCCAGTTCCACCAGGCCGTAGCGCGTGGTCGGGTAACGTCCGGTCGCTACCGGCATTTCTACGGTCGCCAAACCGCGATAATGCGTCACTGCTGGCTGTGGGCCTTTATCTTCGCGGGCAAATTTATCAGCGATTTTGTCCAGTTCTTCCACCAGTGGATAATCCAGAACTGCTTCTTCCATCAACCAACCGCGCACAATCGCATGGTAACGTTTCTGGATTTGGTGCTGTTCAAACTGTTGTGCCAGCAGCCGTCCGGCCTCGCTGGATAATCCCATCAACAACACACCAGAAGTTGGTCGGTCCAGACGATGAGCAGTAAACACATGCTGGCCTATCTGGTCACGCACGGTTTGCATGACCACTACTTTCTCGTCGCGATCCAGCCAGCTGCGGTGAACCAGCCAGCCGGAAGGTTTATTTACCGCAACCAGCCATTCATCCTGATAGAGTATTTCCAGCATTAGCTCGCATCATCCGCAAAAAGAGCATCCAGTTTTTCCAGCTCAGCCAGAATAAGCGCGCGTTGCGGGTGGTCCGTCGCCAGCGCCATTTCATAATAGGGAGCAACGGCAAAAGCGCCCGGTAACGGCTGGTTGTTTTCTAACAAATCGTGCATTCGCGGGATCAGCACCCACTGCAACCACTCCAGTGGTTCCATGGTGTCCATAAAGAACGGTTGGGTACTATTAAATTGATGCGGCTGGGGTTCATCGTTTCGCCAGTGCTGATGTTCACGCAGTAACGCTTCAAGCGCCTGCAACTGGAGACGAACGCGGTCATGAGTGGTCATAAAGCAACCTCAATAAGAAAAACTGCCGCGAAGGATAGCAGGAATAAAAAAAGGGAGCACTGTATTCACAGTGCTCCCGGTTCGTTTCGCAGCATTCCAGCTACTTTTGTTGCTCCCTGCTCATCCTTGACAACTTTTCCTCTGGCCTTTCGGCCAATCGTTCATCCTGAACTATTGCTTCCTGCTCACACCACCCCGATGTGATACTTCATCCTGAAGTGTCCCTGGCCTTCCTGACCCACCGAATCATCCTGACCGGTTCTCATTCTCCATCCTGGAGGTGTCCTTTAACGCGTCCTGCGTCATCCTCTTCGCTTCATCCAGAAGCCTTTCCCTGAAACACCATCCTGGTGTGTCCTTCAGAAGTGTCATCATCCTGATGTTCACTTCGTTGTCTGACTCCCTGTCGACGAAGATAGAATCGTCTTTTTCGCGAAGTCTTACAAGGCGCTTACAGACAATGCCTTAAGGAAAATTTCATATGAAAGTTAAGAATTGACAAGCAATATATTGATTTTAAATGAAAATAACGATTCTTATCTTTTTAAGTATTCGCTTATTTCCTGGCGATCTCCTACAGAGTCTGTAAGAGATCTCTCACAACCAGATGGGGTATTTGGATTACAGAAGAGGCTTAAGTTGATTAAGGAATTCCGCAAGATTTGAGGCTAAATGCGTCCGTTTACGTGTTCCCAGCGTCTCTTTGCACACTTCACCGGAGAGATTACACACCGAGATCACCTCTAACTCTTCTTCCAGCGTCGCGATAAATAGCGTGGGCGGCAGTTTTAGCCTTTTCTGAGTCACCAGATGACCAATCAGATTTTCCTGCACCCGACGGAAGTCGTCTTCACTCCAGGTTTGCAGCAATGTCAGTTTAATATCGCCAAACTGCGCGTGCATATCCCCGGCAAACTGAGTCGTATAAAAGGTATGAATTGTGGGTTGTATCACAATATCAAAAGCGCATTCAACCGCGTTTACATTTTGTTCCCCGGTAAACGGCTGGGGTTGCCAGTATACGGCGTCTTCGGTGGTTGAAATAATGCACGGTGAAGGAACGCCGTACAGTTCCTCACTCAACGGCCAGCTTTTATGCTCTTCATGCCACGCATCGCAGTAGCGTGCAGTAAAATCTTTCAGGGCTTGTGCGGTCAAATCGTCCACTAATTTCTCTCTTCACTTAAACCAGATACACTTGTCGTTTAGTTTATCTGGTTTATGACGGTGAAACATGTCTTCTTATGCAAACCATCAGGCACTTGCGGGCCTGACTCTTGGAAAATCAACCGATTACCGGGATACCTATGACGCCAGCCTACTGCAAGGCGTTCCGCGTAGTCTGAATCGCGATCCGCTGGGTCTGAAAGCGGATAACCTGCCTTTTCACGGTACGGATATCTGGACGCTATATGAACTTTCCTGGCTGAATGCGAAAGGTTTGCCGCAGGTCGCCGCCGGTCATGTTGAACTTGATTACACCAGCGCAAATCTGATTGAGTCGAAGAGTTTTAAGCTCTATCTCAACAGTTTTAACCAGACGCGTTTTAATAACTGGGATGAGGTGCGCCAGACGCTGGAGCGCGACTTAAGCACTTGCGCTCAGGGTAAGGTTAGCGTGGCGTTATATCGTCTTGATGAACTGGAAGGCCAACCGATAGGTCATTTCAATGGCACTTGCATTGATGAACAGGATATCACTATCGATAACTATGAATTCACTACTGACTATCTGGAGAATGCCACCAGTGGCGAAAAAGTAGTAGAAGAGACGCTCGTCAGCCACCTGCTGAAATCAAATTGCCTGATCACCCATCAACCAGATTGGGGATCGATCCAAATTCAGTATCGTGGACGCCAAATTGACAGAGAAAAACTGCTGCGTTACCTGGTTTCTTTCCGTCATCACAACGAGTTCCACGAACAGTGCGTGGAACGCATCTTTAATGACCTGTTACGCTTCTGCCAGCCAGAGAAATTGAGCGTTTACGCACGTTATACCCGTCGTGGCGGTCTGGACATTAACCCGTGGCGCAGTAATAGCGATTTTGTCCCATCGACCACAAGACTGGTTCGGCAATAAATTTTTTCTCAATTTTGCGTGCTGGATTCACGCAGAAGGTTGTGAAAGGTCATCAGGCAGGGCTATTGTAATCAAAGGGAATGACGATATTCGTCCCATAAGGAGTTTTTCTTGATTACACATATTAGCCCGCTTGGCTCCATGGATATGTTGTCGCAGCTGGAAGTGGATATGCTTAAACGCACCGCCAGCAGCGACCTCTATCAACTGTTTCGCAACTGTTCACTTGCCGTACTGAACTCCGGTAGTTTGACCGATAACAGCAAAGAATTGCTGTCTCGTTTTGAAAATTTCGATATTAACGTCCTGCGCCGTGAACGCGGCGTAAAGCTGGAACTGATTAATCCCCCGGAAGAGGCTTTTGTCGATGGGCGAATTATTCGCGCTTTGCAGGCCAACTTGTTCGCGGTTCTGCGTGACATTCTCTTCGTTTACGGGCAAATCCATAACACCGTTCGTTTTCCCAACCTGAATCTCGACAACTCCGTCCACATCACTAACCTGGTCTTTTCCATCTTGCGTAACGCTCGCGCACTGCATGTCGGTGAAGCGCCAAATATGGTGGTCTGCTGGGGTGGTCACTCAATTAACGAAAACGAGTATTTGTATGCCCGTCGCGTCGGGAATCAGCTGGGCCTGCGTGAGCTGAATATCTGCACCGGCTGTGGTCCGGGAGCGATGGAAGCGCCGATGAAAGGTGCTGCGGTCGGACACGCGCAGCAGCGTTACAAAGACAGTCGTTTTATTGGTATGACAGAGCCGTCGATTATCGCCGCTGAACCGCCTAACCCGCTGGTCAACGAATTGATCATCATGCCGGATATCGAAAAACGTCTGGAAGCGTTTGTGCGTATCGCTCACGGTATCATTATCTTCCCTGGCGGTGTGGGTACGGCAGAAGAGTTGCTGTATTTGCTGGGAATTTTAATGAACCCGGCCAACAAAGATCAGGTTTTACCATTGATCCTCACCGGCCCGAAAGAGAGCGCAGACTACTTCCGCGTACTGGACGAGTTTGTCGTGCATACGTTGGGTGAAAACGCGCGCCGCCATTACCGCATCATCATTGATGACGCCGCTGAAGTCGCTCGTCAGATGAAAAAATCGATGCCGCTGGTGAAAGAAAATCGCCGCGACACTGGTGACGCTTACAGCTTTAACTGGTCAATGCGCATTGCGCCAGATTTGCAAATGCCGTTTGAGCCGTCTCACGAGAACATGGCTAATCTGAAGCTTTACCCGGATCAACCTGTTGAAGTGCTGGCTGCCGATCTGCGCCGTGCGTTCTCCGGTATTGTGGCGGGTAACGTAAAAGAAGTCGGTATTCGCGCCATTGAAGAGTTTGGTCCTTACAAAATCAACGGCGATAAAGAGATTATGCGTCGTATGGACGACCTACTACAGGGTTTTGTTGCCCAGCATCGTATGAAGTTGCCAGGCTCAGCCTACATCCCTTGCTACGAAATCTGCACGTAATCTCCCCTCCCCCGGTGACGTTTGTTGCCGGGTTTTCTCGTTTTTGGTCACTTACTCATCAACTCATTTCATTTGTTATATGAATGTTTCTTACCACCCTCACGCAACAAATATCATCACAGTTAATATGTCATACAATTTATATTGCAACGCAAACGTTTCCCTATTTTCATAAACCGTATTTTATCGCTATGAAAAAGAAATTATCGCCATGATTAACTAAAAGTATTGATTTTTTCAGTTCAACCTACATATATTGCGCGCCCCGGAAGAAGTCAGATGTCGTTTAATGGGCAAATATTGCCCTTAAATTCTCTTTTACTTTTGATTTACAGAGTAAAGCGTTGGGATAATCTATCTTCCAAGTAGATTATTGTATTTGGGATCAAGATCACTGATAGATACATAACTTGTGTGTATCTTTCCGCCCTCAAATTATTACGGCGGTAAATGATTAAGCCATCGCCGATAGACAGATTTCATTTTTACGGTCAGGCACCTTCCCGGGCTGAACTGGCTAAAAGCTGAATTATTTGCATTCCTCCAGGAGAAATAGATGGAAACGACTCAAACCAGCACGATTGCGTCGAAAGACTCTCGTAGTGCCTGGCGCAAGACAGACACCATGTGGATGCTGGGCCTTTACGGCACGGCAATCGGCGCGGGCGTGCTGTTCCTGCCAATCAACGCCGGTGTTGGCGGTATGATCCCGCTGATCATCATGGCTATCCTTGCGTTCCCGATGACATTTTTTGCTCACCGCGGTCTGACTCGCTTCGTACTGTCTGGTAAAAACCCGGGCGAAGACATCACCGAGGTTGTAGAAGAACACTTTGGTATTGGCGCAGGTAAACTGATTACCCTGCTCTACTTCTTCGCTATCTACCCGATCCTGCTGGTTTATAGCGTGGCAATCACCAATACAGTTGAAAGCTTCATGTCTCACCAGCTGGGTATGACGCCACCGCCGCGTGCGATTCTGTCGCTGATCCTGATCGTGGGTATGATGACCATCGTTCGCTTCGGTGAGCAGATGATCGTTAAAGCGATGAGTATTCTGGTATTCCCGTTTGTTGGCGTACTGATGCTGCTGGCTCTGTACCTGATCCCGCAGTGGAACGGCGCAGCACTGGAAACGCTGTCTCTGGACACTGCATCGGCAACCGGAAACGGTCTGTGGATGACCCTGTGGCTGGCAATTCCGGTAATGGTGTTCTCGTTCAACCACTCTCCGATCATCTCTTCTTTCGCCGTTGCGAAGCGTGAAGAGTACGGCGATATGGCAGAACAGAAATGCTCGAAGATCCTGGCATTCGCACACATCATGATGGTGCTGACCGTAATGTTCTTCGTATTCAGCTGCGTACTGAGCCTGACTCCGGCAGACCTGGCTGCGGCTAAAGAGCAGAACATCTCGATTCTGTCTTACCTGGCTAACCACTTTAACGCACCGGTTATCGCGTGGATGGCTCCGATTATCGCGATTATCGCAATCACCAAATCCTTCCTCGGCCACTACCTGGGCGCACGTGAAGGCTTCAACGGTATGGTGATTAAATCTCTGCGTGGTAAAGGTAAGTCTATCGAAATCAACAAGCTGAACCGTATCACTGCGCTGTTCATGCTGGTAACGACCTGGATTGTTGCCACCCTGAACCCGAGCATCCTGGGTATGATTGAAACCCTGGGCGGCCCAATCATCGCGATGATCCTGTTCCTGATGCCGATGTACGCAATTCAGAAAGTACCGGCAATGCGTAAGTACAGCGGTCACATCAGCAACGTATTCGTTGTCGTGATGGGTCTGATTGCAATCTCCGCAATCTTCTACTCTCTGTTCAGCTAAGTCCTTTCGCGCCGCTTTCGGGCGGCGCTTCCTCCGTTTTAACGCGATGTATTTCCTATGATTAGCGTATTCGATATTTTCAAAATCGGCATTGGCCCTTCCAGTTCTCATACCGTTGGACCAATGAAAGCGGGTAAACAATTTACCGACGATCTGATTGCCCGTAATCTGCTTAAAGACGTGACCCGCGTGGTGGTTGACGTGTACGGCTCGCTCTCTCTGACCGGTAAAGGCCACCACACTGATATCGCCATTATTATGGGCCTGGCGGGTAACCTGCCGGATACCGTGGATATCGATTCCATCCCTGGTTTTATTCAGGATGTGAATACTCATGGTCGCCTGATGCTGGCAAATGGTCAGCATGAAGTGGAGTTCCCGGTTGATCAGTGCATGAACTTCCATGCCGACAACCTTTCTCTGCATGAAAACGGTATGCGCATTACCGCACTGGCGGGCGATAAAATCGTTTACAGCCAGACTTACTACTCTATCGGCGGTGGCTTTATCGTTGATGAAGAACATTTTGGCCAGCAGGATAGCGCACCGGTTGAAGTTCCTTATCCGTACAGTTCAGCAGCCGATCTGCAAAAACATTGTCAGGAAACCGGGCTGTCACTCTCTGGCCTGATGATGAAAAACGAGCTGGCGCTGCACAGCAAAGAAGAGCTGGAACAGCACCTGGCGAACGTCTGGGAAGTCATGCGTGGCGGTATTGAGCGCGGTATTTCCACCGAAGGCGTGTTGCCTGGCAAACTGCGCGTTCCACGCCGTGCTGCGGCACTACGCCGGATGCTGGTCAGCCAGGATAAAACCACCACTGACCCGATGGCGGTTGTTGACTGGATCAACATGTTTGCACTGGCAGTGAACGAGGAGAACGCTGCTGGCGGTCGCGTGGTGACTGCGCCGACTAACGGTGCGTGCGGGATTATCCCGGCTGTGCTGGCGTACTACGATAAGTTTATCCGCGAAGTGAACGCTAACTCACTGGCTCGTTACCTGCTGGTAGCCAGCGCCATTGGTTCTCTTTATAAGATGAACGCGTCGATTTCTGGTGCCGAAGTGGGTTGCCAGGGTGAAGTTGGCGTGGCGTGCTCAATGGCGGCGGCTGGTCTGGCAGAACTGTTAGGCGCAAGCCCGGCGCAGGTGTGCATCGCGGCGGAAATAGCCATGGAGCATAACCTCGGTCTGACGTGTGACCCGGTTGCTGGACAGGTGCAGGTACCGTGCATCGAGCGTAACGCCATTGCGGCAGTAAAAGCGGTGAACGCCGCGCGTATGGCGCTGCGCCGTACCAGCGAGCCGCGCGTCTGCCTCGATAAAGTTATCGAGACCATGTACGAAACAGGTAAAGATATGAACGCCAAGTACCGCGAAACCTCTCGCGGCGGCCTGGCAATGAAGATCGTTGCCTGCGATTAATCGCTCTCCAGAGGCCTCGTTTTGCGAGGCCTCTTCCCGTTTTCTCAACCAGCCATAGCCTGTTCCGGCATCGAATGTTACCCTTATCGCCTGATCTTTAAGGGGGTTATCGTGGCTGTTCATTTGCTTATTGTCGATGCACTGAATCTTATTCGTCGCATTCATGCCGTTCAGGGTTCGCCCTGTGTCGAAACCTGCCAGCACGCGCTCGATCAGCTCATTATGCACAGCCAACCAACCCACGCGGTCGCCGTTTTTGATGATGAAAACCGCAATAGCGGCTGGCGTCATCAGCGTTTACCAGATTACAAAGCGGGTCGACCGCCAATGCCGGAAGAGTTGCACGACGAGATGCCTGCACTACGCACCGCCTTTGAGCAACGCGGCGTCCCGTGCTGGTCAGCCAGCGGTAACGAAGCCGATGACTTAGCCGCCACGCTGGCGGTCAAAGTGACACAGGCCGGGCATCAGACAACGATTGTTTCGACAGATAAAGGCTACTGTCAGTTACTTTCACCGACATTACGTATTCGTGATTACTTCCAGAAACGTTGGCTGGATGCGCCATTTATCGATAAAGAATTTGGCGTTCAACCGCAGCAGTTGCCCGATTACTGGGGGCTTGCGGGGATCAGCAGTTCAAAGGTACCGGGTGTTGCGGGGATCGGACCAAAAAGCGCCACGCAGCTACTGGTCGAGTTTCAGAGTCTGGAAGGGATATATGAGAATCTGGATGCGGTTGCCGAAAAGTGGCGCAAAAAATTAGAAACCCATAAAGAGATGGCGTTTCTGTGCCGCGATATTGCCCGCTTACAAACCGATTTGCATATCGACGGCAATTTACAGCAATTGCGGTTGGTACGGTAACGGCGTGCCGGATGCAAACGATTATCAACACATTGAATTTAATGAACTTATACGCCGGATAAGACGCAGCTAGCGTCGCATCCGGCATTATCACATCAGCGCATTTACCAGGCGGTATGGTAAAGCTCTACAATATCCTCAAGCGTTGCTTCGCGCGGGTTGCCACCGGTACAAACGTCATCAAGCGCCGCCTGCGCCAGTGCCGGAATGTCTTCCTTGCGTACACCAACGTCACGCAAATGTGGCGGAATACCGACATCACGGTTGAGAGCAAACACCGCTTCAACAGCGGCATTACGCGCCTCTTCCAGGCTCATACCTTCCACTTTCACGCCCATAACGCGCGCGATATCGCGGTACTTCTCACCGGTAAAGTCAGCGTTATAGCGCATGACATGCGGTAACAGGATGGCGTTCGCAACACCGTGTGGAGTGTTATAAAACGCGCCCAGTGGATACGCCATACCATGCACCAACCCTAACCCAACATTCGAGAAGCCCATACCCGCAACATACTGCCCGAGCGCCATTTCTTCTCCGGCATCCTTATCACCAGCAACCGATCCTCGCAGCGCCCCAGCAATGATTTCAATCGCTTTAATGTGCAGTGCATCGGTTAGCGCCCACGCGCCACGGGTAATATACCCCTCAATAGCATGAGTGAGCGCATCGACACCCGTCGCAGCTTTCAGCGCTGGAGGCATACCATCCATCATGTCAGCGTCAATAAACGCCACCTGCGGGATATCATGCGGATCAACGCAAACAAACTTGCGCCGTTTCTCTTCGTCAGTGATCACGTAGTTAATGGTCACTTCTGCCGCAGTGCCTGCTGTGGTGGGGATTGCCAGAATCGGTACACTGGGTTTATTGGTCGGGGAAAGTCCTTCCAGGCTACGCACATCGGCAAACTCCGGGTTGTTGCTGATAATGCCAATCGCTTTGCACGTATCCTGTGGAGAACCACCACCAATAGCGATCAGGTAATCCGCGCCGCTATTCTGGAATACACCGAGCCCTTCTTTGACGACAGTAATTGTTGGGTTGGGCACTACGCCGTCGTAAATCGCCCATGCCAGCCCTGCAGCATCCATCTTATCGGTCACTTTTGCCACCACGCCGCATTGCACCAGCGTTTTATCGGTGACGATCAGCGCCTTCTGATAACCACGGCGTTTCACCTCATCGGTTAAAGCTCCAACAGCACCCCGACCAAACCATGCCGTTTCGTTCAGAATCATTCTGTTAGCCATCATCCTTCTCCTTGTTGCTTTACGAAATTACTCTTCAATCCGTAACCCGTAGGTTTTGAATTTCTCCAGCACTACGGCAATCTCTTCATCGCTCAGCACTGGCACCGGGTCCGTAATCGCCAGGGTCGTCAGGTAAAGTTGCGCCAGCACTTCAACTTCATGCGCCAGCCATAACGCTTTTTCCAGATTCACCTCACAAGCGATAAGCCCATGATGTTGTAACAAAGTTGCCTTACGATTTTTGAGAGCCAGCGCAACATGTTCAGAAAGTTCGCGTGTTCCAAAGGTCGCATAAGGCGCGCAAGGAATAGAATTACCGCCAGCCGCCGCAATCATGTAGTGAATAGCGGGGATCGGTCGGTTAAGAATGGAAACTGCTGTGCAATGAACGGCATGATTGTGAACAACCGCGTTGGCATCCGGTCTGCTTTGATAGGCCGCCATATGGAAACGCCATTCGCTTGAGGGGAGTTTTCCTTCCTCATGTTTACCGTTGCCATCAATAAAGACAATATGCGACTCCGTCAGTTTTTCATATGGAATACCTGTAGGCGTAATCAGCATCCCATCCTGATAACGTACACTGACGTTACCCGCTGTCCCCTGGTTCAGTCCCAGGCGGGTCATTTCCAGGCAAGTGTCAATAATCTGACGAGCAAGTTTATTTCGTTCCATTAGCTACCTCTCTCTGATTCAAAACAGGGCAATAATGTTGCTCCTTTCACACTATTGAATTAGCCGTTTAATTACCCACCATCTTCTTCCTGATTAACAAGAAAGAAATTCACAAGCTTATATTTTGTGACCTGGTTCAACTAATCACAGTAAATAACTGCAACTTCTCTTTTTATAACCCCATTAAAAATGACCGCTCTTAAAAATATTTATCAAAACGGTCATTTTTCCATTCCCTCTCGCCAGAAATGCCCGTTTTCGGCACAAACAATTAATACGGTCATCGGGTTTGTGTTTTTTATGATTTATTTTCTGAAACGGGCATGAAATTTCGATTATTAAAGTGATGGTAGTCACATAAAGTCACCTCCCAGCTAATAAGTGTGACCGCCGTCATATTACAGAGCGTTTTTTATTTGAAAATGAATCCATGAGTTCATTTCTGACAGGCAAATATTCACTGATATGAAGCCCGAACTCGCTGGTTTTGCACTTTTGAAAACATAACCGATTACGTGCTTAAGCTTCTGAACCTAAGAGGATGCTATGGGAAACACATCAATACAAACGCAGAGTTACCGTGCGGTAGATAAAGATGCAGGGCAAAGCAGAAGTTACATTATTCCATTCGCGCTGCTGTGCTCACTGTTTTTTCTTTGGGCGGTAGCCAATAACCTTAACGACATTTTATTACCTCAATTCCAGCAGGCTTTTACGCTGACAAATTTCCAGGCTGGCCTGATCCAATCGGCCTTTTACTTTGGTTATTTCATTATCCCAATCCCTGCCGGGATATTGATGAAAAAACTCAGTTATAAAGCAGGGATTATTACCGGATTATTTTTATATGCCTTGGGCGCTGCATTATTCTGGCCCGCTGCAGAAATAATGAACTACACCTTATTTTTAGTTGGCCTATTTATTATTGCAGCCGGATTAGGTTGTCTGGAAACTGCCGCAAACCCTTTTGTTACGGTATTAGGGCCGGAAAGCAGTGGTCACTTCCGCTTAAATCTTGCGCAAACATTTAACTCATTTGGCGCAATTATCGCGGTTGTCTTTGGGCAAAGTCTTATTTTGTCTAACGTGCCACATCAATCGCAAGACGTTCTCGATAAAATGTCTCCAGAGCAATTGAGTGCGTATAAACACAGCCTGGTATTATCGGTACAGACACCTTATATGATCATCGTGGCTATCGTGTTACTGGTCGCCCTGCTGATCATGCTGACGAAATTCCCGGCATTGCAGAGTGATAATCACAGTGACGCCAAACAAGGATCGTTCTCCGCATCGCTTTCTCGTCTGGCGCGTATTCGTCACTGGCGCTGGGCGGTATTAGCGCAATTCTGCTATGTCGGCGCACAAACGGCCTGCTGGAGCTATTTGATTCGCTACGCTGTAGAAGAAATTCCAGGTATGACTGCAGGCTTTGCCGCTAACTATTTAACCGGAACCATGGTGTGCTTCTTTATTGGTCGTTTCACCGGTACCTGGCTCATCAGTCGCTTCGCACCACACAAAGTCCTGGCCGCCTACGCATTAATCGCTATGGCACTGTGCCTGATCTCAGCCTTCGCTGGCGGTCATGTGGGCTTAATAGCCCTGACTTTATGCAGTGCCTTTATGTCGATTCAGTACCCAACAATCTTCTCGCTGGGCATTAAAAATCTCGGCCAGGACACCAAATACGGTTCGTCCTTCATCGTTATGACCATTATTGGCGGCGGTATTGTCACTCCGGTCATGGGGTTTGTCAGTGACGCAGCGGGCAACATCCCCACTGCCGAACTGATCCCGGCACTCTGCTTCGCAGTCATCTTTATCTTTGCCCGTTTCCGTTCTCAAACGGCAACTAACTGAACATATTTTCCGAATAAAGTGAGGAATCAGTAATGAAAAAAATCAGCTTACCGAAAATTGGTATCCGCCCGGTTATTGACGGTCGTCGCATGGGTGTTCGTGAGTCGCTTGAAGAACAAACAATGAATATGGCGAAAGCCACGGCCGCACTGCTGACCGAGAAACTGCGCCATGCCTGCGGAGCTGCCGTCGAGTGTGTCATTTCCGATACCTGTATCGCGGGTATGGCTGAAGCCGCTGCTTGCGAAGAAAAATTCAGCAGTCAGAATGTAGGCCTCACCATTACGGTAACGCCTTGCTGGTGCTATGGCAGTGAAACCATCGACATGGATCCAACCCGCCCGAAAGCCATTTGGGGCTTTAACGGCACTGAACGTCCCGGCGCTGTTTACCTGGCAGCGGCTCTGGCAGCTCACAGCCAGAAAGGCATCCCGGCATTCTCCATTTACGGTCATGACGTTCAGGATGCCGATGACACATCGATTCCTGCTGATGTTGAAGAAAAACTGCTGCGCTTTGCCCGCGCCGGTTTGGCCGTCGCCAGCATGAAAGGTAAAAGCTATCTGTCGCTGGGCGGCGTTTCGATGGGTATCGCCGGTTCCATTGTTGATCACAACTTCTTTGAATCCTGGCTGGGAATGAAAGTCCAGGCGGTGGATATGACCGAACTGCGTCGCCGTATCGATCAGAAGATTTACGACGAAGCCGAACTGGAAATGGCGCTGGCCTGGGCTGATAAAAACTTCCGCTATGGCGAAGATGAAAATAACAAACAGTATCAACGCAATGCCGAGCAAAGCCGCGCAGTTCTGCGCGAAAGTTTACTGATGGCGATGTGTATCCGCGACATGATGCAAGGCAACAGCAAACTGACCGATATTGGTCGCGTGGAAGAATCACTTGGCTACAACGCCATCGCTGCGGGCTTCCAGGGACAACGTCACTGGACCGATCAATATCCCAATGGCGACACCGCCGAAGCGATCCTTAACAGTTCATTTGACTGGAATGGCGTGCGCGAACCCTTTGTCGTGGCGACCGAAAACGACAGTCTTAACGGCGTGGCAATGCTAATGGGCCACCAGCTCACTGGTACCGCTCAGGTATTTGCCGATGTGCGTACCTACTGGTCACCAGAAGCAATTGAGCGTGTAACGGGGCATAAACTGGACGGACTGGCAGAACACGGCATCATCCATTTGATCAACTCCGGTTCTGCTGCGCTGGACGGTTCCTGTAAACAACGCGACAGCGAAGGTAACCCGACGATGAAGCCGCACTGGGAAATCTCTCAGCAAGAGGCTGACGCTTGCCTCGCCGCTACCGAATGGTGCCCGGCGATCCACGAATACTTCCGTGGCGGCGGTTACTCTTCTCGCTTCCTTACCGAAGGCGGCGTCCCGTTCACTATGACTCGAGTCAACATCATCAAAGGCCTGGGACCGGTACTGCAAATCGCGGAAGGCTGGAGCGTGGAATTGCCGAAGGATGTGCATGACATCCTCAACAAACGCACCAACTCAACCTGGCCAACCACCTGGTTTGCACCGCGCCTCACCGGTAAAGGGCCGTTTACGGATGTGTACTCGGTAATGGCGAACTGGGGCGCTAACCACGGGGTTCTGACCATCGGCCACGTTGGCGCAGACTTTATCACTCTTGCCTCCATGCTGCGTATCCCGGTATGTATGCACAACGTTGAAGAGACCAAAGTGTATCGTCCTTCTGCCTGGGCCGCGCACGGCATGGATATTGAAGGCCAGGATTACCGCGCTTGCCAGAACTACGGCCCGTTGTACAAGCGTTAATACATTACTCCCTGATGTGATGCCCGGTCGCTCCGGCTACCGGGCCTGAACAAGCAAGAGTGGTTAGCCGGATAAACAATGTTATCCGGCTATATTGCAGGAGCGATTATGAAACAAGAAGTTATCCTGGTACTCGACTGTGGCGCGACCAATGTCAGGGCCATCGCGGTTAATCGGCAGGGAAAAATTGTTGCCCGCGCCTCAACGCCTAATGCCAGCGATATCGCGATGGAAAACAACACCTGGCACCAGTGGTCTTTAGACGCCATTTTGCAACGCTTTGCTGATTGCTGTCGGCAAATCAATAGTGAACTGACTGATTGCCACATCCGCGGTATCGCCGTCACCACCTTTGGTGTGGATGGCGCTCTGGTAGATAAGCAAGGCAATCTGCTCTATCCGATCATTAGCTGGAAATGTCCGCGAACAGCAGCGGTAATGGACAATATTGAACGGTTGATCTCCGCACAGCAGTTGCAGGCTGTTTCTGGCGTCGGAGCTTTTAGTTTCAATACGTTATATAAGTTGGTGTGGTTGAAAGAAAATCATCCACAACTGCTGGAACGCGCGCACGCCTGGCTCTTTATTTCGTCGCTGATTAACCACCGTTTAACCGGCGAATTCACTACTGATATCACGATGGCCGGAACCAGCCAGATGCTGGATATCCAGCAACGCGATTTCAGTCCGCAAATTTTACAAGCCACCGGTATTCCACGCCGACTCTTCCCTCGTCTGGTGGAAGCGGGTGAACAGATTGGTACGTTACAGAACAGCGCCGCAGCAATGCTCGGCTTACCCGTTGGCATACCGGTGATTTCCGCAGGTCACGATACCCAGTTCGCCCTTTTTGGCGCTGGTGCCGACCAAAATGAACCCGTGCTCTCTTCCGGTACATGGGAAATTTTAATGGTCCGTAGCGCCCAGGTTGATACTTCGCTGTTAAGTCAGTATGCCGGTTCCACCTGCGAACTGGATAGTCAGGCAGGGTTGTATAACCCAGGTATGCAATGGCTGGCATCCGGCGTGCTGGAATGGGTGAGAAAACTGTTCTGGACGGCTGAAACTCCCTGGCAAATGTTGATTGAAGAGGCTCGTCTGATCGCGCCTGGCGCGGATGGCGTGAAAATGCAGTGTGATTTATTGTCGTGTCAGAACGCTGGCTGGCAAGGAGTGACGCTTAATACCACGCGGGGGCATTTCTACCGCGCGGCGCTGGAAGGGTTAACCGCGCAATTACAGCGCAATCTACAGATGCTGGAAAAAATCGGGCACTTTAAAGCCTCTGAATTATTGTTAGTCGGCGGAGGAAGTCGCAACACATTGTGGAATCAGATTAAAGCCAATATGCTTGATATTCCGGTAAAAGTTCTCGACGACGCAGAAACGACCGTCGCAGGAGCTGCGCTGTTCGGTTGGTATGGCGTAGGGGAATTTAACAGCCCGGAAGAAGCCCGCGCACAGATTCATTATCAGTACCGTTATTTCTACCCGCAAACTGAACCTGAATTTATAGAGGAAGTGTGAAATGCTGAAAACAATTTCGCCGTTAATTTCTCCCGAACTATTGAAAGTGCTGGCAGAGATGGGACATGGAGATGAAATTATTTTTTCCGATGCTCACTTTCCCGCCCATTCGATGGGACCGCAGGTGATCCGCGCTGATGGCCTGTTGGTGAGCGACTTGCTCCAGGCGATTATCCCGTTATTTGAACTGGACAGTTATGCACCGCCGCTGGTGATGATGGCGGCGGTAGAAGGTGACACTCTCGATCCTGAAGTAGAACGACGTTACCGTAATGCGCTTTCACTACAAGCCCCGTGTCCTGACATCATCCGCATCAATCGTTTTGCGTTTTATGAACGGGCACAAAAAGCCTTTGCGATCGTTATCACAGGCGAACGAGCGAAGTACGGGAATATTCTTTTAAAAAAAGGGGTAACACCGTAATCTCATACCGGTACGCCCGCATGACGCGGGCGGTTATCGAATGATGGGGTGAAAAATATGAAAGCGGCACGCCAGCAAGCGATAGTCGACCTGCTGCTGAACCATACCAGCCTGACCACGGAAGCTCTCTCTGAACAGCTAAAGGTCAGTAAAGAAACCATTCGTCGCGATCTCAATGAATTACAGACGCAGGGTAAAATTCTGCGCAATCATGGGCGCGCTAAATATATCCACCGTCAAAATCAAGACAGTGGCGATCCCTTTCACATCCGGCTGAAAAGCCATTATGCGCATAAAGCAGATATCGCGCGCGAGGCGCTCGCGTGGATTGAAGAAGGGATGGTAATAGCCTTAGACGCAAGTTCAACCTGCTGGTATCTGGCACGCCAGTTGCCTGACATCAACATCCAGGTCTTCACCAATAGCCATCCGATTTGCCATGAACTCGGTAAACGCGAACGCATTCAACTAATCAGTTCCGGCGGCACACTTGAGCGCAAATATGGCTGTTACGTCAATCCCTCGCTGATTTCCCAACTTAAATCGCTGGAAATCGATCTGTTTATTTTTTCTTGTGAAGGGATCGATAGCAGCGGCGCACTGTGGGACTCCAATGCCATCAACGCTGATTACAAATCAATGCTATTAAAACGCGCCGCGCAATCGTTGTTATTGATTGATAAAAGTAAATTTAATCGTTCAGGGGAAGCCCGCATCGGGCATCTGGATGAGGTAACGCACATTATTTCTGATGAGCGCCAGGTTGCAACTTCTTTGGTAACAGCCTGACGGAAAGGGTAGCAGGCCGGAGACGACGCCCCGGCCTTGCCTGTTATCGCTCGTCGCGACGACCACCCACCGCAGCCCAGATACGGCGGACGTGCACCGTCACTTCTTCGCGATCGTGATACAACTGCCGCGCCTGAATCTGAGCATTTATGCCATGTTCATCAAGCTGTGCCTGAATATACGCCAGATTGTGTGACACTTCTTCGTAGCGTTTTTTCATCGGCAGTTTGAGGTTGAAAATGGTTTCACGACACCAGCCATTAACCAGCCACTGCGCCATCAATGCCGCAACTTTCGCCGGTTTTTCAACCATATCGCATACCATCCAGGAAATATTGCTGCGTGTCGGACGGAATTTGAAACCATCTTCCCGCAGCCACGTCACCTGCCCGGTATCCATCAGACTTTGCGCCATCGGGCCGTTGTCGACGGAATAAACCCACATGTTGCGCTTCACCAGTTGGTAGGTCCAGCCACCAGGGCAAGCGCCCAAATCCACCGCCCACATCCCGTTCGCCAGGCGTTCATCCCACTCATCCGCAGGAATAAACACATGAAATGCCTCTTCCAGTTTGAGCGTGGAACGACTCGGCGCATCTGCCGGAAATTTCAGGCGCGGAATGCCCATATAGAACGGCGAATTATTGTTGCTGTATGAGTAACCGGTATAGCAGCAGCCTGGTGCAATAAAGAATACATGCACAACCGGACGCTTCGGCGTTTCATAGTTCGCCAGCACACCCGCATCGCGCAAGGCAGCGCGTAGCGGCACGGTGAATTTACGGCAGAATTTCAGCAACTCTTTGCTTTCGTTGGTATCGGCAACTTCAACACGCAGTTCACCGCCCTTCTCTACTACGCCCTGTAACATGCCGACAATGGGAGTAATACGATCTTCTGGCGGCAAATGCTGCAGGAGTTCCCCCACCACAAACCACTGGCGGGCAAAAATTAATGAACTGAACGGCAGCTCACGGATTAACTTATCGCCATCATCAGGTTGATAACATTCATAAATGACATAACCCGCATTCTCTTTCACGCGGGCAAAACCGAAAATTTCCCGCTGGCCGGCTTTATCGGTAATTTCTGCGGCGCACTCTTTTTCAAAGCCCGGACGGCACAGCAATACAACCTTATTCATGACTTACGCCCTTGCGCTTTAAACGGATAGCACCAACTAACATTAACGCCCAGCCCGCGAGGAAGCTCACGCCGCCAACCGGTGTGACAAATGCCCACAAACGCAGATGGGACAGCGCCAGGCAATAAAGGCTGCCGCTGAACAGCACCGTGCCTAACGCGAGGAAAACGCTACTCCAGTAAAACCAGATACTGATGCGACGCTGCATTGCCACCGCCAGACCTAAGATCGCCAGCGTATGGAACGCCTGATATTCGAGACCGGTCTGGATCCAGCCCATCTCAACGGCCCCCATGGTTTTACTTAACACATGCGCGCCAAAAGCGCCCAGAGCCACAAAAATGAAGCCGCTAATGGCGGCGAAAATCAGCATAAAACGGCTGGTCATGGTCGTACCCTACGTAAATTATTGTTCATAACGAAAGCGGAATTTTTCTTGTTCAGCAGCGGCTTTCGCCAGGATCCATTGACGAAAGGCGGCTATTTTACCCAGTTCTGCCTGACTGTCATGACAAACCAGATAAAAAGCATTTTTACTGACCAGAACATCATTAAACGGGCAAACAAGACGTCCGGCCTCGATTTCAGATTGCGCCATCACGTTATTTGCCAGCGCCACTCCCTGCCCGTGAATAGCCGCTTGCAGCACCATGGCGCTATGGCTAAAAATTGGCCCTTGCTGAACGTTGATATGATTTAACCCCAATTGGCGAGTATATGTCTGCCAGTCACGGCGTGACGCATCATGTAATAACGTATGTTTAGCCAGATCTTCCGGGGTCTTCAAGGGTTTTTCGCCAGTCAGCAGTAGCGGCGAACACACCGGCAATAAATATTCGGCGTAAAGTTTTTCCACCCGTAGCCCCGGCCAGTTGCCCCGACCATAAAATATCGCCACATCAACATCATCCGCCAGCTTATCTTCCTGACGATCAACCGCCTGGATTCGAACGTCAATTCCCGGATAAGCTGAATTAAAGCTGGAAAGTCGCGGAACCAACCAATGAATGGCGAAACTGGGGAGTAAACTGACCGTCAACGCCCCCTTGGCGCTACGGGCCTGGAGTTTACGCGTCGCTTCGGTTAATTGCGAAAATATCTCTTTGATATCGAGGAAATAGCTTTGACCTTCCTCGGTCAGCAGGAGTGAACGATTACGGCGGCGGAACAGTTTTAGCCCCAGAAAATCCTCAAGAGACTTGATTTGATGACTTACTGCGGCCTGGGTCACAAAAAGCTCTTCTGCTGCGCGAGTGAAACTTAAATGGCGTGCTGCGGCATCAAAAACTCGTAAGGCATTTAGCGGTGGTAATCGTTTAGACATGGCTTTTAAACTTTGATGTTAAATGAATTTAACAATTAGATCACACTGTGTAACCTATTAGTTTTTTTAATCTGAGCCATTATAAATTGTCCGTTGAGCTTCTACCAGCAAATACCTATAGTGGCGGCACTTCCTGAGCCGGAACGAAAAGTTTTATCGGAATGCGTGTTCTGGTGAACTTTTGGCTTACGGTTGTGATGTTGTGTTGTTGTGTTTGCAATTGGTCTGCGATTCAGACCATGGTAGCAAAGCTACCTTTTTTCACTTCCTGTACATTTACCCTGTCTGTCCATAGTGATTAATGTAGCACCGCCTAATTGCGGTGCTTTTTTTTACCTTGCGATCGCGAATTACTGATCCAGTTCGACCATCTCTTTCACGTCGGTACGGTTGATCTGCTGTTTGTTGCCATTAGCGTCTTTATACGAAATCATACCGGTATCGTTATCAGTCTGTGGTTTGCCGTCAGAGACGATGGTACGTCCGTCATTGGTGTGCATCACATAGTTCGAACCGGAACAGGCGCTCAGGGCAAAAGTCAGCATACAGGCAGAAATAATTGCGGCAGTCTTTTTCATCATCTTCTCCTTAAAGCGATTAATAAATCTTAATAGTATTGATTAACAGGCTAAAATTAACGCCTAACACTATTCAGCATATGTTACTTACGCGGCTTCGCCAGGATATCCAGATAATTCTGATGGTTAGCACTCTCCTTGTATCAAAGTGAATTTTGCGTCACGATCGGTTCATCAAGCCGAGGAGTACCATGAACGTTTTTAATCCCGCGCAGTTTCGCGCCCAGTTTCCCGCACTTCAGGATGCGGGCGTCTATCTCGACAGCGCCGCGACCGCGCTTAAACCTGAAGCCGTGGTTGAAGCCACCCGACAGTTTTACAGCCTGAGCGCCGGAAACGTCCATCGCAGCCAGTTTGCCGAAGCCCAACGCCTGACCGTGCGTTATGAAGCTGCACGAGAGAAAGTGGCGCAATTACTGAATGCACCAGATGACAAAACTATCGTCTGGACGCGCGGCACCACTGAATCCATCAACATGGTGGCACAATGCTATGCGCGTC
The DNA here is from genome assembly GCF_046487395.1 of Escherichia sp. WS1450. Lineage (NCBI taxonomy): Bacteria > Pseudomonadati > Pseudomonadota > Gammaproteobacteria > Enterobacterales > Enterobacteriaceae > Escherichia > Escherichia sp. WS1450. Next base: position 208,094 of record NZ_JBJQJO010000002.1, read on the forward strand.
CACGTCTGCAACCGGGCGATGAGATTATTGTCAGCGTGGCAGAACACCACGCCAACCTCGTCCCCTGGCTGATGGTCGCCCAACAAACTGGAGCCAAAGTGGTGAAATTGCCGCTTAATGCGCAGCGACTGCCGGATGTCGATTTGTTGCCAGAACTGATCACACCTCGTAGTCGAATTCTTGCTCTGGGACAAATGTCGAACGTCACTGGCGGTTGCCCGGATCTGGCGCGAGCGATTACCTTTGCTCATTCAGCCGGGATGGTGGTGATGGTTGATGGTGCTCAGGGGGCGGTGCATGTCCCCGCAGATGTTCAGCAACTGGATATTGATTTCTATGCTTTCTCTGGTCACAAACTGTATGGCCCGACGGGTATCGGCGTGCTGTATGGCAAATCAGAACTGCTGGAAGCGATGTCACCCTGGCTGGGTGGCGGCAAAATGATTCACGAAGTGAGTTTTGACGGCTTCACGACTCAATCTGCGCCGTGGAAACTGGAAGCCGGAACGCCAAATGTCGCTGGTGTCATAGGATTAAGCGCGGCGCTGGAATGGCTGGCAGATTACGATAGCAACCAGGCCGAAAGCTGGAGCCGTAGCTTAGCAACGCTGGCGGAAGATGCGCTGGCAAAACGTCCTGGCTTCCGCTCATTTCGCTGCCAGGATTCCAGCCTGCTGGCCTTTGATTTTGCTGGCGTTCATCACAGCGATATGGTGACGCTGCTGGCGGAGTACGGTATTGCCCTGCGGGCCGGGCAGCATTGCGCTCAGCCGCTACTGGCAGAATTAGGCGTAACCGGCACACTGCGCGCCTCTTTTGCGCCATATAATACAAAGAGTGATGTGGATGCGCTGGTGAATGCCGTTGACCGCGCGCTGGAATTATTGGTGGATTAATGACGAACCCGCAATTCGCCGGACATCCGTTCGGCACAACCGTAACCGCAGAAACGTTACGCAATACCTTCGCACCGTTGACGCAATGGGAAGATAAATATCGCCAGTTGATCATGCTGGGGAAACAGCTTCCGGCTTTGCCAGACGAGTTAAAAGCGCAGGCTAAAGAGATTGCCGGATGCGAAAACCGCGTCTGGCTGGGATATACCATGGCTGAAAACGGCAAGATGCATTTCTTTGGCGACAGCGAAGGGCGCATTGTGCGCGGCCTGCTGGCGGTGTTGTTGACTGCCGTTGAGGGGAAAACCGCCGCCGAATTGCAGGCACAGTCGCCGCTGGCATTGTTTGATGAGCTGGGATTGCGTGCGCAGCTTAGCGCCTCACGCAGCCAGGGGTTGAATGCGTTAAGCGAGGCGATTATCGCTGTGGCGAAGCAGGTTTAAGCACAGAACCAGGTCGGATAAGACGTTCGCGTCGCATCCGACCTGATTGTTTACCCCTGACGGGCCGCTTTCGCCATCATCTTCTTCAGCGCATGAGAAACCGCAACAAAACCAAAGGTGGCGGTCACCATCGTCGCCGCGCCAAATCCAGATGCACAATCCATCCGCTTTGGCCCTTCCGCCGTAGCTTTCATTGCACAGACCGTGCCATCTGACTGCGGGTACACCAGCGCTTCGGTAGAGAACACGCAATCCACGCCGAGCTTACCTTTGCTGTTTTTCACTACGCCAAAATCGCTTTTCAGGCGCTCGCGCAACTTCGCCGCCAGCGGGTCCTGAATCGTTTTCGCCAGATCGGTAACCTGAATCTGCGTCGGGTCAATCTGCCCACCCGCGCCACCAGTCGTGACCAGCGGGATTTTATTGCGCCGACAATAAGCAATCAGCGCCGCTTTGGGCCGTACACTATCAATGGCATCAATCACGTACGAATAACCCACGCTCATATACTGCGCTACGTTATCCGGCGTCACGAAATCATCCACCACCGTTACACGGCACTCCGGGTTAATCTGGCGAATACGCTCCGCCATAACTTCCGCTTTTGCCAGCCCAACGTTATCGCGCAGGGCATGAATTTGCCGATTGGTATTGGTGACGCACACATCATCCATATCGATAAGCGTGATTGCGCCAATCCCTGTGCGCGCCAGCGCTTCCGCCGCCCAGGAACCGACACCGCCAATACCCACCACACAAATATGTGCATCGGCAAACAGTTGCAGCGCTTTTTCACCATACAGACGCGCAGTGCCGCCAAAACGCTGACGCCATGCATCACTAATTACCACAGACATAGCACCTCAGAATTAAAAAGGGCGAGGTTATCCCTCACCCTAAACGCATAAATGCCTGATGCGCTACGCTTATCAGGCCTACATAACTCCTGCAATATTTTGGATTTGCATGATTTGTAGGCCGGATAAGGCGTTCACGCCGCATCCGGCATGAACAACGCGCACTTAGTCAATAATCAGGATGTGAGGTTACCCCTCACCCTGTCATATCCGTAAAAACGGCATACAGAATATCACATCAGCCGCTAAAGACGTTACCTGCGCCCGGAGCCGTTTTCAGCACCCAGACACGTCCATAGTGGTTGTACCAACCTGCGCGGTGCCCGGCTTCCGGACCGATCCCTTGATAGATATCGAAGTGTTGGCCTTTGATTGCGCCACCGACATCCAGCGCCACCATCAGACGCAGTTCATACTGACCGTTAAATTTGCCGTTATTATCCAGCAGCGGCACTTCTGCCAGTAAGGTAGTACCTGGCGGAATAATTGAACGATCGGAGGCAACAGAAGCACGGCCAACCAGCGGTACTGCACTTGCTCCTTTCACCGGTGCAAAAGATTGCGGTTTAAAGAAAACGAAAGACGGGTTCTGTTCCAGCAGCTCGCGAACCTCGGCTTCACTGTGTGTTTCGCCCCAGTGACGAATCGCCTGCATCGACATATCTTCTTTTTTCACTTCGCCACGGTCGATCAGCACCTTACCAATGCTGCGATAGGCATGACCGTTTTTCCCTGCATAGCTGAAAAAGTTAAGCGGACTGCCATCACCAAAGTCGATATACCCACTACCCTGCACATCCATAATGAAGTTATCCATCAAGGAGTTACTGTAAGCGAGAATGTATTTATCGCTCAATGCTCCCGCGTAGATCTCCGCACGAGACGGCAAACGACCACGTTTTGGTGGCATACGGTAAATCGGATACTGGAACTCGCCCTGGCGGGTATGGCGTGCCTGAATTACCGGCGTGTAATAGCCTGTAAACTGCACGTTACCATAGTTGTCGGCACCTTCCATCTGCCAGGCATCAATGCCGAACTGGCGCATATTGCGGGTATCACCGCCTGCGCGCAGCCACTCTTGCACCGCGTTATAAACATTACTCTGGTTGCCATACAGACGCGGTGACGAATTACGGATATGGTTAATTTGCTCGGCAAAATCACCGGCGTTAATCGGCGCGCCAACGGCATCTGGCTGGTTCACCAGAGAGAAAGGCTGGGTAAATTTCCCGTCTTTATATTGCTGTCCGCGATCGGTTGGTTTGGAAGAGCAGGCGGCAAGCATTGCCACAACCGTGCCCATAAGAAGGTACTTTACCCAACGTCCTTTCATTGTTCTCTTCTTCAGGTTAAAAAATAAGGCGCAACGAAGATAACAAACCGCCGCGTTTAATGAAATGAGCAGCCTCTCCGTGACGCAAATTTTGCACAAAAAATAGGCTTTAGTGATTTGTTTTTGTTCAAAATCATGCCAGAACCGTGATCGGGGTAAAAAAAAGGTTGCATGAAAACGCGAGCGGAGTATAGTGCGCATCCACGGACGCGGGGTGGAGCAGCCTGGTAGCTCGTCGGGCTCATAACCCGAAGGTCGTCGGTTCAAATCCGGCCCCCGCAACCAATTAAAATTTGATGAAGTAAAGCAGTACGGTGACGCGGGGTGGAGCAGCCTGGTAGCTCGTCGGGCTCATAACCCGAAGGTCGTCGGTTCAAATCCGGCCCCCGCAACCAATCAAAATTTGATGAAGTAAAAGCAGTACGGTGACGCGGGGTGGAGCAGCCTGGTAGCTCGTCGGGCTCATAACCCGAAGGTCGTCGGTTCAAATCCGGCCCCCGCAACCAATTATTGAACACCCTAACGGGTGTTTTTTTGTTTCTACTCTCCCATAAAAAAAGCGCCATTCAGCGCCTTTTTATCATCCCCTTCTCGCCAGCGTCGCCCCATCGGCAAAATACGCTTTAATCCCCGCAAGAATAGACTCCGCAACTTCCTGCTGGAAAGTCGCCGTTTTCAGTTTACGTTCTTCCTCAACGTTACTGATAAACGCCGTTTCGACCAGAATGGAGGGAATATCAGGCGCTTTCAGCACGGCAAACCCGGCCTGTTCAACCTGATTTTTATGCAGCTTGTTGATTTTACCGAGCTTATTCAGCACCGCTTTACCAAACTTAAGGCTGTCGGCAATGGTCAGCGACTGCACCATATCGAACATGGTGTGGTCGACATAGCGGTCACCGCTTTTGCTCACGCCACCAATCAAGTCCGAGGCGTTCTGGGTCTGTGCCAGATATTTTGCCGCAGTACTGGTTGCGCCTTTGGTTGAGAGCGCAAACACTGAGGAACCGCTCGGCTGGCGACTGGTAAAGGCGTCGGCATGGATAGAGACAAACAGGTCGGCACGCTGTTTCTGGGCTTTTGCTACGCGCACTTGCAACGGAATGAAGATGTCTTCATTGCGCGTCATGTACACCTTCATATTGCCCTCTTTCTCGATCAGAGAGCGCAAACGGCGAGCTATTTGCAATACCACGTCTTTTTCGCGCGTTTTGTATTTCCCCACCGCACCGGAGTCTTCGCCGCCGTGGCCAGGGTCAAGCATAATAACAATCGGACGATCGCGCCCTGCTTTACCCGGTTGTGGACCACTTTGTGCTGGCGGCACCTGCTTTTCGAGGTCGCCTTTGTTGTAATCCTCCAGCAGCGCCAGCAGCGGGTCCTGCATATCCTGTGCATTAGCCGGATAGAGGTCCATCACCAGACGCTCTTTAAACCCGGCGACCGGCGCAAGGGCAAACAGCTGCGGTTTTACGTTTTGCTTTAATTCAAAAACCATGCGTACGGTTTGCGGGTCAAATTGCCCGACGCGCGCCGACTTGATGAACGGGTCGTCTGCACGAATTTGTGCCGCCATCCCCTTGAGTACCGAGTTCAGGTTTACATCTTCGATATCCACCACCACGCGTTCCGGGTTACTCAACGCGAACTGCTTATATTTCAGCTGACGATTTGATTCTACCGTCACGCGGGTGTAGCTGGACGCAGGCCAGACGCGCACCGCCACGACCTGGCTGACCGCAGCCAGACTGACCTGACTTACGCTCAATAGCCACATGGCACCCGCGCCTTGCAGTAAACGACGACGGCTGATTGCAGTGTTGGATCCTGACATGCCTCTCCCGAGCAAAAGAAATCTAAGCTGTGTAACAAGTAAACGACTAATTTGACCGGAAACTTTAGCGAAAGACGCATAATCTGTCATCTAATAAACGGTAAACATTCTTTTTATATTCACGGCATTACTGATAAAAAAGTCGCTCTCGCATAAAATTTACACTTGCACCCTGCGAAAAAACAGAATAAAAATACAATAATTTCGAATAATCATGCAAAGAGGTGTGCCGTGGTAAAGGAACGTAAAACCGAGTTGGTCGAGGGATTCCGCCATTCGGTTCCCTATATCAATACCCACCGGGGAAAAACGTTTGTCATCATGCTCGGCGGTGAAGCCATTGAGCATGAGAATTTCTCCAGTATCGTTAATGATATCGGGTTGCTGCACAGCCTCGGCATCCGTCTGGTGGTGGTCTATGGCGCACGTCCGCAGATCGACGCAAATCTGGCTGCGCATCACCACGAACCGCTGTATCACAAGAATATACGTGTGACCGACGCCAAAACACTGGAACTGGTGAAGCAGGCTGCGGGAACATTGCAACTGGATATTACTGCTCGCCTGTCGATGAGTCTCAATAACACGCCGCTACAGGGCGCGCATATCAACGTCGTCAGTGGCAATTTTATTATCGCCCAGCCGCTGGGCGTCGATGACGGCGTGGATTACTGCCATAGCGGGCGTATCCGGCGGATTGATGAAGACGCGATCCATCGTCAACTGGACAGCGGTGCAATAGTGCTAATGGGGCCGGTCGCTGTTTCAGTCACTGGCGAGAGCTTTAATCTGACCTCGGAAGAGATTGCCACTCAACTGGCCATCAAACTGAAAGCTGAAAAGATGATTGGTTTTTGCTCTTCCCAGGGCGTCACTAATGACGACGGTGATATTGTCTCCGAACTTTTCCCTAACGAAGCGCAAGCGCGGGTAGAAGCCCAGGAAGAGAAAGGCGATTACAACTCCGGTACGGTGCGCTTTTTGCGTGGCGCAGTGAAAGCCTGCCGCAGCGGCGTGCGTCGCTGTCATTTAATCAGTTATCAGGAAGATGGCGCGCTATTGCAAGAGTTGTTCTCACGCGACGGTATCGGTACGCAGATTGTGATGGAAAGCGCCGAGCAGATTCGTCGCGCAACAATCAATGATATTGGCGGTATTCTGGAGTTGATTCGCCCGCTGGAGCAGCAAGGTATTCTGGTACGCCGTTCTCGCGAGCAGCTGGAGATGGAAATCGACAAATTCACCATTATTCAGCGCGATAACACGACTATTGCCTGCGCCGCGCTCTATCCTTTCCCGGAAGAGAAGATTGGGGAAATGGCCTGTGTGGCAGTTCACCCGGATTACCGCAGTTCATCACGGGGCGAGGTTCTGCTGGAACGCATTGCCGCTCAGGCGAAGCAGAGCGGCTTAAGCAAATTATTTGTGCTGACCACGCGCAGTATTCACTGGTTCCAGGAACGTGGATTTACCCCAGTGGATATTGATTTACTGCCCGAGAGCAAAAAGCAGTTGTACAACTACCAGCGTAAATCCAAAGTGTTGATGGCGGATTTGGGGTAAGCGATGAAAATCGTCGGATGCGACATGCGTAACACTCGTGCGTCGCATCCGGCAATTACGTTTATTCCCGTGAACTAAACAACGCCGCCAGACCACTGCGCCGCTCAGTACGAGTGGCGATTGCCGCACTTAATATGCGCTCATCGGCATACAGCGACAGACGGCGACGCGCGCGGGTCACCGCGGTGTAAACCAGCTCTCGTGTTACTACCGGCGTGCGTTGGCTCGGTAAAATCAACGCCGCATGGTCGAACTCCGATCCCTGCGATTTATGTACCGTCATCGCCCACGTAGTTTCGTGCTCTGGCAGGCGACTCGGTTGCACAGACTTAATATTGCCGTCCGGCATCGCAAACCAAACGCGCGTCCCCTGTCCGCGATCCAGAGCGATACCGATATCGCCATTAAACAACCCAAGCGCGCTGTCATTACGGGCAATCATCACCGGTCGGCCTTCGTACCAACGAGAGTGCGGATTACGATGAATTTTGCGCTTCTGTTGCATAAACTGCTCAATTCGCTCATTCAGTCCAGCCACGCCAAACGGCCCTTCCCGCAGGGCGCACAAAAGCTGGTACTCATTGAACGCCTGAATGATTAAATCCGGCTCGGCACGCGCTTGCAGCAGATCCAGATAACGTCCGTAACCCGCAAGAGCTTCCTCAAGCATCGCAATATAATCTTCGCCGCTCTGTAAAAGCCGTTTTTCGATATCAGAAAAATCCTGCTGAAAAACGGTTTTCACTGCCGTTTTATCACCACGGTTGATCGCCGCAGCTAACTGACCAATGCCAGAATCGCTGCCGAAACGATAGCTTTTTTGCAGCAGGCAGAGACTGTCGCGCAAAGATGCCGCTTCTGTGCCAGTTCCTGCCGGAACGTGAGTTCCCGTCAGGCGGCTTAGCTGCCCGGCACGCTCGGCGGTAAAGCCGGCATTGGCATAAGCACAAATATCGCCCAGCACAGCCCCAGCCTCAACCGAGGCCAGTTGATCACGATCGCCGAGAAAGATCACTCGCGCATGATCGGGCAAGGCGTCGATCAGTCTCGACATCATCGGCAGATCGATCATTGACGCTTCATCTACCACCAGCACATCAAGATGCAGCGGGTTACCGGCATGATGACGTAAACGCTGGCTACCCGGCTGTGCACCCAGCAATCGGTGCAAAGTACTGGCATCTTCCGGAATGCGTTTCTTTTGTTCATCGGTCAGCGGTAACTGGCGCAAAGCCTTGCCGAGAGATTCGGTTAAGCGCGCGGCAGCTTTACCCGTTGGTGCAGCCAAACGGATACGGCAGCGTTCGCCGTCGGCCATTTGAATTAACGCAGCCAGCAACTTCGCTACGGTGGTCGTTTTACCGGTGCCAGGGCCGCCGGAAATCACCGAGATCCGCCGCGTCAGCGCCACTGCCGCCGCAACTTTTTGCCAGTTAATTTCATCGCTTACTGGAAAAAGTTTGTCCAGGGTTTGCGCCAGTAGAGCTTCATCAACCTCAATGGCATGATTCACTTCGTTGAAAAAGCGTGCCACTGTGCGCTCGTTACACCACATGCGATTCAAATAAAGACGATCACCACAGAGGATCATCGGCGTTGGTTCATCTCCCCGGCTGACCGCTTGTGAAGCCAGCAAGCATTCTTCCCAATTTTGTAACTCACCGATTTCACTGACACAGGTCGCCAACAGCGGATGCGACGCCTCGTTATTTTCCAGTCGTGAGAGCGGTAAACAGACATGCCCTTCTCCGGCGTCGTGGCTTAACAGGGCTGCCGCGAGGGTGACGGCAGGATGTTCATCTCCCGCCACGGTCAGGGCAAATTGCACATCCAGCGGGCGTAGCTGTTTGTGCTCCACAGCTTCCAGTAATTGCTTTTGCAATTTCATTACGCCTCCTCCAGGGTCATACCGGCAAACATCTCATCCATCAGGTCAATCAACCCGGCGTTGGGTCGGGTTGTGTAAATCCCTTGTTGCGGATGTTCTTTATCAACGCCACGCAGGAACAGATAGATAACGCCGCCAAAGTGACGATCATAGTCGTAATCAGCAATGCGATGGCGCAGATAACGGTGCAGCGCCAGGGTATAAAGCTGATATTGCAGATCATAGCGGTGTGCCTGCATCGCCGCTGCCATAGCCTGTTGGGTGTAAGCCGAACTGTCTTCACCCAGCCAGTTGGATTTATAGTCGAGCAGGTAATAACGCCCTTCGTGGCGGAATACCAGGTCGATAAAGCCTTTTAACATGCCGCGTACCTGCATGAACTCCAGCGGCGGGCAGCCAGCGGATAGCGGATCAAACTGGCGAATTAGTGCATCAAGCTGGCTGGCGATGAGCGGTTCACTAATCGGCAGGTAAAACTCCATCTCCACCTGTTTATCGCGGTCGGAAAGCTGACTCAGGCTAACACCCGTTTCATTGAGAGGTGCCTGGAGGACAGCCGTGATCCACTCGGTCAACACCGGTTCCCACTGCGATTCAAAGCCGCCGAGTTCCAGTTTTTCCTGTACCCAGTTCGGGTCAACCGGCTGGGTAAAATCGAGGTCTTCAAACAAACTGTGCAAGAATGTCCCCGGTGACGCACCGCGCGGGAACTGATGCGGTGTTAACGTCGGTTCTTCAACGACGCTGACCACGCCTGCGGCATCAACATCCAGCCGTGGCATCAGATCCTGAGCGATACCGTGACCACGCTGCTGCAAACCGGAGTAGCTGGTGACACGCCAGTTATCGCCGGGCAATCGTTGTAGTGTCCTCGCATTCAGTTCTGCAGTTATAGCATCATTAACCTGCCAGGGCTGGTTATCACCCGTTTGTGCCGTTTGCCAGGCAATATCATCATCGCATAACGCTTCAATACAGGTGCGAAGTCCTGCCGCATCTTGCGGTTCCCCTTTTTGCAGCAAACGCCCGAGCGCACTTTGGTGGACGTCGGTGTCACCTTTTTTATCGCCACGACGGCGCACCAGCGGTGCAACGCCGAGACTGCAATGCCAAACCGAACGCGTCAGCGCCACGTAAAGCAAACGCAGATCTTCCGCCAGACGTTCGGCCTCCGCGAGATCGACACTTTCTGGCGCAGCGTTAAGATCCAGAACAGCCTCAAACGAGTGGCGATCGTGATAGAACGCCTGATCCTGGACGCGGAAATTGGTAATAAATGGCAACCAGACCAGCGGATATTCCAGCCCTTTTGATTTATGGATCGTGACAATCTGCACCAGATGTTTATCACTTTCGAGGCGCATTTGTTGGCTGGAGGCATTACTGTCTGGCTCGAGGATATGTTGCGATAACCAGCGTACCAGCGCATGTTCACTTTCCAGCTGCGTTCCGGCTTCTTGTAGCAGTTCGCTGATATGCAAGATATCGGTAAGACGCCGCTCACCGCCTGCCGTTGCCAGCAAGTTTTCAGCAATGTTACGCGCCGACATCAGCGCCCGCAGCATCGGCATAACGCCACGTTTGCGCCAGATTTGCCGATAACCATCGAACTCTTCGACTACCGCATCCCACGCATGTTCGTCATTATTCAGCGTTTCAATATCCAGCGCATTCAGCCCCATCATTGACGTTGCCAGCGCACTGCGCAGGGTGTTCTCACGTTCGGGAGTCATCACCGCCTGCAACAGCCAAAGCATCTCCTGCGCTTCCAGAGTTTCAAAAACACTGTCGCGGTTCGAAAGGTAAACGGAAGGGATTTCCAGCAGCGTTAAGGCATCGCGCACCTGAGCGGCCTCCTGGCGGCTGCGCACCAGCACACTGATGTCCGAAGCACGCACCGGACGCGCGTCGTCGCCGTTCATCAGCAACGCTTCGCCCCGCTGTCCGGCTTGTAGCCAGTCGCGGATTTGCGCAGCACATACCTGCGCCATGGTACTTTGATAGTCGCCAACGCCGCAGCTTTCGCCTTCCATCAGCCACATTTTCATCGCAGGCTGCGTTTCACCTTTAAACACAAAACGTAACGCCTGATTTTTCCCGGCTGATTTCACTGGAATAAAAGGAATTTCGCGAAACATGAACGCGTCATCAGTCTGACTGAAAAGCTTATTCACGCTGTTCACCATTCCTGGTGCGGAGCGCCAGTTGGTATCTAAAGTGTAGTGGGCGTGAACTTCGCTACGCGCCTTCATATAAGTGAAGATATCCGCACCCCGGAATGCATATATGGCCTGTTTCGGGTCGCCAATCAGCAACAATGCGGTTTCCGGCTGATGGTGCCAGATACGGCGAAAAATTCGGTACTGCTGGGGGTCGGTATCCTGAAATTCATCGATCATTGCCACCGGGAATCGCGTACGGATCGCCGCTGCCAACACCTCTCCGCTTTCGCTACGCAGCGCGGAATCGAGCCGACTTAACATGTCATCAAAACCCAATTCGCCACGGCGGCGTTTTTCACGCGCTACTGTTTCGCGGATCTCAGCCAATGCGCGGGTGATCACCAGATCGCGGATCGACAATGGTTCTGCAAGCAGTTGATCGATCGCCTCAAACAGTGGATGTCGCGGGGTTTCCCCCCCGGCTTTCGTGCGATCTTCTAAGAAACGCTGAGAGAATTTTTCCAGCGACTCCGGTAACTGATAACTGTTGGTCTCTTCTTCTGCCCAGGCGCTGATCTTGTCGATCCATTTAGCCTGATTGCTACGGTTAAACTTGCGTCGATCAATACCAGAAGATTCGATCAGCGCATCCAGTTCACCCACCGCGTCGCGCCACTGCTGTTTTACCGTATCAATACGCGCCACAATTTGCGCGTGGCGGGAAGCCAGCGTTTCATCATCGGGCGGCGGCGCTTTGATAACCGGCGCTTCGCCTTGCAGATAACGATTAATATCGCGCAGCAACGCCTGCGGTCCTTTCCAGGTTTCAAAGACGACCTGGGCAATTTCACGCGGCAGCGGGTAGCAGTGGCGACGCCAGAAATCGGCGCAGGCCTGGTAGCGTAGCAGAGACTCATCTTCAATCAGCTGCTGCTCAAACAGCATGCCGGATTCAAAGGCATTCAGGTTGAGCATGCGCTGGCAAAAACCGTGAATAGTAAAGACTGCCGCTTCATCCATCTGCCGTTCGGCTAACAACAACCACTGCGCGGCTTGCGCTTTATCGTCGATCTCTTCCAGCAGGCGTTCGTACAGTGGATTGTCGGTGGTTTCACGCAAACAGGCGATGCGCAACTCGTGGATATTGCTACGGATACGACCGCGCAATTCTGCCGTGGCAGCCTCGGTAAAGGTGACCACCAGCAGTTCTTCAACGGTCAGCGGGCGGGGAAAGGCGGCAGAACCGCCTAGTCCAAGTAACAGGCGCAAATAGAGCGCCGCAATCGTAAAGGTTTTGCCTGTGCCGGCAGAGGCTTCAATCAGGCGCTCGCCCTGTAAGGGCAAGCGCAAAGGATCTAGTGTCTCGGCGACATCACTCATTCTTTTCACTCATCAGGGGCATTGTTTGCTGCAACGCGCTGACGTTCTCCCACACTTTCCAGCCTTCAGGATGCACATATTCGGCTTTCCCGTTCTGGCTACCGGAAATCTGCGACAGAATAGCCATGCCTTGCGGCTCGACCACCGCCTGATGGAAGAAATCGGCCAGTTTTTGCGGCGTCAGCAGTTTTATCTGGGCCACGATTTTATCACGCGAATCGAAGCGCATATTGCCGCGATCGAAATCTTTACTTAACTTCGATGCTTCTTCGCCGAGCGTTTGCGGTGCCTGCAGCATCTGGGTAATTACCGCCTGCTGGATTTGCGCAAACTCTTCTGGCTTCATCGTCCGCAATTTTGCCTCTGCGGTTGGGAAAAACGCCTTGTAACGCTCCCACAAGAATGAAGGCTGTTTATCATTGCTTTGCAACAGGAAGCCCATGCCCCACTGACGCCCCACGCTCATTGGAAACGCAAACACGGCATAGCCCAACTGTTCTTCGGTACGCAACTGATTGTAGAACCACGGCTGTACGATCTGCCCCAACAGAGAGCTATAGGCTGAGCTGGTGTATTCATCGTAGCCAGTCGGTACAAATACCGCTGCCAGTGCGGAGTCGGTGCTGTTACCGGCTTTTTCAAAGATGACGGATTGTTTTTTATCGACCACGACATCTTTGTTACGACACCACTCCGAACCATCAGCGCCCAACTGTTTTTGCACATCGCGTGCCAGCGTTGTTGCCTGGGCTTCGGTCATGTTGCCAATAACCATAAACTCTGGTCGAGCCCCTGATTTTAAGGCGTCGCGATAGGCCAGCACCTCTTTCAAAGTGATTGAAGGCAAAATTTTGCGCCGTTCATCTCGCGAGAAGTACGGCACTTGCGAGAGCATCTGCGCGGGCATAATCGCCTGCTCGAACGCTTTGCCCTTTTCTGCAGAATCCATCATCTGGTTATACCAGGACTTCGCCTGCTCAAGCTGATCTTCCGTAGCGGTATAGCTAAAGTAGCCCTCCAGCAGAGCCTGGAACAGCTGCGGCAGGCGCTGGGTGTAACCATTGGCATTAACCATAAGGCCGTTGTTAGCGTTGGTGGAAAAACTTATGCCACCAACCGACGCCTGGTTGCTTAACTGATCAAGCGCCAGTCCGGCAAGATAATCATTGAGCGCAAACATCACCTGATTGCGGGCGCTGTCCATGGCTTTCGGGTTACGCAAAATCAGGCTGACATCAGCTTTGGGTTCGCTGGAAAAATAACGGCTTGGCGCATACACCACACGCAGATTCGACTCATCAACAATCAGCTCTGGATGGTCATATTTCTTCTCTGACTTAATCAGCGAGAAATCGTCAGGAATATAGGGGTTAAGCTCTGGCAAAGAGAGCGCAATGTCGGCTGCTTTTTTCTGCCAGTCAGCGAAAGTTTGTGCGCTAATTTTATCGACCTGATACGGCGCATCGACAAAGTAAGCCGTTTTGTTGTGCGGCTCTTTCGGGCTGATATACCAGATACGCGCATTCTGCGGCGTCATCATCGCCAGGCGTTCTTTTACTGCTTTAGCGTCGTACCGATCGGCAATATTGACTGCATCCAGCGTATGCTCAACAGGAACGCGAATCATGGTATCTGCCAGCCATTCGACGTAATCCATATCACGGGTGATTGACGGATAACGGAAGTCGATATCCAGCACATTCGCCAGTTCATCGAAGTATTGTTTATCAATCCCTTTTTCGCGTAACAGATTGAGGTAGCTAAAAATGGCCGCCACAACCTGATCGCGATTCGCCAGACCTTTATCGGTTAAAGACGCAGAGATCGCTAATACGCCGCTGTTGCCGTTGACGATAGGATCGGAATTGGCGCTAATGCCCTCAACTAATCCCTGCTTTTGCAGCCAGTCAGAAAGTGTACCTGGGCTGCGATTACCGATCAGATAGGTAATCAATTCATCCGTTTTACTACGGAACTTCGCTGAATTGTTATCGATGCGAAACTCAACGCGCAGAACTTTACGCGGCAGCGCCGGGACGTAATGAATGATAATGCCCTTTTGCGCGTCGGTGACTACCGGCACGGTGATTTCCGGTTTTTTGCTCTCTTTGTTCGGCACGCGACCAAAGGTGTCCGCCGCCATTTTTGCCAACTCCGGCAGCGGTTTATTGCTGTAAATAACCGCCTTCATCAGATTGGCGGAATAGTACTTCTCGTGGAAATCTTTCAGCGCCTGCTGTACCGGATTTCCGGGTTTGTCGCTTAAAGTTTCGAGGTTACCACCAGAAAACTTTGAACCGGGGTGTGCCGGGTTAATGGTTTCTGCGCTGACCTGTGCCATGCGCATCCCGTCACGCGTACGCGCCATGGTTAATTCGGCATTCACTGCATTACGTTCACGTTCGGCGTATTTCTTGTCGAGCAAGGGTTCTGCAATAGCGTCCGCCAGGCGGTCTACCGCACCGGGCAAGGCGTCGTTCTCAACTTCCAGATAGAAAGCCGTGCGATACGGTGCCGTGCTGGCATTGTGACTGCCGCCGTGCATTTTGAGATATTCGGCCAGACTGTCAGCCTGCGGGTACTTTTTCGACCCCATCAGACTCATATGTTCAAGGTAATGTGCCAGCCCCTGGTACGCCTCGGGATCTTCCAGCGACCCAACGGGCACTACCAGCGCCGAGAGCGATTTAACCGCCTGCGGATCAGAAACCAGCAAGACCACCATACCGTTATCCAGACGTATAGCCTGATACTGGCGGTTATCTTTATCACTTTTACGGATGGTTTCCTGAATCGGCTGCCATCCCGTTTCTGCCTGACTTAAGGGTGCCCAAAGGGCAACAAACAACAATAATGCTTTGAACCAGGTGCTGCTGGGCATTCACGGACCTCATAATCAACTTTATTTTCTGGCCAGATTCAACAGGTTAACGCAAATCATCTGCCAGAATTTAATCTTGTGCTGCACGAGTCAGCCTATGTCTATATATCCATCAGTCCGTGACTGGTGCGCATCATAAAGCAAGCAGATATATTGCGCAATTTTTATACAGCACTCATGACTGATTAAAGCGAAACAGCGGTAACAGGAAACGTTGCGACTGTTCAACGATGGCCTCCATTGTCTCTGGTGTTAATTGCCGCCAGAGCCGTTGATACCAGATATCATCACCTTCGCCACGCACCATCATGTTGCCTTCGTAAGCCTGAAGGAATTTCGTACGGGCTTTTTGTAACGTGGAATCGTCATCCAGCATGGCATCGTTTTGCGCGTCATAACAGGTTTTTAGCCACGCGCCGCCACTTTCAGGTAACACCAGCAATGGCGCGGACATTCCTTCACGATACCCCTCAATCAGTTGTGAGAGGTAATGCAAAGCCTGTTCGGCTGCAAGCGGCGGAAAACGCCACTCGCCGTCTTTGCGTAGAAAAAGGCGACTTTCACCATTACCACCGCTGGCACAGTAGACAAGGTGTTCCAGCCAAAGTTGCATTCCCTGCGCCACACTTAATAAAGAGGGACGCCAGCGCAACAGGCCATCCGGCTGCACCTGCGGCAACCAGCCAGTTATCTGCACACCGTTGCAGGCGAGATCAATTTCCATACTCTGCCCCGGCTGGCGACAGGCAATAACTCTGTCGGCAAGCTGCTGCATCTCCTGGCACTGTGTTTCCCAGAAAATTTCACCAAAAGCGCCATACGGTAAATCCCCTGCCGCCCGGAAGCGGCGGAACAAGCGTTCGGCATCATCCTGCTCAACCAGTGCATTCAATAACTGCTGATTGATTTGATAACGGCTAAGCCCTTCCAGAATAAATGGCTCGGTGTCGGGGATTTCGCTGTCTTCAGTACGGAAGTTCACCTGCAAACGCATCTGGAAGAACGCCCGTACCGGATGTGCCCAGAATCGTTGTAGCGTTTCCAGCGGCACGGTTTCCGGTAAGGTAAACGGCAGCGGCTGAACAAATTCAGAATGTGCTTTACCAGCCTGGCTGGCCGCAGGTAGCCATTCACGAGCATAGCTTTGTCGTTCGCCTGGCTGGTAGTTTTGCGGATCAAACGGCATCCGGGTATGGAGGCAAGTAAGATGCGCTTTTACCCTTGCCTCGCTTTCATCACAGTTGAGCGCTTCATCGCCCGGTAGATAATGGCTTTGCCCGATGTAGTCGATCAGTTCCTGCACCAGTACCGACGGGAAACGTTCACTGTTATCCTGAATAGAACGCCCGATATAGCTGATATAGAGTTTTTGCTGCGCGGAAATTAACGCTTCCAGGAACAGATAGCGGTCGTCATCGCGACGGCTACGGTCGCCACGCTTCGGTTTCTGGCTCATCAGGTCAAAGCCCAATGGCGCAAGCTGGCGTGGATAAACGCCGTCGTTCATTCCCAGCAGGCAAACCACTTTGAATGGGATGGAACGCATTGGCATCAGAGTACAAATGTTAACCGGTCCGGCGAGAAAACGCTGGCTGATACGTTCCTGATCCAGGCGCTGTGCCAGTTCATCACGCAATAGTGACAGCGGCACCGCGTCGCCATACTGCGCACCTAAACCTTCGGCGATAATCGCCTGCCATTGTTGTTCGATCAGCGTCATCGCCGCTTCGGTTTCCGCATCCGGCAGGAAGAAGGCGTTGAGCATATCGCGACAAACCGGCAACCACTCTTCCAGCGGACGCTCCTGCGCCAGCCCGCGACGCCAGATGTTTAGCTGCATTAGCAGTGAAGCCAGATGCCCCACTAGTTCTGCAATTAAGCCGCTCGATTCATCATAAGGTAGAACCGATTGCCACTCGCCCTGCGCGCTCTCCATCGCGTAGCCCAGCAACATACGCGTCAGGCCAAATCGCCAGGTGTGTTGTCCGGTGGCGGGGAGTTCCAGCTCGCGAACGTTGTCGTCATCTATCCCCCAACGAATGCCAGACTCGTTGACCCACTGGCGTAAATAACGCAGCCCTTCTTCGGTGATGTCAAACCGCGCCGCCAGCACCGGCACATCCAGTAATGCCAGAACGTCCTCCGACACAAAGCGACTGTCAGGCAGTGATAACAGGCTGATAAACGCTTCAAGTACAGGATGCGACTGCCGCGCCCGACGGTCGGAAATGGCGTAAGGTAGGTAACGATCCGCAGGTGCGCTACCAAACACAGCCTGAATAAACGGACTGTAGCTGTCGATGTCGGCCACCATCACGATGATGTCGCGCGGAGTGAGTGTCGGGTCTTCCTCCAGCATCGCCAGCAGGCGATCGTGTAAAACTTCAACTTCGCGCTGCGGGCTATGGCAAACGTGGAAGGTGATACTGTTATCCAGTGGATCAAGCAGGCGTTTGTTATCGCTACGGGAAAACTCTTCGATATTCACACCCGCAACAGCGCAGTTTTCAAGTTCCAGAATGTCAGACTGAATGTTATGCAGCAGGTTATCTGGCGTGACATCGACAAAGGCGTCCAGCTCCTGGCTGCCCTCCAGATCAGAAAGGAGATAAATGTAGTCGCGCCCAAGCTTGCCCCATGAGGCCAGCAGCGGGTTGCCGACATCCTGTTCACCATCGCTGTTAAAGAGCTGTCCGGCATTTTCGCTGTCGCGAAATAGCGGTAATTCGCGATCTTCAAAACTGTGTCGGCGCTGGCGAGTCAGCAGTTTCGCCAGATAAGCAGGATCTTTAATGTCGCCCCAGTAATAACGGCAGGGGTTGGTAAACAGGAGATGGATTTCAATATGTTTACCCAGCGCCTGTAGCGCCTGGAGATAAACAGGCGGTAACGCGGAAATACCGCATATAAAGACGCGCGAAGGTAACCCCGGCGGGCAGGTCGTCGCGGACTCCAGCGTTTCGATAAAGCGCTGATAAAGATTGGCGCGGTGCCAGCGCGGTTGCCCGAGTTCGTCGGTATATTCCACCAACGCCTTCCACAACGGCGCTTGCCAGGCCTGCGCCTCTCCAAGTCCTTCTACCAGATTCCCGGCTTCCCACTGTGCCAGCCAGTCCGGGCGATAGACCAGATACTGGTCAAACAGGTCCGCCGCTTTTGAGGAAAGCTGGAACAGTTTTCGCTTGTCGCTATCGTCAGTCAGATAATGCCGCAACAGGGTAAAGTCTTCGCGATCCAGCAATTGCGGCAACAGAGTCATCAGTTTCCAGCTCATGCTCTGTTTGTTAAAGGCGCTCTCTTTGGGGATTTCCGGTAACACCCGGACGAACATATCCCAGATAAAGCTCGCAGGCAGCGGAAAATCAATGTTTGCCGCAATACCAAACTTTTGCGACAGGGTCATTTGCAGCCACTGCGCCATACCGGTACTTTGCACCAGAATCATCTCTGGTTCGAAAGGATCGTCCAGCCGTTCGCGTTCGACAATAAACTCCATCAACGCTTCCAGCACGTCCAGACGATTGGAATGGTAGACCCTTAACATAGCGGCTCCTGACTACTGACGATTCGGGCAATGCAGGCGGGTCATCTCGCCTTCTCTGCCCCCGGGTGAAACTAGCGTAACGCTGATGCTGACACATCCCGCCTGCGATGTCTGCATTCGGTTGACCTGCCAGTTGGCAGGTGGCGAAATCGCACGCAGTTGCGTTTGCTGCCAGCCATGCCGCCAGAGCTGTTGGTACTGGTTTCTGCTGGCAAGACTGTTCATTAATGTTCGCTGGAAACCCGATAACGCAGTGACAATCATCACCATCAACACCATCGCCAACATTACCTCCGGCAGGCTAAAGCCTTGTTGATTCTTCAGGGAAGCTGACATAACGCCCTCTCTTTCAGCGGACAAAAATCGCTCCAGCCGCGTGGCGAAAAAACAATGTTTCCATCGATGACTTCACCTGTTCGCCACAACGAAACGCCTTCATAACCGGCAATCAATAAGGCCTCATTATCTGCCAATAAACGCAGACAAACCCGGGCACCGGTGGCAGCATACAGTAAGCACTGAACTGCGGGCTGCGTCTGCCAGGAGTGCATTTTTCCCCACTCCAGCGCCGACTGAACGATGGCCTGGCGGCGCAATGACTGACTTTCCATGCTCACGCGAGAGGCAAAACTGCGATCCTGTTGGCTCATTCCTTGTAATAGCAAGCTACCCAAAATCAGCAGCATCAGGACCAGAGCCAGTGACGAAACACCCTTTTCGCGGTTCACAGGTTGGATCCTGTCACGCTATAGCTGGCATCCACCACGGTTTGCGGATCAGCCTTGCTGGCAGCGTGCATATTAACCGTCAACACCGGCGAGAAACCGCTGACATCCTGTCGGGTAACCTGAAAAGTGTCGATAATGATGGCATCCGGATTAGTGACTTTATCCCAGCCCTTACCTTCACAGGATGTCGCACCGCGTAGCGTTTCCAGCACATGCTCCTTCAGACGAAATCCAATCTGGTCGGACTCTTTTACCGGTTCGCGATCCCAGATACCGTTACTGTTCGCATCCCACTGCACAATGACACAGTCACCCTGTCCGACAATTTCCAGCCCTTCGCCGGTACAGCTGCCATGACAATAACCCGCCCTCTGGAGATGCTTCGCAACGGTAAATACCCGCAGCCAGATTTCATCTTCCAGCGCCAGCTTACGGGTGCTCGTTAAACTGTCACGCTGTAACGCAGGCAGAAAGCGTGCTGCCCCCAGCAACAATACGCTACTGATCGCCATAGCAATCAACACTTCCAGCAGAGAAAAACCTAGCTCTTTTACAGGCATCCTTCTGTTTCTCCTTGCTGACAAAGCCGGAGTCTTCCCCACGGCGAAACCACCAGCCACCACTCGCCCGTTGAGTTTTTGAAGCGAATATGCCCGGCCCATGCGGTATTGCGCAGGCCAAAGAAAGCAAGCGAAGGTGTCAGGTCGCTCATTTCGACTTCGGGCCAGCGTGGCACAAAGACCAATGGTGAACTGCCATGACAGGTATTGGCCCCAGCAGCGGAACTCACAAGGCACCATAACGCCCCCTCCCTGATAACGCTGATACTGTGGTCGCGGTTATGCCAGTTGGCATCTTCACGTAAATAGAGCAAATAGTCCCGCGCCTGGCTGGCGGTTTGCCATAGCCGTTGCGACTGCTGCCAGTATTGCCAGCCATAGAGTCCACTTGCGCTTAGCATGACCAAAATCAGCATCGCGACCAGCGTTTCAATCAGCGTATAACCACGTTGTGTTTTCATGCCGGCAGTATGGGGCGAGGAGAAAAAAAGACGAGGGCCAGTTTCTATTTCTTCGGCGCATCTTCCGGACTATTTACGCCGTTGCAGGACGTTGCAAAATTTCGGGAAGGCGTCTCGAAGAATTTAACGGAGGGTAAAAAAAACCGACGCACACTGGCGTCGGCTCTGGCAGGATGTTTCGTAATTAGATAGCCACCGGCGCTTTAATGCCCGGATGTGGATCGTATCCTTCAATCTCAAAGTCTTCGAAACGGTAGTCGAAGATGGATTCGGGTTTACGTTTGATAATCAACTTCGGCAGCGGACGCGGTTCGCGGCTTAATTGCAGATGAGTTTGATCCATATGGTTGCTGTACAGGTGCGTGTCGCCACCGGTCCAGACAAAATCACCCACTTCCAGATCGCACTGCTGCGCCATCATATGCACCAGTAACGCGTAGCTGGCAATGTTGAACGGCAGCCCGAGGAAAACGTCACAGGAGCGCTGATAAAGCTGGCAAGAGAGTTTGCCGTCTGCCACATAGAACTGGAAGAATGCATGGCACGGTGCCAGCGCCATTTTATCCAGTTCGCCTACGTTCCACGCTGAAACAATAATGCGGCGGGAATCCGGGTCGTTTTTCAGCTGGTTCAATACCGTAGTAATCTGGTCAATATGACGACCATCTGGCGTTGGCCAGGCGCGCCACTGTTTACCATACACTGGCCCGAGGTCGCCATTTTCATCGGCCCATTCGTCCCAGATGGTGACATTGTTTTCGTGTAGATAAGCAATGTTAGTATCGCCCTGCAGGAACCACAGCAGTTCGTGGATGATGGAACGCAGGTGGCAACGTTTGGTTGTCACCAGCGGGAATCCATCCTGCAGGTTAAAACGCATCTGATGACCAAAAATGGAAAGCGTTCCGGTTCCGGTACGGTCGTTTTTCTGTGTGCCTTCGTCGAGCACTTTTTGCATCAGTTCTAAATACTGTTTCATGGTTCCTCAGGAAACGTGTTGCTGTGGGCTGCGACGATATGCCCAGACCATCATGATCACACCCGCGACAATCATCGGGATGGAAAGAATTTGTCCCATGCTGATGTACTGCACCCAGGCACCAGTAAACTGCGCGTCGGGCTGGCGGAAAAACTCAACAATGATGCGAAACGCGCCGTAACCAATCAGGAACAAACCTGAGACAGCTCCCATTGGGCGCGGTTTACGAATATACAGGTTGAGGATAATAAACAGCACTACACCTTCCAGCAACAGCTCGTAAAGCTGTGATGGGTGGCGCGGCAGCACACCGTAAGTATCGAAAATGGATTGCCACTGCGGGTTGGTTTGCAGCAGCAAAATATCTTCTGTACGGGAGCCAGGGAACAGCATGGCAAACGGGAAGTTCGGGTCAACGCGGCCCCACAATTCACCGTTAATAAAGTTGCCCAGACGCCCGGCACCAAGACCAAACGGAATGAGTGGTGCGATAAAATCAGAGACCTGGAAGAAGGAACGTTTAGTACGGCGGGCGAAGATAATCATCACCACGATAACGCCAATCAGGCCGCCGTGGAAGGACATGCCGCCGTCCCAGACACGGAACAGATACAGCGGATCGGCCATAAACTGCGGGAAGTTGTAGAACAGAACATAACCAATACGTCCACCGAGGAAGACGCCGAGGAAGCCCGCATAGAGTAAGTTTTCAACTTCATTTTTGGTCCAGCCGCTGCCCGGACGATTCGCCCGACGTGTTGCCAGCCACATTGCAAAAATGAAACCCACCAGATACATCAGGCCGTACCAGTGAAGCGCTACGGGTCCTATTGAGAAAATGACCGGATCAAACTCCGGAAAATGCAGATAGCTACTGGTCATCTGTCACCACAAGTTCTTGTTATTTCGCTGAAAGAGAACAGCGATTGAAATGCGCGCCGCAGGTTTCAGGCGCTCCAAAGGTGCGAATAATAGCACAAGGGGACCTGGCTGGTTGCCGGATACCGTTAAAAGATATGTATATGATCCGCGCTATAACCCTCCGCGAATCAACCCGCCCATGCCGCGACGCTCCATAAAGGCTGCAACCTGATGGCGAACTTCGGTCGCCAGTTGCGCTTCCAGACTACGCTGCGCAAGATTTTCTGCTTCGGCATAATCAATGCGCCGCAGCAGGTATTTTACGCGCGCTACAGAACGTCCGTTCATAGACAGATGACGATACCCAAGCCCAATGAGGATTGCCACGCACATGGGATCGCCCGCCATTTCACCGCACAAACGGAGATCGATACCATGTATTTCCGCTTCCCGAGCGATCATCGCCAGAGCTCGTAACATTGCAGGATGAAGACTGTCATAAATGTTCGCCACCCGGGTATTGTTGCGATCAACGGCCAGGATGTATTGAGTCAGATCGTTGGTGCCAACAGAGATAAAATCGACCCGCTTTGCCAGATGCGGCAGCATAAATACCATTGACGGCACTTCAAGCATGATGCCGATACGTGGTTTGGGAATTTCGTAACCGATCATCTCCTCGACTTCACGTCCGGCACGTTCAATCAGGCGGCGTGCTTCGTCAACTTCATCGAGGCTGGTGACCATCGGCAACAGAATATTCAGGTTGCCCGTAGCGGCATTAGCACGCAGCATCGCCCGCACCTGGATCAAGAAGATCTCCGGCTGATCGAGCGTAATGCGAATCCCACGCCAACCCAGGCATGGATTCTCTTCGCTGATCGGCATGTAAGGCAGCTGCTTATCTGCTCCGACATCCAGCGTACGCAAGGTGACGGGTTTATCATTGAACATTTGCAGCATCCCCTGATACTGCGCCACCTGTTCTTCTTCCGACGGAAAACCACTTTGCAGCATGAATGGGATTTCAGTGCGATAAAGACCGATGCCATCAATACGGCTGCCCAGTTTTTCTTCATGTTCCGGGCTTAAACCAGCATTGAGCATGACTTTTATACGCTCACCGCTTTTTAACTGGGCGGGTAAATTGACGTCATCTTCCGCCAGACGGCTAAGCTCAATCTCTTCACTAATTAGCCGCTGATATTCTTGCAGCAGTACCGGCTCCGGATCGACCAGCAATTCACCGCGATAGCCATCAACGATCAGCGTCCTACGATGCAGCACCGAAGGCTGAATATCCGCGCCCATCACGGTAGGGATCCCCAGCGCACGTACCATGATCGCAGCATGGGAGTTGGCTGCGCCATCTCGCACGACAACACCGACTAAGCGATCCTGGGGCAGCTCAGCAAGCGTTGTCGCTGACAGTTCATCTGCCACCAGAATGAAACGTTCCGGCCAGGCATTCGGCCCTTGATTAGCGTCATCAAGATGAAACAGCAATCGCTGACCCAGCGCACGTAAATCGCCAGCCCGCTCTTTGAGATAGTTATCGCTTAGCGCGGCAAACTGTTCGGCAAATTTTTCAATGACCGTTTTTACCGCCCACTCTGCCACCGAGCCTTTATCAACCTCGGCAAACAATTCGCGACGCAGCCGGGTGTCCGAAAGCAGGTGCGAGTAAAGATCGAAAATAGCCGCCGTTTCTTTTTGTGCACCGGCGGCAAAGCGTTTGCTGTAGCGGCGAAACTCGTTTGCCGCTCCTTCCAGCGCCCCGGTCAGTCGTTCGCGTTCCAGAGCCGGATCCAGCGTTGATGCCTGATACACCTGTTCCATTAAAGGTAACGTGGCATCCTGCCAACCTTCGGCAATCGCCACACCAGGTGCTGCCGGTAATGCACGGATTCGCGTCTGGCGATATTGCCCAAACAAGGCAGTCAACTGCGACTGAGAAAGAATAGCTGCCATCTGGGTGGCAAGCGTCACCAGGAAGGATTCTTCACTTTCGTCATACTGGCGCAACTCTCGTTGCTGTACCACCAGTACACCAAGCAACTGGCGACGTTGAATAATTGGTACGCCTAAAAACGCGCGGAAACGTTCTTCTTTTACGGAGGGGATGTATTTGAAGCTGGGGTGCTTTTGCGCATCTGCAAGGTTTATCGGTTCCGCCAGCCTGCCAACCAGGCCGACGATCCCTTCATCAAACGCGAGCGTTACAGTGCGACCGCGTGGTTTTTTCAGCCCCCGGGTCGCCATCAGGTAGTAACAACGTCGATCATGATCGGCCAGGTAGACCGAACAGACCTCGGTATCCATCGCAAGACAGAT
The DNA here is from genome assembly GCF_046487395.1 of Escherichia sp. WS1450. NCBI lineage: Bacteria > Pseudomonadati > Pseudomonadota > Gammaproteobacteria > Enterobacterales > Enterobacteriaceae > Escherichia > Escherichia sp. WS1450. The sequence goes on from NZ_JBJQJO010000002.1 coordinate 232,801, forward strand.
GTCGGTAACCAGAATATTTAACGCCTCATTCAGGCGTGGTGCGCTGGCTACCTTTTCGACTATTTCGCGCAGGCGAGTGAGCATAATTGGCGTGACTTAACCTCTTTTACGTCGATAAGCAGATGCGTTTTGTGGTTTTGGCGTATTTTCCTGCAGTGACATCACCACACTCGCGAACTCTTTCATTACCCTACGGTAGACATCACGTTTAAATGACACCACCTGTCTGACTGGATACCAGTAACTTACCCATCGCCAGCCGTCAAACTCTGGTGTACTGCTGGTTTGCATATTGATTTCTGCATCGCCGCTCACCAGCTGCAAGAGAAACCATTTTTGTTTTTGGCCGATACAAACCGGCTTCGTGTCCCAACGCACCAAACGTTTCGGTAATTTGTAGCGCAACCAGTTACGCGTTGAAGCAAGGATTCGAACGTCTTTGCGGCTTAATCCTACTTCTTCAAACAATTCACGGTACATCGCCTGCTCTGCGGATTCTCCGGGGTTGATTCCGCCTTGCGGAAATTGCCAGGAGTGCTGACCAAATCGCCGGGCCCACATTACCTGCCCCTGGCGATTACAAATCACGATACCTACGTTTGGGCGGTAGCCATCGTCATCAATCACCGGACTACCTCAAAATAAAGCTTTATATACGAATGATTGTTTCATACTCCAGGAAGACGGTAAACCACTCTCTGCAGGGCATTACACACTAATAACAATTGAATAACTCACAGTTATGTGCAGAGTTATAAACAGAGGAAGGGGTGGATAGCCGTTTTTATTCACCTTTTCTGTGGATAGAGTTGTGAAGAACTACGGAATTACTACGGGAAAACCCAGAGCATTCTGAATAAGCCCGATATAGATATTTTAAAATATTCATTATCAGTCAATGCATTACATGTAATTTGAGTAATAAAAAAGAGTAATTCGTGACCCAGGTCACACCTCTCATTTACGGGTTGGCGAAAGATCAACCAATGCGGTATTTATCCACAGAATGTGCCACTAAGTTAAGCACTGAACCACTAAAAACTGGAGTTTCGTCGCACGTCAAGGCTGTAAATGGAAACAGTAGTGGAGGTTTTTCACAGTTATCCCAGCTTTCTGTGGATAACATGGTGTAAGATCCTGTTTATTTTCAGTGACCAGATTTGGAAAACCCATTGCAGTGTTGCGCAACTCGATTACCGGCAACCTAAAAAGCAATATAAATCAGAGAATTGAACAACGCATGTGGAAAAAGTTACACTGCGAATATTCGGCACATAATTGCTGTTTGTTTTTTAACCAAGGTATCGTGACATGTCCCAACCTCACCCACTGCTCTCTCCTCCCGAAACTGAAGAACAGTTGTTAGCGCAAGCACAGCAACTTTCTGGTTATACATTGGGAGAACTGGCAGCACTTGCCGGGCTGGTTACACCAGAGAATTTAAAACGCGATAAGGGCTGGATTGGCGTGTTACTGGAGATCTGGCTAGGTGCCAGCGCAGGAAGTAAACCTGAGCAAGATTTTGCTGCTCTGGGCGTGGAACTTAAAACTATCCCTGTGGATAGTCTTGGTCGTCCGCTGGAAACAACATTCGTTTGTGTAGCCCCGTTAACGGGTAATAGCGGGGTGACCTGGGAAACCAGCCACGTACGCCACAAGCTCAAACGCGTACTGTGGATACCGGTTGAAGGCGAGCGCAGCATCCCGCTGGCGCAGCGTCGCGTAGGATCACCGTTACTGTGGAGCCCGAATGAAGAGGAAGACCGGCAGCTACGCGAAGACTGGGAAGAATTAATGGATATGATTGTTCTCGGTCAGGTTGAGCGGATTACCGCTCGTCACGGGGAGTATTTACAGATACGACCGAAAGCAGCGAATGCGAAAGCGCTGACCGAAGCCATTGGTGCCCGGGGCGAACGGATTCTGACGCTGCCACGCGGCTTTTATTTGAAGAAGAATTTCACCAGCGCGCTACTGGCCCGTCATTTTCTGATCCAGTAGCCATCGCTTTGACCTGCCGCTTTCCGGGCATATAATTACCGCTTCATTTTTTTGGCAGGGCTTTTTAGATGTTATTTGCATGGATAACCGATCCTAACGCCTGGCTTGCGCTCGGTACGCTGACGCTGCTGGAGATCGTTCTTGGGATCGACAATATTATTTTTCTTTCTCTGGTGGTGGCAAAGCTCCCCACAGCACAACGTGCTCATGCGCGGCGTCTGGGATTGGCGGGAGCCATGGTTATGCGTCTGGCGCTGCTGGCATCAATCGCCTGGGTTACGCGCCTGACAAATCCGCTTTTTACAATATTCAGCCAGGAAATTTCCGCCCGTGATTTGATTCTGCTTCTGGGTGGCTTGTTCCTTATCTGGAAAGCCAGCAAGGAAATCCACGAATCCATTGAAGGTGAAGAAGAAGGGCTGAAAACACGCGTTTCATCATTCCTCGGCGCTATCGTGCAGATTATGCTGCTGGATATTATCTTCAGCCTCGACTCGGTGATTACCGCTGTGGGTCTGTCAGATCACCTGTTTATTATGATGGCAGCCGTGGTGATTGCCGTAGGCGTGATGATGTTTGCCGCGCGCTCGATTGGTGATTTTGTCGAACGCCATCCTTCGGTAAAAATGCTGGCGCTCTCTTTCCTGATTCTGGTGGGCTTTACCTTGATTCTGGAAAGTTTCGACATCCACGTACCGAAAGGTTACATCTACTTCGCGATGTTCTTCTCTATTGCGGTTGAAAGCCTCAATCTGATTCGCAACAAAAAGAATCCGCTCTGATACTCCGTACGCTCTCCTGCGGGAGGGCGTACTCACTCCTGTTACTCTCACAGTTTAAGATTTTCCTGCTTTCAAGATATATAACGTAGGTTTATAAAAAGACTATTATCATAGGTGGGCCAAATGAGGATAACCGGATGAAAAAATGGGCAGTAATAATTTCTGCAGTCGGACTGGCGTTTGCTGTTTCCGGGTGTTCCAGTGATTACGTCATGGCGACCAAAGATGGCCGTATGATTTTGACCGATGGAAAACCTGAAATTGATGATGATACCGGGCTGGTGAGTTATCACGATCAGCAAGGTAACGCGATGCAAATTAACCGTGATGATGTTTCGCAAATTATTGAACGTTAACAAATAAGGTCAGCATCCGGCTGGCCTTAAGATTTTTCTCTTTCCCTTTTCCCTTCCCTCTGCCATTTTTATATTCCTTATGTTGTGATTATAAAAAGGAAACGGCTATGCAATATCACCGTATACCCCACAGTTCGCTGGAAGTCAGCACGCTGGGGCTTGGCACGATGACGTTTGGTGAACAGAACAGCGAAGCCGACGCCCACGCACAACTCGACTATGCCGTCGCTCAGGGCATTAACCTTATCGACGTTGCCGAAATGTACCCAGTACCTCCGCGCCCCGAAACGCAAGGGTTAACCGAAACCTACGTCGGCAACTGGCTGGCGAAACATGGCAGCCGCGAAAAGTTAATTATCGCCTCCAAAGTGAGCGGACCGTCGCGCAATAATGACAAAGGCATCCGCCCGGATCAGGCGCTGGATCGGAAGAATATCCGCGAAGCGCTGCATGACAGCCTCAAGCGTCTGCAGACTGATTACCTCGATCTTTATCAGGTGCACTGGCCGCAGCGCCCAACCAACTGCTTCGGCAAACTCGGTTATAGCTGGACAGATTCTGCGCCTGCGGTTTCGCTGCTGGATACACTGGACGCACTGGCAGAGTACCAACGCGCGGGAAAAATTCGTTATATCGGCGTGTCGAACGAAACTGCATTTGGCGTAATGCGCTACCTGCATCTGGCGGACAAACACGATCTGCCGCGTATTGTCACCATTCAGAATCCCTACAGTCTGTTAAACCGCAGTTTTGAAGTAGGTCTGGCAGAAGTCAGCCAGTATGAAGGGGTCGAACTGCTGGCCTATTCGTGCCTGGGTTTCGGTACGCTGACCGGGAAATATCTCAATGGTGCAAAACCCGCTGGCGCACGTAATACGCTCTTTAGTCGCTTCACCCGCTATAGCGGTGAGCAAACGCAAAAAGCCGTCGCGGCGTATGTTGATATTGCCAGACGTCATGGCCTGGATCCTGCTCAGATGGCGCTCGCTTTTGTACGCCGTCAACCGTTTGTTGCCAGCACTCTGCTGGGCGCAACCACGATGGAGCAGCTGAAAACTAACGTCGAAAGTTTGCATCTGGAGTTAAGCGAAGACGTGTTGGCAGAAATTGAAGCGGTGCATCAGGTTTATACGTATCCTGCCCCATAAGATTAACGCCGGTTAAAACCGGCGTTAAATATTAATGACGGCGCTGCCAGATCCACAGCGCCGTTATTGCCAGCGCAAATAGCGCACCGAAGCCAATGCCAATGGGCACTACCGGGATGCCTACCATTACCGCCAGCGAGTAAATGCCCAGCATCAACAACATGGCGCTGTTTTCGCCAAGGTTTTGTACTGCAATTGCATTCCCCGCCCCGACGCTTTTTTTACCCCGTTCCTGTAGCAACGCATTGAGCGGAACGACAAAAAAGCCCCCCAGCACGCCAATCAGCATCAACAAGGCATAGGCTGGCAGCAGCTCATGTTGCAGGGAGAAAATCAGTACCACCACGCCAATCAAAATCCCGGCTGGCATACAGCGTGATACGGTTTCCAGCGTAACCAGCTTCGCTGCCGCACCAGCGCCAACCACGATACCAATCGCAACCATCGCGTTGAGATAGGTCGGCGTAGCGTTATCGGTTATACCCAGCGCCACCGGTACCCACAGCACCAACAGGAAACGCAGCGTGACACCCGCTCCCCAGAATAAACTGGTGCCCACCAGCGAAAAACGCGTTTCACCATTGCGCCATAGCGAGGTGCAGGCATTCAGGAAACTGCGGGTCATGCTGATGAGATTCCAGGACTGCCCCGGACGCGCCGCCGCCAGTTTGGGAATGTAGATATTGGCAACGACCGCACCACCGTAGGCCAGTGCGCATGCGGCCAGGGCGACCAGGACATGCCAGTCAGCCAGCACACCACCGGCTACGGAACCGAGCAAAATCGCCGCTATGGTAGAAGCTTCCATTAAACCGTTAGCTTTCACTAACTTACTACCTGTGGTTAATTCGCCGAGAATACCGTATTTCGCCGGTGAATAGGCTGCAGCACCAACACCCACCAGCGTATAGCCGAGAAACGGATTGATACCAAAGCAGATACTGGCTGCGCCCAGCAGCTTCAGGCCGTTGGCAAACATCATCACCCGGCCTTTGGCGAAGCTATCCGCCACCTGTCCGACAAACGGCGCAAAAAGAATGTAAGCACCTACAAACACCATTTGCAGGATGGGCTGGCTCCACTCCGGATAGAACTGCGCTTTCAGTAACGCCAGAGTGGCAAACAGCAGCGCATTATCGCCAAACGCAGAGAGAAACTGCGCCACGATAACCGCTTTCATCCCCTTCGACCACAACGAAGTGTTAGTGTGCACTGACTCACTCATCGTGTTGTTCCGCTTCGTCTACCCAGCTTTTCAACGTGACAAAGTCAGGTTTGCCGCTGCCAAGTAATGGCATCTGTTTCAGATAGCGAATATCGCGCGGTACAGCAAGCTCCGGCACGCCGTGCTCGCGGGCATACTGTTGCAACTTATCGCGCGTCAGTTCGTTATCTGTGGTGAAAAGCACCAGCGCCTCGCCTTTGCTGGCATCGCTCTTAATCGCAGTGGCATGGACTTTATCTGGCGAAACACCAAGTGCCAGTTGTTCCACCATTTCCAGCGATACCATTTCGCCTGCAATTTTGGCAAAGCGTTTTGCGCGGCCCTGAATCTGCACAAAGCCCTGCTCGTCGAAACGCACAATATCGCCAGTGTCATACCAGCCGCGCTCCATTTCGCCGCGAACATTCTCGGCGGTGGGCACTTCCAGTACACCTGGCTTCTCCACCCGGAGATAGCCGTTCATTATGTTCGGCCCTTTCAGTTGGAGGCGTCCGCCCTCTTCGATACCAGGAACCGACAACAGGCGCGCATCCATTCCTGGTAGAATACGCCCTACCGTACCGGGTTTCGCCGCCATCGGTACGTTGATAGAAACGACAGGCGCGCACTCGGTCACACCGTAGCCTTCAAGGATGCGCAGGCCAAATTTATCCTGCCAAAGCTGTTTGGTACTTTCTTGTAGTTTTTCTGCGCCTGCCACCACATAGCGTAGACGATAGAAGTCATACGGGTTGGCGAAACGCGCGTAGTGACCGAGGAAAGTCGAGGTACCGAACAACACGGTGCAACTGCGGTCATACACCAACTCCGGCACAATGCGGTAATGCAGCGGGCTTGGATAAAGGAACACTTCTGCACCTGTGAGCAGTGGCGTAAACAGGCCTACCGTCAGCCCAAAGGAGTGAAACAGCGGTAACGCCGACATAAAGCGATCGTTGGTGGTGAAGTCGGCAATCGTTTTAATCTGCTCGACATTCGCCAGAATGCTTTTATGGCTATGGACGACGCCTTTCGGATGGCCTTCAGAACCGGAGGTAAAAAGGATCAGCGCCTCTTCTTCCGGCTGCTGTTTGACCTGTGCCAGACGCGGCATCAGCAAATGAGCGAAGATCCATACTTTGTCGGCAGTGGTGACATCTGCTTTTAAATCTTCCAGATAGACCCAGCGCACCTGAGTAAGTTGCTCCGGCAGATGCCAGAGTTTGCCTTTATCGAGAAACTGGCGGGAAGTGAAGATGGTTTTGATTTCAGCCGCCGTAATAGCACTGGTCAGCCCTTTTACCCCGGCGGTGTAGTTCATCATTGCGGGAATGCGGCGACGGGCGATGGCCCCAAAAATCACTGCCGCACTGATGCCTGCATTGGGCAGCATTAAGCCGATGCGTTCGCCTTCAACACTGTATTTTTCAAGGATGCGTCCAACAAACAGCGTTTTCGTAAGCAATTTGCGATAGGAGTCCGGGGTAAAGTTAACGTCTTCGACACATTTCTTCCCGGCACCGAAGCGGTACATTGCACTCAGTAAAGATTCGTACAGCGTTTCACGCGGGCGCACCGCCATACGCGCTTCCATCATTATTTGATGCAGCATTTCGCCAGCGATTTTGCGACGGTCACGGGCACGCGGCGCATCCGGCATCTCCACCTGCGTTGGTGGCAAAATATGCAGAGTAATTTGCGGGAACAAGCGACGTTTAACCAGGCCTTTCAGGCGGCTGAAGTGCGTAAGTTCCGCACCTTCAATACGCACAGGAATAACCGTTGCACCAGACTTCGCCGCGACAAAACCCGCGCCATCGTAGATTTTCATCAGCGAGCCTGTGGTGGTGATTCGTCCTTCAGGGAAAATCACCACTGGTCGGCCCTGTTCCACCAGACGTACCAGATGTTTAATCGCCATAGGTTGCGTCGGGTCGAGAGGAACAAAGTCGATAAATGATTTCAGCCAACGCATATACCACTGTTGGCTTATTGAGGTGTAAACGGCAAATACCGGACGTACGGGTAAAAACAATGCCAGCAGTATGCCATCAATAAAAGAGACGTGATTAGGCGTGATTAGAACGCGCTCGCCCTTCAGTGCCTGGGTGTCACCCGTAACGCGAACGCGATACAAAACACGGCACAAATTTCGAAAAAAGCTAAAAAGCATTCCAACTCCCTTTGCTCTGATTCAGTAAAAGCGAATGGAGGGAGATTACACGAGATAAAGAACGCGAGCGACAGTAAATTAGGTGCGAAAAAAAACCTGCGCATCCGCGCAGGTTGGTGCAAGAGACAGGGTACGAAGAGCGTACCGAATAATCTCACCAATCAATACCTCTGGGATCTTGATTGTGGTCTGCACGACGACTCTTCGCCAGCGAGAAAACGCAAAGGAATGAAGGGAAATGCAACGAGGTGTGTAAATTGTCGGTTACTGTTACAGATTGATGACCGGCAAAAAAAAACCTGCGCATCTGCGCAGGCTGGTGTAATTCATGTGCTCAACCCGAAGTTGACTTCACCTATCAATACCTCTGGGATCACCACTTTAGCAACCTGAAGCCAAACGCCACCAGCGGTCAATCGCAACAGCGTTTCGCAAAGTGTAACCAAAGGTTTGCAATCTCTTTTTTTGTCTTACTTATTTGCGTTTGGCTCACATTCCCAGGATGAAAACACGCCACCCCTTGAACCAACGGGCGTTTTCCGTAACACTGAAAGAATGTAAGCGTTTACCCACTAAGGTATTTTCATGGCGACCATAAAGGATGTAGCCCGACTGGCAGGCGTTTCAGTCGCCACCGTTTCCCGCGTCATTAATAATTCACCCAAAGCCAGCGAAGCTTCCCGGCTGGCTGTGCATAGTGCAATGGAGTCTCTTAGCTATCACCCGAACGCCAACGCCCGTGCGCTGGCGCAGCAGACCACTGAAACTGTCGGTCTGGTCGTTGGTGATGTTTCCGATCCGTTTTTCGGTGCAATGGTGAAAGCGGTCGAACAGGTGGCTTATCACACTGGTAATTTTTTATTGATTGGCAACGGTTACCACAACGAACAAAAAGAGCGTCAGGCCATTGAGCAACTGATCCGCCATCGCTGTGCTGCGCTGGTTGTCCATGCCAAAATGATCCCGGATGCCGATTTAGCCTCATTAATGAAACAAATGCCCGGTATGGTGCTGATCAACCGTATCCTGCCTAGCTTTGAAAACCGTTGTATTGCTCTGGACGATCGTTACGGTGCCTGGCTGGCTACGCGTCATTTAATTCAGCAAGGTCATACCCGCATTGGTTATCTGTGCTCTAACCACTCTATTTCTGACGCCGAAGATCGTCTGCAAGGGTATTACGATGCCCTTGCTGAAAGTGGTATTGCGGCCAATGACCGGCTGGTGACATTTGGCGAACCAGACGAAAGCGGCGGTGAACAGGCAATGACCGAGCTTTTGGGACGAGGCAGAAATTTCACTGCGGTAGCCTGTTATAACGATTCAATGGCGGCGGGCGCGATGGGCGTGCTCAATGATAATGGTATTGATGTACCGGGTGAGATTTCGTTAATTGGCTTTGATGATGTGCTGGTGTCACGCTATGTGCGTCCGCGCCTGACCACCGTGCGTTACCCAATCGTGACGATGGCGACGCAGGCTGCCGAACTGGCTTTGGCGCTGGCGGATAATCGCCCTCTCCCGGAAATCACTAATGTCTTTAGTCCGACGCTGGTACGTCGCCATTCAGTGTCAACTCCGTCGCTGGAGGCAAGTCATCATGCAACCAGCGACTAACCACAGTTAAAGCAATTCCAGCGCCAGTAATTCTTCGATGGTCTGGCGACGGCGAATCAACCGAGCCTGACCATTATCAAACAGAACTTCTGGTAACAGCGGACGACTGTTGTAGTTGGATGACATTGATGCGCCATATGCCCCCGTATCATGCAATACCAGATAATCACCCGCCTTCACTTCCGGCAAGGCGCGGGTTTCGACATTTCCCCCTTCCTGCTGGGTAAAGACATCGCCCGATTCACATAACGGTCCGGCGACGACGGTTTCCACCGTTGGTGCGTGTTCCAGAGAACGACCATCAGCTGCCAGGGCACTGATATGGTGGTAACTACCGTACATTGCCGGGCGCATCAGATCGTTGAACCCGGCATCAACCAGCACAAAGTGGCGGCTACCCATTTGTTTGACGCTCCGCACTTGAGTAATTAATACGCCAGCCTGCGCTACCAGAAAGCGACCCGGTTCAATTTCCAGTTTCACAGGATGGCCCAAATGGCGGGCGATTTGCTCACGCGCGGCATTCCACAGACCATAATAATGTTCGGTATCAACCGCCTCTTCACCCTGTTGATAAGGAATAGAAAGCCCACCGCCCGCAGAAATAGCCTGTAAATCCTGACCGAATTCGAGGACCTGACGCACCATAGCACCACACACTTGCTCCAGATGGGCATAATCAACGCCAGAACCAATGTGCATGTGAATGCCGACCAGCTGCAGATGATGACGTTGTATCACGTCCAGTGCGGCGGGCAGATCGGTATACCAGATACCGTGCTTGCTGTTTTCGCCACCAGTATTGGTTTTTTGGCTATGCCCGTGACCAAACCCCGGATTAACACGCAGCCATACCCGATGCCCTGGCGAAACCTGACCCAGTTGGTCGAGCATATCAACAGAACCCGCATTCACCGGAATTTGCAATTCACTGACGCGTTCAAGCGTCGCCTGATCGATAACATCTGCCGTAAAAACAATATCATCGGGGTGCGTTTGCGGATTGTAACCCGCCGCCAACGCACGCTCTATTTCGCCTAACGAGACGGAATCCACTTTCACGCCCTGCTCACGCATTAAGCGCAAAATATGAATATTGGAACAGGCTTTCTGTGCGAAGCGCACCACATCAAACTGTTTCAGCGCTGCAATCTGCCGACGAATAATTTGCGCATCGTAGACCCACACCGGGCAGCCAAATTCTGCGGGCAAACGCAGCAGATTTTCGGCGGTGAGATCGGTATCAGTGCTGAACAGTGAATGTGGCATAACAAACTCCAGATAAGTGCTTTTTTATGATTACGCCACATCATAAAAAGAATAAAAAATATCGATTTATGTTGAGTCTATGCAAAAATGATATGGATTACCGGATTGCGAGAGAGCGCTAATGGCCGCCGTTAACTTACGTCATATTGAAATTTTTCATGCGGTAATGACCGCCGGAAGCCTGACTGAGGCGGCACACCTGCTACACACCTCACAGCCAACTGTCAGCCGCGAACTGGCGCGCTTTGAGAAGGTGATCGGGCTGAAATTGTTTGAGCGCGTACGTGGACGATTGCATCCTACCGTGCAAGGACTGCGTCTGTTTGAAGAAGTGCAACGATCCTGGTACGGACTGGATCGCATTGTCAGCGCCGCAGAAAGTCTGCGCGAGTTTCGCCAGGGAGAACTGTCTATTGCCTGCCTGCCGGTCTTTTCGCAATCTTTTTTACCGCAGCTCCTGCAACCCTTTCTGGCACGTTATCCCGATGTCAGCTTAAATATCGTGCCCCAGGAATCACCGCTACTTGAAGAGTGGCTCTCGGCCCAGCGTCATGATTTAGGACTCACTGAGACACTCCATATGCCTGCGGGAACAGAACGTACCGAATTACTCTCTTTAGATGAAGTGTGTGTGTTACCTCCGGGTCATCCGCTGGCGGCAAAAGAGATATTAACGCCAGAAGATTTTCACAGTGAGAACTACATCAGCCTTTCCCGTACTGACAGCTATCGCCAGTTGCTGGATCAATTGTTTACTGAGAATCAGGTTAAACGACGCATGATCGTAGAAACCCACAGCGCCGCGTCAGTCTGCGCAATGGTACGGGCGGGGGTAGGTGTTTCGGTGGTTAACCCGCTCACCGCACTGGATTATGCGGCAAGCGGTTTAGTGGTGCGGCGGTTCAGTATTGCGGTTCCGTTCACCGTCAGCCTGATCCGCCCCCTGCACCGCCCGTCATCAGCGCTGGTGCAGGCGTTTAGTGAGCATTTACAAGCGGGATTACCGAAACTGGTCACTTCTCTTGACGCTATTTTGTCGTCAGCTACGACAGCATAAAAGCGACAGCATCCTCGGCATGGATCGCCGCGGTATCAAACACAGGCAGAACACTGCGCTCTTCTGGCACCAGTAAACCAATTTCTGTGCAGCCAAAAATAACGCCCTGTGCGCCCTGTTCTGCAAGGCGAGCAATCACTTGCGCATAATAAGCGCGTGACGCTTCGGTAAATTGCCCCAGACACAGTTCTTCAAAAATAATCTGATTAATTTTCGCCCGTTCATCCGCTTCAGGAATAAGACAGTTGATGGAAAATTGTTCCGTCAGCCGCCCGCGATAAAAATCCTGTTCCATGGTGTAACGTGTCCCCAGCAGCGCCACACGAGTCATTCCTGCCCCGGTAATTGCACGTCCAGTGGCATCCGCAATGTGTAAGAAAGGCAGAGAGCAACGAGACTCAATGGCATCCGCCACTTTGTGCATCGTATTGGTACATAACACAATACCTTCTGCGCCCGCCCGCTGTAAGCCAAGCGCCGCCTCAGCCAGAATATCCCCGGTTTTGTCCCACTCACCGCGACGCTGGCACTCTTCTATTTCATGAAAATCGACGCTATGTAGCAGCACTTGCGCAGAGTGAAGCCCACCAAGCCGCTGTTTAATGCCTTCATTTATCAGACGATAGTAAGGAATAGTGGATTCCCAACTCATTCCTCCCAGCAAACCAATTGTTTTCATTCCTCTCTCCTGATGTGTGTTACCGCAACAAGGCTGAATAAGGAACGAGACAAACGCCTCAACGGCCAGGTGCCCAATCTCTATTAACGAAAAAAGGACCGGATGTACAGCACATCCGGCCCGTGAAATCAGACGCCGATATTTCTCAACTTCTCGCCTGCCATCAGTTTGCGTTCGATATGTTCCAGCGTGACATTTTTGGTTTCCGGAATGAGCCAGAAAGTGATGCCCACAAACGCAATGTTCAGCGCAGTGTAGAACCAGAACGTACCGGCAGCGCCAATGCTATCAAGCAGTGTCAGGAAGGTCGCGCCGATAATCATATTCGACACCCAGTTTGTCGTCGTTGAGCAGGTGACGCCAAAATCGCGGCATTTCAGCGGCTGAATTTCAGAGCACAAGATCCACACCACTGGCGCGGCGCTCATCGCATAACCGGCAATACACATCATCGTCATGCCAACAGAGAGCCAGGACAAGCCACTGGAAGCCGTACCGTTATCAAACTGCATCAGGCAGTAACCCAGCACCAGAGTGCCTAACGCCATCACGCTGAAACCAATTTTCAGAGCCGGCTTACGCCCTGCTTTATCTACCGTAAAGACCGCAATGAAAGTGGCGAACATAAAGGTCAGCCCCACGACCAGAGTCGCAATCATCTGTTGTTCTGTGGTCGTAAAGCCCGCCATTTTGAAGATACGTGGCGCGTAGTACATGATGATGTTCATACCGGTAAACTGCTGCATCGCCTGCAACAACATACCGAGAAATACAGCACGACGGACGTTACGGTTGATCTTAAACAATGCCCAACCGCCCTGTTTTAACTTCAGGCTTTCACGAATTTCGTTGAGTTCTTCTCGCGCTTTTTCCGACGTATCGCGCAGCATACGCAATACTTCTTCCGCCTCAATATGACGCCCCTTTTCCGCCAGCCAGCGCGGGCTATTTGGCAGGAAGACCACCAGAATAATCAGCAGAACTGCTGGTAAAGCAAGAACCCCCAACATTGCGCGCCAGTTACCGCTATAACTGAACGCTGTATCGGATAAAAACGCCAGCACGATGCCGAGAGTGACCATCAACTGGTACATGCTGATCATCTTACCGCGAACGTTTTCACTTGCCATTTCAGAAAGATATAGAGGAGCGGTGTAAGACGCGATCCCGACAGCAATGCCCAACACCACACGAGCGGCGATTAACATCTCTACGCTGGTCGCAAAAGCGGACCCTATCGAACCGAGTACAAACAGGATGGCCCCCGCCATCAGGCTGTATTTACGCCCCAGGCGGAACGACAGCCAACCATTAAACAGCGCACCAATTGCTGCGCCGAGCATCATGCTACTGACCACCCATTCCTGCAAACGACTGGTCAGCACAAAGTGATCGGTAATGAACGGCAACGCTCCGGCGATTACGCCGATATCAAGACCAAATAACAATCCTGCGACCGCAGCAGCTACCGAAACAAACATATTCATACGCCGCGTATCCCGCAAAGAACGTGGCGTTAAAGCAGATTCCGTATTGATAGTAACCATTTTTTCCTGCCAGCAGAGAGTAAGACATAGTGAAAAAATACGTGAACAATTCACACAGGTGTCAGGTCGGAAATAGCATAAATATGGATTAAATTGCTGCGACATGTCGTTATGTGATGGATATTCCAATTTTCAAATTAAGTTGAATTATTGAGATTATTATTAACCACCTAATTTTAAAGCAGATAAAATTCATAAAGTTCATTAATTGATAATTGATATGGATTATTTCATAACCATGATATGGATTATGATGATCTACAGGTAAAAAAAACCCTGCCATGCGGCAGGGTCATAAAAGTAAGAAGAATGGATTAACGAGCCAGCCAACCGCCATCCACGGCAATGGTATAACCATTCACATAATCTGAAGCACTGGAGGCAAGAAACACTACCGGCCCCATCAGGTCACTCGGCAGTCCCCAACGGCCAGCTGGAATACGGTCGAGAATTTCCGCGCTACGTTGTTCATCTGCCCGTAGTTGTTGAGTATTGTTGGTCGCCATGTAACCCGGAGCTATCGCATTAACATTAATGTTGTGTTTAGCCCATTCATTCGCCATCAATCGCGTCACGCCCATCACGCCGCTTTTTGATGCGGTATAAGAAGGCACACGGATCCCGCCCTGGAAGGAGAGCATTGACGCGATATTGATAATCTTGCCGCCATTGCCTTGCGCGATAAAGTGTTTCGCCGCTGCCTGAGACATGAAGAATACGCTCTTGATATTCAGGTTCATGACATCGTCCCAGTCTTTTTCGCTGAACTCGAGAGCATCTTCGCGGCGAATCAATCCGGCGTTATTCACCAGGATATCAATATGACCAAACTCAGCTACCGCGCGATCCAGCAGTGCTGGAATGCCATCAATCTTTCGCAGATCGGCGGTCAGGCTTAAAAAACGACGCCCCAGCGCCGTGACCTGCTTGATGGTTTCAGTCGGTTCAACGATGTTAATGCCAACAATGTCACAGCCCGCTTGCGCCAGCCCCAACGCCATCCCCTGACCCAGTCCAGTATCACAACCAGTGACGACCGCAACTTTACCTTCGAGAGAAAATGCACTTAAAATCATAACAATACCTTATTCGTTTATGCCCACAACTAGCGCAAATCTTTAACGGCCACATGGTCCATATCATCAAAGACCTGGTTTTCACCGACCATGCCCCAGATAAAGGTATAAGCTTTGGTTCCGACACCGGAATGGATCGACCAGCTCGGGGAGATCACCGCCTGCTCGTTATGCATCACAATATGACGCGTTTCTTGCGGCTGCCCCATCATGTGGAAAACGCAGGCGTCATCATCCATATTGAAATAGAAATAAACTTCCATCCGGCGCTCGTGGGTGTGACACGGCATGGTGTTCCACAAGTTACCCGGAGCCAGCTCCGTCAGCCCCATACTCAATTGGCAGGTTTCCAGTACATCCGGGACAAAATATTTGTTAATCGTGCGACGGTTACTGGTGAGGTTATCGCCTAACGTGACTGGAGATACTTCGTCCGGTGTGACTTTTTTGGTGGGATACGTCGTATGCGCAGGTGCGCAATTGTAATAAAACTTCGCCGGAGTAGCGGTATCAATACTGGAAAAGACAACTTCTTTTGCGCCTTTACCAACATACAGGGCTTCGCGGTGACCGATTTCATAGCATTGACCATCGACGGTAATCGTACCGGCACCGCCAATATTGATAACACCTAACTCGCGACGTTCCAGGAAATAGCTTACGCCGAGTTGTTTACCAACTTCCCCGCCAACGGAAACCGTTTTAGTTACCGGCATAATGCCGCCAACAATAATACGGTCAATGTGGCTGTAAACCATGGTGTACTCATCGGCGACAAATACCTTTTCAACCAAAAATTCATTGCGCAGCCCCTGGGTATCCAGCGTTTTTGCATGCGCACTGTGGATGCTCTGTCTTACGTCCACATCAACCTCCGATAATCAGTGAAGCGTGAAAATAGAAAACGATAGTGAAACGCTGTTTCGTTTTCTCTATAAGGGGATGATATGCCCACGGGATAGGGTTTTCAATTAAAAATAAAACAATGTTTCATTTTTAAGTTAAGGACTGAAAAAAGTGCAGTGTCGATCACGAATATGTCATGAAAATGGAAAAATCAGGGAGCCCTGAAAATGTATGTCGACTCGCCAGCCACCATTATTCAACAGATTGATGACGGCTGATATTTATCGGTAAGGAGGAAATGCAGAGCTATTCGTCACGTTCAATGGTCAATGCCACGCCCTGGCCCCCGCCGATACAAAGCGTAGCCAGTCCTTTGCGGGCATTACGTTTCACCATTTCATGAACCAGAGAAACGAGGATTCGGCAACCGGAAGCGCCTATTGGGTGACCGAGTGCGATCGCGCCACCATTGACATTGACCCGACGCTCATCCCATTCAAGCATCTTGCCAACCGAAAGCGCCTGTGCAGCAAACGCTTCATTAGCCTCGATAAGATCGACATCAGCCAACTGCCAGCCAACACGCTCCAGGCAACGGCGGGTCGCATACACCGGCGCAATTCCCATCAATGCCGGATCTACACCAACGCTGGCAAATGCGCGGATGCGGGCCAGCACGGGTAAATTCAACGCTCGTGCTTTGGCTTCGCTCATCATCATTACTGCAGCTGCGCCATCGTTTATGGATGATGCATTACCCGCTGTCACAGAGCCGAGACTATCAAATGAAGGATTTAAACGGGCTAAGCCTTCTGCACTGGCGTCAGTGCGTGGCTGTTCATCGGTATCTACAACCAACGTCTGACCGTTACTTTGGGTCATTACCGGGACGATCTCATCTTTAAATCGTCCGGCGTCAATCGCCGCTCGCGCTTTTTGTTGCGAGCTAAGTGCGTAAGCATCCTGCAACTGACGGCTGATGCCATATTCGCGAGCCAGATTTTCGGCGGTGACACCAATATGATAATCATTGAAGGCATCCCACAACCCATCGTGCACAAGACTATCAACCAACTGGCTATTGCCAAGCTGTGCACCGGTGCGGCTATCAGTCAGAACATGTGGTGCGCGACTCATGTTTTCCTGACCACCGGCGATGACAATATCAGCCTCGCCACACTGTATCGCCTGAGTAGCCAGATGCAGTGCTTTAAGCCCGGAACCGCAAACGTCATTAATCGTGATTGCAGAAACGCTGTTAGGAAGACCACCTTTAATAGCCGATTGCCTTGCCGGATTCTGCCCTGCCCCTGCAGTCAACACCTGACCAAGAATCACTTCATCCACCGCATATTCAGAAACACCGGTACGTTCTATTAATGCTTTCACGACCAGGCTGCCAAGTTCCACGGCGGAATGACCCGCTAACGCACCACGAAAGCAGCCGATAGGTGTCCGTAACGCCCCGACAATCACAACGTCTTTCATCACAACCTCGCACCAATTAACAGTGCAATAGTAAATGATTGTTAATTACAGTTATCTTAATTGTTTAAAAAAAGTGATTTTTATCACAAAGGGAATACGCCTGACCAGCAGTCAGAGACATAACTGGCACGTAAGGTTTGCAACCACTAACCCACCAATAGAGAGGTAGAAAGGGCGTTAATCTCCCATACTTAACCTGGTTTATGGTAAATTGCCCTCCAATTTGTTTAATTTGTAGATGATACGTTCAGATAATGTCTAATATTTGGTCAAAAGAAGAAACTCTGTGGAGTTTCGCGCTCTACGGCACAGCCGTTGGTGCAGGCACGCTCTTCCTTCCTATTCAGTTAGGTTCGGCAGGGGCTGTGGTCCTGTTTATTACTGCTCTGGTCGCCTGGCCTTTAACATATTGGCCACATAAAGCCTTATGCCAGTTCATCCTCTCATCAAAAACATCAGCAGGTGAAGGGATAACGGGCGCGGTAACACACTACTATGGCAAGAAGATTGGTAATCTGATTACCACGCTGTACTTCATCGCCTTTTTTGTCGTCGTGTTGATATATGCCGTGGCAATTACCAACTCACTTACGGAACAGCTGGCAAAGCATATGGTTATTGATCTTCGCATCCGTATGTTGGTGAGTCTGGGTGTTGTATTAATCCTGAATCTCATTTTTCTGATGGGACGCCATGCCACTATTCGGGTAATGGGATTTTTGGTATTCCCATTGATTGCCTATTTCTTATTTCTTTCTATTTACCTGGTCGGTAGTTGGCAACCTGATCTATTAACTACCCAGATAGAGTTCAATCAGAATACCCTTCACCAGATATGGATATCGATTCCCGTGATGGTTTTCGCCTTTAGCCATACGCCCATTATTTCTACGTTTGCCATAGACAGACGTGAAAAATATGGCGAACATGCTATGGATAAATGCAAAAAAATTATGAAAGTCGCTTATCTCATCATCTGCATAAGTGTACTGTTCTTTGTCTTTAGCTGCCTGCTTTCTATTCCACCTTCGTATATTGAAGCGGCTAAAGAAGAAGGGGTTACCATTTTATCGGCGCTTTCTATGCTGCCGAACGCCCCAGCATGGTTGTCAATTTCCGGGATTATTGTCGCAGTAGTTGCGATGTCGAAATCATTCCTGGGTACGTACTTTGGCGTTATTGAAGGTGCCACAGAGGTCGTCAAAACAACACTACAGCAGGTTGGTGTAAAGAAAAGTCGTGCATTTAACCGCGCACTATCAATTATGTTGGTATCGCTGATTACCTTCATTGTTTGTTGCATTAACCCGAACGCGATTTCGATGATTTACGCGATCAGCGGCCCGCTCATTGCCATGATACTTTTCATCATGCCTACGCTGTCAACGTATCTCATCCCGGCGCTTAAACCCTGGCGTTCCATCGGAAATCTGATTACGCTGATCGTGGGTATCTTGTGCGTATCGGTAATGTTCTTTAGCTAATATCCATTGTGAATGGTTCAAAATTGCTACAATTTTGAACCATTCCAGTTTTCATAATGTTCATTTGTTATAATTCCGCTCTATCACTTCTCTCGTCATATCCTAGTATTATCAGTTAGTTAAACACACAAAGAGATCTGAACATCTTAAATAAGACTATTTAAGATGCATAACTTAGATTCGCAAGATATCTTCTGGTCATTCAAAAACAATTTGCGATATAGATATTCTCATACCATGAGATAGTTATCTGAACCACCATCAACCAGGTAAGATTAAATCAGTGAAACATAATCATATTTAATAACGAGAAATGCATTTTTAAATGCTTTACTCAGAATTATAGCAAATTCAGATTAATCGCAATTTTTCCCAGCAAATTTACAAAATCATGGTGTATTGACATCATCAATAACCAATGAAATTATGCAATTATATACGGATAGGGAGGTTCTTAACATGGGGCTTTGTAGTCGTTATAAAAGTCTTACATGCAATAGTTGCTCAATGCATTGCCAAATAATGCCAGAAGAGTCACCGCGTTTGCAGTATTGCGCAAACTCGTGTTTTTGTATGTGGCCCGAAGAAAGTTCATATTTTAATCGTGGTGTGGTGGAAGGTATTTTAACAAAAAACCACAATGCGAGATTAAGCGGATATATTTTTGTCGATTTTTCAGTAAGTTTTTTACGTCTATTCCTTGAAAAAGACTGGATTGACTATCTTGCAAGTACTGACATGGGGATTGTTTTAGTCAGCGACCGAAATATGCAATCGTTAGCTAACTACTGGCGAAAACACAACTCTGCAATATCTGCTGTCATATATAATGATGATGGTCTTGATGTTGCCAACGAAAAGATCAGACAACTATTTATTGGTCGTTATTTATCATTTACCAGAGGGAACACATTAACTCAGATGGAATTCACCATAATGGGGTATATGGTTTCTGGTTATAATCCATATCAGATTGCTGAAGTTCTGGATATGGATATCCGTAGCATCTACGCGTACAAGCAACGAATCGAAAAGAGAATGGGTGGTAAAATAAACGAGTTATTTATTCGTTCACATTCGGTCCAACATTGATACTCAATAATCTGCCAGAATCATACTCTGCTTATACGGGCATCTATTGAAATGCCCGTATTTTACAAATAAGCAGTAACCCCAAGAGTAAACAACATGGTATTTAAAACCATCACACGAAAAATTCAGAAGCATTACGAAATATGAATTTACAAACAATAGTGGCATAAATGTTAATCATGTTAATTTACGTAAAGTTTTAGGTTGCGACATTAAAGCCTCATTTCAATCATTATGATAAATATAAAATTAATATATATTTATGCCGTAAATACCAATATACTTAGCAAACTATGTGATTTCCATTTCGATTGATTTAGTGTCTATTGACGTATGTACTGGATTATTAACGATAATATCGAGTTCTGGCCTGAGCACCGAAAATTAATATCGGTACATAACGCCGATCTTAACGTCGTTCTGACAACGCCAGCCAGTCGTTGTTTATCACTTCTACTTGAAGCTTTTCCTGATGTGGTTGCACAACAAGATTTTTTCACCAGAGTCTGGGAAGAAGAAGGTATGCGTGTGCCAACTAACACGTTATATCAGAACATATCCATTATCAGACGCGGATTTCGCGCTGTTGGTGATACCACCCACTCGCTTATTGCAACCGTGCCGAGAAGAGGATTCAAGATTCATAATGACATTAACATACAAAATCATGCAATAAACTCTTCAACAGACGCACATACACACAATGCCCCACCTGCCGTAAAAGGTAATGCGGGGTACAAAGAGAGCATTAGTGGCGCAAACAATTTCAATAACAAAATCCTCAAACATATAAAAAGTTATCTAATTATGTTGAGCATATTTGCTATAGGCGTATATTCTGCACATTGGCTATGGAATAATAATCAACCGAAGCCATTCTTCAAGGATTACAAGACTGTTGCGGAAATTAATGGCTGCCATTTTAATGTGACAGAAGATACAATTGATGGGTTGAAAGAGTTCGATAAATATAAGACACGGATACTGGATTCGGGGATTAACTGTAAAAAATATCCGTGGTTATACTTCCCTCTTGCAAAATCCTCACCAGGGATGATTGTTATGGCATGCAATAAAAACTATAACCAACATGAAGTGGCAGGCTGTTTAACCCTGTCTTACCGTGAGGTTAATCGTGATTGATTATAAAAAAAACTTATTATTTATTTTAGTTTTTATCAGTGGGTTTATTCTCTTCATTGTTTACTCTTATACTGCAGAAAAAATGATATATAATGAAACATGCACTGCAAATTGGGTAATTTTTAATGACAAGGGGCGAGCAAATCTTACCATCGACTTTATGTATAACAAAAAAAATAAAACAGGAACTGTTGCGTTGAGCGGAACCTGGCAACAGGGTAACAGAGAAAGTAAGTCAATACGGCGAAATATTGAATACACATGGATTGAAAACTATGACACAGCCCATTTAACATCAAAGAAAGTTAATAAATTTGAGATCATGGATCAAGTCGATGATGATAGACTTGCAGAACTTATTCCTGATTTTTATGTCTTTCCAGAAAAAAGTGTAAGCTATAATATACTAAAGCAAGGTAAGCATGCTTTTATTTTGAGTATTGGTAACAGAGCAATAATGCATTGTGCAAGGTAAACTTAAATAGATAACAAAAAGATGGAACCTCGTTAATCATAAAACAATAAAATTAAATATGCTTGTAGTATATGCCAGTATAAAGCATCAAAGTTTTGATCAACATCTTTCATTTTAGATATCACCTTGCAATGTAAAATATCATGTATCAACAACATCTGGTGCAAATCCATGAGTCGAACTCAACATTCATCTTAGCTCTATTATTATTCCTTCGTACAGTCGATGTAAACAATACAGAAAGAGGATTATTAAGAACCAGTTTACTTAGAGAATCAATAGAGGAAAGGACTAACGTTTCTTTAAAAGAATTGATTTCATCATCTGTTAAACTAAACTCATCATTGACAGATCGTGAGATATAACTGTTTTTAACTTTACTCTTTACGTTGACTTTACTGACAGAATTAACATTCACATATCTTGAATTTAGTGCCCATGATGTTGTTTGCGTGAGAACCTTCTCAGCATTAAGGAATTTTTTTAACGGAATCCTTGGTTTCTTTTTCGAGTCCGAATTTACAATATCATGCATATAGACCATTTCATGAATCTGCGAAAACTCAATGTCCATTATATACCTCACATTTTTACCGTGACTCGATGTTACTGTTCAATAATCACCTTCCATCAATACTAAATTTAATACCCCTAATGTGCCGATAACAAATATAGTCATTCTACGTAACGTCTCCATAAGGTGATAACCTTGATCAAATGAATTTCGAAAATAATAAAGGAAATCTTTTGAGATGTTTGTCACGAATAAAGCTATTTATGTTACCAATATCATTTCGAGTGTGCACACTATCTATCTGTTTTTTCAGGACATAAAAAACAACATGTAAGTTATGTAAATTGCCGATGCTACTAGGTAACATTATGGTAAAAAAAGTAAAAATGAGCGATTTTTGATAGAATAAAGCATGAGAAAAGGTGATATTTGACATTATCAGAAGCTGCGAATTCGGATTTTGCTCTAATCAAATGAGAGAAATGTAAAATGAAGCCACGAAATATTAATAATAGCCTACCACTGCAACCATTAGTTCCTGATCAGGAGAACAAAAATAAGAAAAATGAAGAGAAATACGTGAATCCAGTTAAAATTACGATGAGGTCTGGTTTAAATTATATTGAACAAGAATCTCTTGGAGGAAAATATCTAACACATGATTTGTCAATAAAGATAGCGGATATTTCTGAAGAAATAATTCAGCAAGCAATATTATCGGCTATGAGCATATATAAATTTCCGATAACAGATGATTTAATGAGTATGGCTACAAATGAACTCATAAAACTGGCCAAAATAGAGAATAATTTAGACCTGAATAAATTCTCTACTATATGCACCGACGTTCTATCCCCCCTCGTCACCAGACATAATAAAGAAAAAAAACCAGACGATTTACTACCCTTCGCAAAAATCCCCTTTTTAATTTTCATCGAAAAAATGGAAATTGATAATATGAATCAAGGTCATGCATATTAAGGCATTTATGAAATGTCGTAAATAAGATGACTAATAAGGTGAATATTAGCAAAACAACTAATTACATTATTGGTTTATAGTGGTCAGTATTTTTACTAATAATGAACCAATATACCCATAAGCAATACAAGCTTAAAACTCATAATTCAAAAAAGATAAATGCAAAAAAATAATGAGTCAATTAATAATAATTTAGCATCACGAAACACATCACAGAGGAATATTATGAACACAGATACACTTGAAATATTCAATAACAGTGATGAATGGGCAAGTCAACTAAAACACGCATTATCACAAGGAGAAAATCTGGCATTACTACATGGATTGACTCCTGATATCCTTGATAGAATATATGCATATGCATTCGACTACCATGAAAAAGGTAATATAACGGACGCAGAAATTTATTATAAATTTCTGTGCATTTATGCGTTCGAAAATCATGAATATCTAAAAGGTTTTGCATCAGTATGCCAGTCAAAAAAGAAATATCAACAAGCATATGACCTTTACAAACTAAGTTACAATTACTCCCCGTATGATGACTATTCAGTTATTTATCGTATGGGTCAATGTCAAATTGGGGCTAAAAATATCGATAACGCAATGCAATGTTTCTATCATATTATTAACAATTGTGAGGATGAAAGTGTTAAGAGCAAAGCGCAGGCATATATTGAACTCTTAACCGATAATTCAGAAGATAATGGCTAAGCATTACAATCATTTGGTTAAAATTGCTGGTTATAGTGCAGTTAACCACTATGACCATCTTCTCTTATGTTTTCTTAAATCAACATCTTAAAACAGTTAAGAACACACTATAAATTATTATTTTTCAACGCGTTAGAGAACAATCTATTTTATCAAAATTGAATAAGGCTATTTCAGATTACATCACTGAATTCCTAAGATAAATTAGTGAACACAACCATAGATATGTCGAATGTAAACTCCTATAGCATTAATGACACATAAATATGAATAGCCACAATTTCTATTGCTTATGCAGGATGCAAGAAACCAATTTTTTCATAGAGGTTAACTAATGGACTTAGAAAATAAATTCTCATATCATTTTCTTGAGGGATTAACGCTCACGGAAGATGGAATTCTTACTCAAGGAAATGAGCAGATTTATATTCCACCGAAAGAGTTAGGAGTATTGATCGTATTACTTGAATCCGCTGGTCATGTTGTCCTGAAAGATATGATCATCGAATCAGTATGGAAAAATATTATTGTAAGTGACGAGTCCCTGACAAGATGTATCTATTCTTTGCGCTGCATTTTTGAAAAAATTGGCTATGATCGTTGCATAGAAACAATCTACCGGAAAGGTTATCGTTTCAGTGGACAGGTTTTCAAAACTAAAAGAAATGAAGATAACACTTCAGACTATTCCATAGCTATATTTCCTTTCACCACTTCAGTGAATACCCTGGATCCATTAATACTTAATCAGGAATTAGTACAAAACATTTCGAATAAAAAAATCGATGGCCTTTATACCTATCCGATGGCTGCGACAAATTTTTGTAATGATCACATATCGCAAAATTCATTCTTGAGAAGATTCAAGCCAGATTATTTCGTTACAGGAAGAATAAACCAGAATAACGCGGTGAAAACTTTATACATTGAACTGATCGACGCTAAAAATCTTTTCCTCATCGCCAGTAATCATCTTCCTGTTGATGAACTAAATAACACATCACAATTTATTATAGATAATATCCTTCAAACGGTACATAATCCAGAGCGATCTGTAAGATTAGCTAAATCAGATCAAGGTTACAAGAATCATTATTTATCAGATGAACTGTTGGCTGGTAAGAAAGAACTTTACGAGTTTACACCTGAAAGCATTTACAGGGCTATGACTATATTTGATGGATTACAAAATAAAAGTGATATACAGACGCTAAAAACAGAATGTTATTGTCTGCTAGCGGAATGCCATATGTCTTTGGCACTTCATGGAAAATATGAACTTGAACTTGCTGCTCAAAAAGCATTAGAGCTTTTACATTATGTATCAGACATAACCAATGTCGATGGAAAAATTTTAGCTATTATGGGACTGATAACTGGTCTGTCTGGACAAGCAAAAGTATCTCATATCTTATTTGAACAGGCTAAGATACACACAACTGATATAGCCTCTCTCTACTACTATAGAGCACTTGTCAATTTTCATAATGAAAGAATTGAAGAGGCAAGGATTTGTATAGACAAATCACTACAACTCGAACCCAGAAGACGAAAAGCAGTTGTGATAAAAGAGTGTGTAGATATGTATGTGCCTAACCCGCTCAAAAGCAACATGAAACTCTACTATAAAGAAACTTCGAGTGAAAGCCATCGAGTTATAATTGACAACATTTTGAAACTAAAGCAACTGACAAGAATTTGTATGCGATAAATCTTTATTGTCGCAATTTTATTGTTTAGATGTATGCAACTGGTTATTTAAACAACAGAGATGAAAATATCTAAGATATTTACCTTATTGCAATATATATCAAATACTCTAGATTAAAAAGTATTGTGTATAGGCTATTGGCCTGGACAAATAAAAAAGGGAACTTTATGACTAATCCAATCAATATGAATAATTTTTCTCAAAGTTTAAATATAACAACCGCAACGGGTGATGAAGTCGTTTCATTAGATAAACACATCACCACCAGTGCTACTGATACAGATCAAATACAAGCATTTATAGTTTCAACATGGATGGCATCTTTTCAAAATGATATGTATTCGAAAGATAATCCTATCTCTCCTTACTATGAACTGGAATGGTAGACAATTGACCACTTAAATGATTAACGAGATACTGATTATATTAGTATCTCGTTCCTTTCCTTCAATCCTACACATAAAAATATATGCGCTTACCCAAAGTTAAAATCTTATCCATCTTCATCTTTTCTATATTAATTACAAAAATGTCTTTCGCCAGTAGCGCTTGCTTTAATGAAGCAGGATCAATTTTCAGAATCGAACCAAATTTGATCAAAGCTATCGCACTTGTTGAAAGTAATTTAAAAAATGATAGCATCGGCAAGAACAGGGATAAGAAAAACAATATAAAGAGTTTTGATTATGGTTTAATGCAGATAAACCAGATGCACATTCCCATGTTAAAAAAACGTGGAATAATAAAAGATGAACGAGATTTGTTAGATAACCCCTGTCTGAACATTAAAATAGGGACCGAGATTTTATATAATCATTTTTCACGTTGTGGGGTAACGTGGCAATGTCTGGGGACTTATAACGCGGGTTTTGCAATGGAAAACCAAAAAAAGAGGCTGCAATATGCAAAAAAATATATGTTGTATATACCAGACTTAATGAAATAGACAAGCGTAAGGCTTTAGCAAAATGAGCCTAAAGCCTCTTTTTTTTATATAGTGCAAACACCCATACGTAAAGCTGTTTTGATCAACTCGATACCACTGTGAACATCTAATTTCTTCATGATATTGAGTCTATGAGTTTCGACTGTTTTCCTGCTTAACTGCAAGAAATTAGCGATTTCTTTGTTTGTTTTTCCATCAGCTATGAGTTGTAGTATTTCAGACTCACGATTTGTAAGTTGATTATCAGAGGAATATCTTGAAGATATTTTTTCACAATCCATATGTACACTATCAAAATAAGTGTAACCATTACTAATCGAATCAATAGCGCGATTTAGTTTCGCCGGGTGACTGGTTTTCCATACGCATCCTTTCGCACCGGCTTCAAGCAATTTTATTGAATCAATATACGGCATTTTTGCTACAAATGTAATAATATGAGCATCTATTTTATGCGATTTAACCCATTTTATGAGTTCGGACCCCATCATTCCACCTGCAAATTCTCCTAAAATAAATATTTGGGCTGCAGATTTGTTACACTCCGCTATAGCTTTCTTCAGATCTTTATAGCCCCCAACAACCTCATATAAATCGGGATAATGTCCGAGAAATCCAATTATCCCATCAATCATAAACGGCTGCTGATCTGAAACTACAATTTTAATCTTTCCCATATATTCATCCTGAGTGTAAATGCTATAACGCATTCATTTATAATCATCCCTTCCATTATTATTATAAGCAAAATCCAAAGAATACATTGATGAAATAATAATGAAATATAATTAAAAATAAAATTTTTGCGTAAACAGAATAACACCAGTGTTGAAAAATCATTAGGCGTTTAAAATATTAGAATTAGATTATATTCAAGTCATTAAACCGGAGACAGTGATCTATAAGTCCTCTGGGTTCGTCAAATTAGAATTATTCATAGCCAAAGAATCTGTTTCACACATTCTTCCAACTAAATAATGTCTGGCATGTTCACAGATTTCATTAACCTTGTCAGGGGAAAAACAGTGATTGCTAATTAAATATTGCTCACAATTATCCACAAATTCCTGCGGACTAAATTCAGCAATAAATTGATCTGTAAAAAAATAAAACGTTTGTCATCATGATATGAAATATGGACATTCCATATTGACTTGTCGACAAAATATGACTCTACTTCAATAGACTTATCTTTGAAACTGGTAGGTATATAGAGATTTAAAGGGCCTGATATTGACGGTAATTTTGGTACCCAACTTTCAAAAATTTTGATAAAAACTTCAACTTCCTCTGAAGATTTTAACAATATGCTCTTCAGATCGTTTATCATGTTTATTCTGTTTTTTTCTAATTCTGAGCTTAGCAAACTTATCAAGGGTATAAAATTATCCATCACATCAATAATGCCTTTCGCATAGCCATCATAATAACCTTGAATAACTTTTTCTTCTCTCTTTTCCTCAATACTCTGAATTTTTGCGGTAGTTTCAAGAAGGATCTGTTCTTTTAGAGAAACTATTTCTTTCAATCCATCAGAAATTATTCTTTTAATCACAACACCATTTGCAGGAGATTTTATCAAGCTCATCTCTATTTTTTTTCGCATATAATGTAATTCTCTCCAAAAGAGTAGACGCAAGTGGTAACGGCAATTGTATATGGTCAACAAAATCAGGAAATAATAAATTAAATCGTTGCTGCATTGCCAACGGTTGTTGCCTTACATAGGGTAACAACGTTGAAAAACCACATGTGATGATATTCTGATAGTTAGCGATGCCAGGTTTATATCGTGCCTTTTCATTTATTTCCACCGGTATAGCTGATAAATAATTCCTTAGCACATCAGGAACCTTGTAAAAAAATCCGCGTTCTGCAAACCTTTCTCGATAAAAGTGACAACCACTGAGTAAACAGATCAATGGAAATAATTTCCAATTGTTTATGTAGTAAATAAGTGAAGTATTCAGACTAAAATGCTCAACTGAAAGATTGTACTGTAGGAGTATCATTTCATTGGTAATAGATCTAAGTACCGGATTGCTAATACGCGTATTATTCAAACTTACTCGTTGAGGATGAATATAACTAATTGGATCATATATAATCTTTCTAAGGGCAAGATTCATAACGTTCTCATATGTCTACTTATTTTTTAACCTGATTAAATTAGTTAGAATAGCCCTGTACTTCCATAACAGCCAGCAAGTCGCAATGGACATTAATGCAAGTAAGATAGAAACCGGCATAGTCTTATCATAAGCAAAAACAGGTTCGCTAATTTCATATGTTGGTGCTTGTTCAATAATATCTCTTCGTTTTGACAATACGACTGAAATATTCTCATATTGTACGCTTGCAAAGCTATTAACAATAAATCTCTTAATGTCATTTATTTTTATTTCTGGATTGATATCTTTTTCATATACCGCAAGTACAGAAATATGAATTGGTAAAGCAGTTTTGCCACTATCACCTGTATCAACATCGTAACTAACATGTACTCTTGAAGAAACAATACCATCCATAATTTTGAGAGATTGCTCTAAACGCTGTTCAATAGCAGAATACAATCTTGCTTTTTCCGCTCGTGGAGAGGAAACGAGCGCATCTGCAGGGAACATCTGCGATATTTGAATATCAGGCTTACCCGGGAGATTGTAGATTTTTAGCCAATCCACCGCAGAAGCAAAATCCGTTGGTTCTACATAGATTGAAAATCCAGTTTTGCCTTGATCCTTCTTCTCAGCATTAATATTATGTCTTTGTAAAACAGCAAGGACATCATTAGCTTGCTGTTGATCAAGATGGTTCAATAATTCCTGCTGCTTGCAACCGCACAGCAGCAGGATAAACAAGAATAATGATATATATTTCATGAGCGAGTCAACGTCTCAACTGCAGCGACAATTTTTCTTGCTAATGTTCCCACCAATGAAACCTCGACATTATAATTAAGCACATGATCCTGCAAGACTAATAATTTTTCAGGAGTTAACCCCTTTTTATCAGACCTTAATGCTTGTAACGCATTTTGCTGCCAATTTTCAGTTTGTACCGCATAGTTAGCAAAAGCGGAGATCATTTTATCATCTGGGTTATCAAGATTGAGAACCCGGTCATTTAAATCAATAACTTTCGCTTGCTGTATTTTATGAGCAGCTGATTGCTCAGCTCTATCAATAGGTGGCATATTGCTTACTGACATAATAAAATCCTTATCCAGTTTAGCGGAAGTTTTGTATGATTGCCGAATCAAGATCTTTATACGCTTTTACAACGTTAGATTGCGCATTTCGATATAATGTATACTCAGCTAATGCACTCTGATATTCGGCAAGGAATTTCGGGTCGGAAGGATTGGTTGCTAAATCCTCCAACGCCTTTTCAACTTGTTGGTTCAGATCATCAACGCCCTGATCAAATTGTTTGCTGATATCCATAATATAACCATTCCAATCTGCCATAAGTCCTCCTCAATTATTCCTGAAATGTCCACTTGCTACCTTGAGACTTCTCGAATCGGTTATCTCCGTAGCTAAATGAACTATTATTTGTGTCCTGATTTTTCAAATTCACATTAAATCTTACATACTGTTTACCCCATTGTTTATAATATTCGTCAACATAATTATTAATTTTATTTAATTCACTGTCGCTTAACGTACCAATGATATTGAAATATACATTGTTAGCTGTTTTATATTTTTCATAAGAAAGACCTATTGCCGACAATGTTTCAATTGCCTGACTTTCCAATACATTATCATCTAATACCGCAATACTTATATTGCTGGCATATGGCATAGTTTGCAGCAATCCTTTAATAAGATTATCGATTAGTTGCTGTGTGATAGCATTCCGTTGCTTACTCACTGTCAGTCTTGGATTACTGGCATCTAATAGCTGTAGTTTAAAATATTGTAGATCTGGGAAATTATCAGCAAGCCATGAAAAAATTCGTATCGATTCATCATCAGGATTTATCACCCGTACTGGCTTTCCTGGTTGATTTTTTTCCAGTGCTTGTTTGACCCAGACAGCTTCATCCAAACTATTGGTATTGATATAGATGACATGATCCCTACCATATAAAATTTCATAATTTCTATTTTTGTTTACAAGAATTTTATCGATATGTCTCAGCTGCGGATCATTACTGGCATTAACAATATAAAAAGCTATAAAAATGATAGCAAAAAGAAAAAATAGCGTTACATATTTAAACAGCGTACTACTAAAGAAATGTTGTCTTGTTGAAGTAATGTTATTTTCAACAATACCTGGTATTGAATACTGCCAAACTTCATTTTTTCCTTTTACAGCAAATTTGAGGCCTAAAACTTCTATTTGCTGATTCAATGTTAACGTTCTATCTTCAGGTTCTTGTGCTGTTAATTCTCTGATTGTTACAACCAGATCAGGGTCGGTAGTGATTATTACCTCAAAACTGCCTGTAAGCTCTCCATAAGGAATGACTATCGTATTCTCTGGTAACTCAGAAAAAGAATCACTTCTTCCTAACGAAACATCATTACCAACGATAACGAGTACACGCCCATTAAGTATTTCATACTCGCATCCATTCAATGGTCCGCTCAATAAACGAATGGCATAAGATTCCAATAAGTCTTGTGATAAGAATTTATCATTATTTTCCATGAATACCACCCGCTAATTCCATAAGCTCTAGTTTAGAGTAGTGTAACAAGACGGAAATTTCATGACCAAATTATGATGACACACAATAAAAAGATTATAATTTTCGAGAACCATTTTAAATGTCTACATACATAAATTTATTTGCAATTTAAGGTATACACCCTATTCCCTCATTGATAAGCAAATATAACAATTACCATTATTTTAAATTTTACACGTAATATTTACCCTAAATGATTTTAGAGTGCAGGTTGGCATATGCAAGTCTTTTCCAGTGATGTCTACTTCACTGTAGGCACTAATGCATTATTAGCATCCCAAAAGGAATATTACAGCGATTTGGTTGCGTTGGTTGATCTTGGACATTCGTTCGTTGTTATTGATGAGCACCAACATCGAAATCTCAAACCAAATACAGAACCTGTAAACACCCTTTTGAGCAACAATTTCATCAGGATCAATAAGAATATTACATTATCTGATTTAACGCATTTCCTGGTTTCGAATCTTCATAC
The DNA here is from genome assembly GCF_046487395.1 of Escherichia sp. WS1450. Lineage (NCBI taxonomy): Bacteria > Pseudomonadati > Pseudomonadota > Gammaproteobacteria > Enterobacterales > Enterobacteriaceae > Escherichia > Escherichia sp. WS1450. Next base: position 264,284 of record NZ_JBJQJO010000002.1, read on the forward strand.
ACAAAATGTGTATTCCACTCAAGAACCACTTACCCATGATGAGATAGATATCCTGCGGTTATGTGTTTCTTATTCGTTAAAACAAATAGCCATTATCAAAGGAATTGATTATAAAACAGTATCATATCACAAAATAAGAGCCCTAAATAAACTTAACATAAAAGGTACTGTTGAGTTGTTTATAGCACTCTGTGAATGGGATAAACATTATTTTAAACTCCAATCTTGCATAAGAGAAAGTTGATATGTCATTAGTAAGATATAATAGTAAAATCATAATAACTGTCGCGCTGATATCGTTGCTCTCTGCATGCACCAGAGAAAATTCATTAAAGGATACTCAGAATAAAAGAAGTGGCGAATCTCAAGCGATAGTAGATGCAAGAAAGTTCTTTAGCGAACACCCGGAATATATATCATCAGCAGAACTAGAGCAGAAGCTATATCGCGAATTTGCGCAGGTTACTACTGTTCCAGCTTATAAAGAGATGAGTATGTATCAATTGCTTGTCATTTCGCAAGATCGTTTAACACATTAAATAATAATCTACACGCTTTTTGCGTGTAGATTATTATAAATTTCCGACTATGATAGATGTTTAATTTTTTTAATTATTGTCTTTATTCTCGTTTTTTGTGTCTTCACCTTCTTTGAATTTATCTTCTGAGGAGAACAGTTCATCTGGAACAGGTTGTCCAGCATTCTCCACATCTTCAAGCCACAGCAGAAGACGCAAGATCTCATCTATATTTTCGAAGCTAACATAATCGTAGCGACGATGGGTGGCATAAATTTTTCGTGCTAATTTTTTATCTGTAATAATTGGTATTCCGATTTCCTTTGCATATTTCCTTACGGCTAATGCTACCTCATTAGTTTCTCTTACAGAAATCAATGGTATAGGTGACAGATGTGGCTTAAAGTATATCCCTATGGCAATGTGCGTAGGGTTTGCAATCATCAGACGGCTATTACTGACATCAGATTTCAATTGCTCTGACAGAATTTCTTGATGGCGTTCTCTGCGTTTAGACTTAATTTCTGGATTTCCTTCTTGTTCCTTGTATTCTCTTTTAACTTCTTGTTTATCCATTTTCATATCTTTCATAAATAAAAAATACTCAGCGATAAAATCAAATATTAGAACAATTATCATACTGCCGAGACAATATAGTATGAGGAGGAATAGCATCTCTCCCCAATCTGATAATAAAGAAATGATATCTCCATCAAGAGTTTTAAAAAGCAGTGATTTATGGTTACTCCAAAATACTTTGATCGCCAATGCAAAAAAATAATATAAAGTATTGCTTTAACAAATTCTTTTACGGTTTTTAAGCCAAATATACGTTTTAAGCCATTTACTGGATTTAATGAATCAAACTTAAACTTAATAGCTTCAGTTGCTAATTGCATTTTACTTTGAAACCATGAGACAAGTATTGTTGTAAACATACATACCAGCAAAAAAGGAATGATCGTTTTCAACCAACCTATCCCCATAGCTTTAAAATAGTCCCAAATATCCGGTTTAGCGTTATGATCAAGGATGTATTCAAGAATCGACATAATATGATGCACATCAAATACATATCCGAGATATAAAGTACCCACAAGCATTATTACAGAGACTGTTAAGTCTCTACTTTTTAGAATTTGCCCTTTTTTAGAAGCATCCTGGAGTTTCTTTTGTGTTGGCTTTTCAGTTTTATTTGCCATGAAACACTCTATTTATCAATGTATAATTGCAATTGTTCTGGGAAAAAGGATAACGGCATAACTCGTTCAGCCAGTATTGGGCCAAAATAAATAATTAATATTAAAAATGCCAGCGCACTTTTGACAGTTAGTGAGATGGCAAAAGCATTTAGTTGTGAAGCATAGCGTGCCAGCAATCCCAGGACAGCTTCACCGCCCAGCATAACCGCAATCACGGGGCTTGCGTAAACGATAGTATGAGTCATTATATTATTAATATATGAGAATAAAGGCTCTAATTTAGGAAAATTAAAATTTCCTGAAGGCCATAAGTTATAACTTTGCCATAGAGTCTCCAGAATAAAGTTCAATCCACCGTTAGTAAGATAAACTGCTGCAGAGAAAAGGTTAAATAATCTTGCTAATTCCGATGTATCGACACCTGTAGCCGGATCCAAAGTACTACTTAACGTTGCACCACGTTGGTTATCGATAAAGCTGCCTATAGCAAGGAAAATCCAAAATGGGGATGCTAATAAGCAAGCAATAAACAACCCTATGATAATTTCTCTGGCAGCAAACAAAGCGATATCTATTTCATTTAGGGTAGATAATTCATAGTGGTAATGCTGAACTAATGCACATGATACCACTATTATTATTGGGTGACGAACTACTGTTGGTATATTCCCACTGGCGAAAAATGGTAACAAATAGAAAGTTGGTGCCAATCGGCAAAAACCGAGCGCTGTAGCAGCCAGCAGACTATGCAACTGATAGAGTATCGCCTCCCCCATGCTATCCTCTCGCGAATGCTAAATTCAGCATTTCGATACCAAACGAATATAATTTTTCACCATACCATCCGCTCATTAAAAAAAAGCAAATACTTACGCACAATAATTTGACGCCAAATGGCAACGTCTGTTCTTGCAACTGTGTTACCGTTTGAAAAAGCCCTACCAATAAACCAACAAATGTCGCAACTGCAATAGGTCCTGCAGACATAACTAAAATCAGATACAGCGCCCTATTCCCCGCAAAAACAATGTCGTCCATATTTTTTCCTCAGGGATTAATGGATAGGTCAAAATATTGTAAAATGAGTCCTTTCGATAACATTGTCCAACCGTCCATCGCGACAAACAGAATTAATTTTATCGGTGTAGATATGGTTACCGGACTCATCATCATCATACCTAACGTTAACAGAACGCTGGATATAACCAGATCAACTACAACAAAGGGTAAATAGATATAGAAACCTATAATAAATGCACTTTTTATCTCACTCAACGCATATGCCGGGAGTAACGAGAAAATTGAAATATTCTCATCATCGATTATCTCTTCATTATCTTCAGAACTATTCACCTTCTGAATCTTTTCAAAAAAGCTAACCAACTCCGGTTCAGAATATTTTATCAAATATGATTTATAACCACTCATGCCTGTCTCAACAAAATTAACAACCGACGCTACATTATTGAATGAAAGATTCTCATTCTGACTGTTATTATATATTTCCTTCCCAACCGGCATCATTACGAACATTGACAATAGCAAAGCTATCCCATTAAGTGTCATATTTGATGGCACTTGCTGAAGTCCCAGTGCGTTTCGGACAATAACAAAAACAATCGAGAATTTAATAAAACATGTCCCGGATGCTATTATAAACGGTAATAGTGTAAATAATGATAATATCGCTATCAGCGAAATGCTATTTGACATTATTATTCCCTGATAACCAAGAATGAATTTCTACGCCCAATTTATCATCCACTTCAACAAGTTCGCCATAGCCAGTTAGCGTGCCATTTACACGTATCTCTATATTTTTCTCCGCTTCAGGAAGCAAAGATATAATTCTTTTTGCACAGAGATCGTCTATTTCATATAGATTCATTATTTTCTTTCCAAGAACAAACTCAATTTTTACAGGCAAGTCTTCAAAACTATTAATCTGCTGATAGTCATTTTCATCATTAATCTCGCTTTCGCTTTTTTTGATATCAAAGTCATCTGTTTCAAAATCTTCCTCGTACTCAAAATGATCAACCATTTTTAACTCCTCTGGATAAATTAAATCACAAATCTTTGTATTATAAATAACCGCATAAGCAAAATTATTTGAAATTAATAAAACATCACCAACTTCAATATCAACAATGGTTCTATAACATGTTTTACTAAATCCAATTACAAAATGAATGGGCCAATATAATGATTTTTTGTCTAGCGTTGGAGCGTTTTCGTATTGGCAGACTGTGACTTTATCTAACCAAATATTTAATTCCCCTGTCCATATTCTTATCAGTGGTTGAGCTGGACTCAATACTCCATCAAATACTTTACCGACACACAAACGATTATATTTTAGTTCAGGATACTTTAGATTTAATGGGGTACTAGATAAACTGAGCCATTCCACTATTAACCTTTCCGTTTCTGGCATTAAAGCCATCCCAGCGAGCTCGGCAGAAATTAAGGGAAATAACTCTCGAAGTAACACCCATCCAGACCAGCTGCCGCTCTCTTCTGCTATCGGTAGCCATTTGGCGCTAAATTCGGGCATTAATAACGCAACATCTTCACCCTTTTCTTTCCAATTTTGAAAAGTGGTTTCAAAGGAATGAGTGTTTCCATTTACTTTTCTCAGACCGAACATTAACTTTCGTCCTTCTGATCGTTTTCGAATTTACCTTCATTTTCTTGCTCATCATGAGGCTGATGTCGTTGCCCTTGTCGTTCATCTTGCTCAGTCAATACCCAGCGTTGTGCTGTAACATCATTGTGTTGGGCTTCATGGAGTCTGTCGGAGACAATCGTGTCTGATGGTTTTAGTCGTATCCCTTCACTACTTTCCAGAATCCGAACTGTATGATTCTGTCCCCAACGCTGAAACTGATATGTCAATTCATTTTCGGGTACATTGGCACTATTAACAGAATTATTTATATCATTCTGATTGAGCGTATGAACATTCCTTTGCTTTTCGATATGTTGAGTAAACATGGTTTTGTTATCAGCAAACCTTCTTTCGTTAGTAATATCTATTAAATGGGCTTGCTCTCCATTTTTTTTGTCTCCATCGCGATATTTTTTTTCACGCTCTTTATTATTACTGTGGTTTTGAACTGTGATGTTTTCTGTATGGATACCATTATGGATTCCCCCCTTAAATTGTATCGTTTTATCAGATAGTTCAAAATTAATACCCTGATCTCGTGAAGTCATATTGAGGACTTTCTTTGTAGAAAGTTGCTCTATTCCATTTGTTTGCAAAGAAAAAGATGAATTCCTGTCAACCTGGAGAGACGATTTGTTATCAATAGACTTCATTTGCCCATTCTTTTTCCCAAACGTAGGGAATTGGCTATCCTGAGCCTGACGTAATAACTGGAGAATGGATCCAGCAACAATCTCACTCATTTCTTTATTTTTTTTGTTTTTCTTTAAGAAACTGTCTAAATCCGCAGCAGAATTCTCGGATGTGTCTGTGTTTAAAATTTTATAATGTTCAATTTTCTTGACTTCGTCCATTATATTTCTCCTCCTGTTCAAGCTCGTCTTGATAAAGCATCTGATTTAAAAGTTGTTTTTTGATGCGCTTCTTTAGTCGATCGTACTTTTCTCCTTTTAGCCACCAGTGTTTTCTTTGTGCTTGCTGTTGAACTATTTCCTTGTTAAGTATTTTTCGCCGCTCTGCTATTTTTTGCTTTTCAAGATTTATCTCAGCGATCTGCTGCTGAATGACTGCAACTTTACGTAACGAGTAAAATATATCCTGGCGAAATACAACTTCGCCGAGTAACTCCTTCATATCTAACAGAGACTGTAGGTTTTTAAGTTGCATATCATACAGGCGTTCCTTTTCGACTAACTTTTCTTTTTCTGCATTTAACTTTTGTAATGATGCTTCACATGCAGCCAGGCTCTGCGCTGTTCTTCTGATAAGTCGATTAACTTTACTTAACAATTCGTTCAAGCTCTTTTAGCGTTTCACTCATTGGCATTTTTTCATTAACTGACTGTTTTAACCAATTTGTGAGTTTAGGCCGGGCATTCATAGCAAAATCATTTTCAGCATTTTGCCCAGCGCGATATTCCCCTAAATCAATAAACACCTGTAGTTCTTCCAAAGTTGTGAGGATCTTCCTTACCCGTGCAGCATTATCTCTGTGTTTTTCATCAGTGACCTGACCAAATACTCGACTCACACTTTTTAGAACATCTATTGCCGGATAATGACCTTGCCCAGCGAGTTTGCGACTTAGATAGATATGGCCATCAAGGATTGAGCGAATTTCATCACCCAGTGGGTCTGATTCATCCTCCCCCTCCAGTAATACGGTATAAAAGGCAGTAATACTTCCTTTTAGCGTTGGTCCCGGTCTCTCCAGTAAGCGAGGTAAACTGTCAAAAACAGAAGCAGGATAACCACGTCTGGCAGGTGGTTCACCCGCTGCCAGCTTCATATCGCGTAGTGCTCGTGCATAGCGCGTCATTGAGTCGATAAAAAGTACAACTCTCTTTCCTCGATCTCTAAAATACTCTGCCACGGTTGTCGCCATCAGGGCGGCATTACACCGATCTACTGACGAAAAATCAGAGGTGGCATAAACCAAAACACATTTTGCTGCATTTACTGATTTTTTCAGCGATTCCGCGCATTCCGTAACTTCCCTTCCACGTTCGCCAATCAAGCCAATAACAAACACATCAGCTTCAGTGTTGTTTACAAGCATATGCATTAAAACCGTTTTGCCACAGCCAGCCGATGCGAAAATCCCAACACGTTGACCAATGCCACATGTCAGTACGCCATCAATGACTCTTATCCGTGTCTCTAGTGGTGTATTAATAACTCGACGTTCCTTATACGACGGTGGCAGTTCATCAATCAGGCGTAAATTTCCCCTTTCGCCTGGAGTGTCCGGGACAAACCTTTCCATAATTTGACCAGAAGCATTCAAAACTGAACCAAGAAAGGCATCATTGATCTGTATGGTTAACTGCTCTCCCGTTGGTTTCAATACTGCAGTACGTGTAAGCCCCACAGAGCTGCCTATAAGGTTTAATAATGTCTTTCCATTGCGAAAGCCAACGACCTGAGCCCTGGCTATACGTTCATTTGCTTGCCAGCTCGCATAAATTTCGCATACTTCGCCCACTGAAACGTCGTCAAGCTCTGCTTCAATGAGCGCTCCGTTTATGCTATGTAAGTAGCTGTATTTATTTAATAGTTTTAATTTTTTCATACCAGCATGCTCCATATCGCAAGACATTATCCTAAATAGTTTTCAGAATATTAACGGGAACATTTTCCGTTAGTTCCCCGTACGAAAGTACTTCGAGGTCTCGATAACTAGATTCAATAAGTTTTTTGATAAAACGACGAATATCCACAGATCCCAGTAAAATAATGTCTTTAATAGGAATATTGATTCCAGAAAGTGCCAGTTTAAAATTATCCAGAATCATCTCAGCTTCGGATGCATCGAGATTAAGAAAAGTACCGCCAGCGGTAGGCCTGACACCATCTCTGATTCTGTCCTCTATTTCAGGCGAAATCACAATTGCTTTAATTTCTCCAGAATATGAAAACTTATGGCAAATGTAGCGACCTAATGCACCTCGTACATGCTCGACGAGTGTAATTATATCTTTCTCTCGTGGGCTCCATAATGCTAAAGCCTCCATAACTAAACGCATATTGCGCACTGAAATTCGCTCCTGGATCAGACGCTGAATTACCTCTGAAATGCGCTGCACGGTTATATATCTTAAGATTTCTTTTAATAGATCAGGATACTTCATCTCTAATTGATCAAGAATATATTTTGTTTCTTGTATACCAAAATACTCATTAATATTATGAGCCAGACATACAGATAAATGATTGTACATTTCATCCATGGCCGTGCGAGTATAACAGCCAATTTTTGTTAATTTTTGGGCATCACTTTTTGTAACCCAATAATATTGTTCACCATTACTATTTACGATGACAGGTTTCTTGATCAAAGTCGAAACCACTTCATCTGAATATTCAACCAACAAGACGAGATCATGATAAATTTTAAATTGCGAGGCTCTGACTTCATTTAGCATTAATATAACATCTTCATCATTAAGGCCTTCCCCCTCGCGAATGACAATACCGGGAATACGGATACCATACTCAATAAAAAACTGACTACGAATCCTATCTGCAAGATTGATTTCAGTGTATTTTTTAGCCTGTACACTATTCATAATCAAAACCAAGGGTACCGTTTCGGTAATAACCTGATCAAGTTTATTAATAATACCTAATGAAATATCATCATCCTGATTATAGGGTTCCAACCCAACGGTGATATCTCCCTCAACAACCGTTTCTTGAACCCCTTTCTTTTTGAATTTAAAGTAAAAATAAATCCCTAAGATTACTGCCAAACATAAAAACACAAGAAGGGGAAAACCTGGAAGCAACCCAATACTTAGCGCGAGAACACATGTCACAATAATGACAAAAGAATTACTTAATAACTGGGACATTATATTTTGCCCCATATTATCACTATCGCCATTCACGCGCGTTACGATAAACCCTGCGCTAATAGCAATTAATAAAGCTGGAATTTGAGAAACAAGACCATCACCGACGGTAAGAATTGTGTAGACGGTCAACGCTGTCGAGAAATCCATTCCATTTTGGCCTACTCCTACTGATAGCCCACCGATAATATTAACAAAGATAATAATAATGTTTGCAATAGCATCACCTTTGATAAATTTCATCGCACCATCAAAGGAACCATACAGCTGACTCTCTCGTTCTAATACGCTACGACGTTCTTTTGCTAAATCTGCATCAATGATCCCGGCGCGTAGATCGGCGTCAATACTCATTTGTTTACCTGGCATACCGTCAAGCGAAAAGCGGGCAGCAACTTCAGCCACACGTTCCGAACCTTTAGTAATCACGATAAACTGAACAATAGTAACAATGGAGAAAATAACAAAACCAACTACCAGGCTATCTCCAATAACGAATTCACCAAAACTCGTTATAATTTCTCCGGCGTCCGCCTCAAGAAGTATAAGTCGACTGGTACTGATCGCCAGCGCCAAACGAAATAACGTTGTGATGAGAAGAATTGATGGGAATGAAGAAAAACTTAAGATCCTATCAACATAGAATGATCCTAAAAACACAAGTATTGCCAATGTTAAGTTCAGCCCAATCAAAAAATCGATTAAGTAGGTGGGCAATGGAATTATGAGCATGGCGATAATCATCACCATTAATCCAAGAATTATTAATTCTGGATGACTCCTTAAACCTATCAAAACTTTGTTAAACATTGAACATTACCTTCTTCCATGGTTTTTTATTTTGTTTTTTATTACTGTTTTGTGTATCAAAGAGCTCTGCTGCAAATGTTACTTTTATTGCCTGTTTACAACACTCCCTAATCTCTAATAATTGTTCATTATTAATAAAAAGTGAAAATGGAAGATTTGTACATCCGCTGTAAATCGCCTTCAGGAGTAACGTTTTGTCTTTATAATTAGCATCTGCGGGTAGGGTTACCAGTGCATTTTTCAGGAGTTCCTCTGCAGTCTCAGGAAATTTTATTAACGATATCAGAAAAAATATCCAGTAATCTTCTGCGCTAATAAATTTTTTAATTGTTGGGTTATTCATTAAAGTTTTCAGAAATAAAGCCTCTGCCGACTGAAGAGACAATAGTTGTGACAACTTATTGAGAAACATACCAAATTCCAATGATGAACAACTCGCATCAAGTGCATTTATATCTGAGAAAAGCGTCTCTTTGATAAATTTTGTCACCAGCATTCTATTTTGATAGCCATAACTACCAATCCATTCTACATAAGTATCTACAGCATCGTCTTCTGCCATTAAAAATTGTCGATAACTTGCCCTTAGTAATTTGGGATTTAATGACAACGCCTGGCCAAATAACTTTGCTTTTAATGCCGAGTTAATACCGCTATTAATGAATTTTTTAGTAGTCTCTTGATTAACTTTTTTAAGTAATGCTTCAGCGTTTAGCCGCACATTTTCAGATATTTGTTTTTTACGTAAAATTGCACGTAATACAACCACCAGATCGCTTTCATCTGGAAATAATTTTTTAGCAAAGCTATACACTTCATAGTCATGGGTAGTTGCTGCCTTAAGCGCCTCCATGACTTTATCGGTTTTTTCTATTGGCTGATCTTCCAGGACATATTCTTCTCCGTCCAGAAAGTTGGCCAGTTGTTCTTCGTAGATTTTTTTCTTCATAAACTGCGTTAACGCTGCTGACATCTCGTCAGTAGCTTGTAAGAATCGAGCTTCTTTACCGGCGGGATCATCTCCCATTTTAGGCATTTCAGCTTCAATATCTTCATTATCTTCTGTGATAATGTCCTCTAAGCGAGAAACTTCTCTGGCTCTTTCTAATACACCGACATGCTCTACATGAATCGCCATTTCACTATCCTCCGACGACTTCACGATTCAGGTAAGTTTTTATCCATTTCTGCAGTAATTCATCGTTGATTTCTTTATTTTTTGCCATTTGCTGTGTTATTGCTCTGGCGTCAACCGCAGCCTCATTCGCATTATTCATCATGCGCTCATCGATCTCTCTTGGCTCAATAAGAAAGACACGAACGATGTTATTCGCATTTGTTCCTTCATATCCAAATAATTTACCAATAAATGGAATACTGCCTAATATTGGGATCTTGCGACTTTCATAGGTATTCGTATCTCGTGTATATCCACCAATCAAAAGACTTTTCCCTTGAGGCACGCGCGCAATAGTACTTATTAGCGTTCTACCAACCTGAGGCAGATCATCAACATTGGTCTTGTCGGAATTGATTTCATTGCCATCTTCAATATTCAAGAGTAATTCAATTTGATTTCGCGAAGCAAATCGTGGTAGCACGCTAATCATCGTACCATAGGTTACTTCATCCAACTCCGCAGTACGCTCGCCGACTAATTTAGTATAGAAAGTACGGTTATTATCAAATATAGCAGGAATATTCTCCTGTGTTAAAACGACAGGACGCGCAACAACGGCGGCTCTTCTTTTTTGCGCAAGTGCCTGTATTGTTGCAATAAACTGTGTCCCATCCAGGGTACTAATTGAACCTGAATTATTAAATGATGCACTTAGGCTGGATCCAATTTTTATCGTGCCCGACCAGTCAGCTCCTAACTGTTCTAGATCAGTCTTATCAATATCTATTATCCATAAAGATAATTCAATATGTCGCTTTGGAATATCGAGCGTAGCTACTAACTTCTCGATAAAATCAACCTGAGATACTGTTCCTTTAACAAGTAAACTGTTGGTATCAGGATATGCAATAATTTGTATATCGTCAGTCTCTGGCGCTCCAGCTGTCGATATTATTTTCTCTACTTGTAGGTCATCATCTTCTTCAGCACCAGGAAAAGGAGGCATACGTGATACGTTTTTTAGTTGTTGACGACTTGAAATTTCAGAAAGTACGTTCACCCCTGTGCTTTGCTTAATGTTATTATTTAACAATGTTGATAGTACTTTTGCCATGCCAGGAATAACTATCTTTTCGCCACGTAATTCATAAGTCCGATCATTAACGAATGTGTTGACCAGATGAATTATTCCTACTTTATTGCGTCCGATCTCGATGCCATCGCTGTTTTGCTCCATTAATTTCGCAGCATTAACGACCAGGTCAACATAAACCGGTGGCCCCGATACATAGAAAGTACCATTGCCGCCCCCTTTAATTTCATAACGAGAGTTATACAGACCCGATTTTTTAAGAAATTATTAAACTCATTAGTCGATACCTTTCTCAGATTAATCAGTGCATTACGCATCTCTGATGAGTCATAGATATAAATAGCTTTGCCATCATCATACCAAATAAGTCCCATCTGCGCCGACAGGCGTTCAATCAAGGCATAGGGTTCGGTTAAATCAAAATTTCCGCTGATCTGTTTCTTCATGGCAAGCTTACTTACTATTGTAGGCTTACCCGCATATGATGAAACCGTTTCAAAAAAACTACGTAGATTTTCTTTATTTGCTACGTATCCATTCGCTGTTGCGGCATATGCACCAGGAGTCAATAATCCATTAAAAATGCATAAGGCTGAAATTAATATAATAGTAATGCATAATTTTATTTTCATAACTTTTTACATAGTTCTCTCGGTGTTTTTCCTAACCGGCTTTTTACTTCGGCTGAAAAGTGTGATGAGGATGAGTAGCCATATTTATGCGCAATTGTTGTCATATCACTGTTTCCTTCAATGATTTCCAACACGGCTCTGGCAACTCTCCAGCCACATAATTCCGTTTTAACTTTACCACCCAATGCATAACTACATAAACGGCGAAAATGTGAATACGATACGCCGTAAAGCTCACCAAGATCATAGAGTGAAGTCTGTATGAGCGATTGCGATAATAAATAGCGAACCAGTTTATAGCATTCTGTTTTTCTTAGATGCTGAAACAGAATTTCATTAATATTATCGCTGCTCAGATAAGTGGCTAAAAACCAGGCTTCACTTGCAACTTTACTGAATAGCACAACTTCTGATGCAAAGGGCAAGGCATCAGCAAACAACTCATGGTGTTCCCTTTCCACACTCCCCGTTGATTCATCTATAAAAGCTAATAATTTACTCAGGATATCAATGCGAAGTGGATGATAAATTACTTTCCCTGCAGTTACCTCAATTTGGCTTCGGTCAATGAGCAGTAATATGTCTTCCACTACCATTAATTTTTGATGGTTATTACCAATCGTAATAACAAGGGTTACATCCTTGTTTTCATTTCCCCGTAAGAACCACATTTCAGGGTCCAGTAGGGTTAACTTCTGTCCTTGAAGCAAAACATTCATTGGAAGTAACAGCCCTTCTTCAATCATGTTTCATCTCCTTATTCCATATTATCATTCTCCATAAACTTGCAATAAAAACATGATTAAAAAGTGATGATTCCTATTTATAAAATAATGATTTTGTTATGAGCGAATAGCTATCAGCCACTTACAGTAGTAAGTCATCCTGCCCATATACAGAATTGCAACGGTTGATATGTTTTACTTAAACATACCCCGTATTTCTTATAACACTTGTTTGGTGACTATTTTCAATAAAAATCATATTTGTTAGTTACACATTAACGCACTGCGAGTGTTTTGTTACTCCCCTCATATATTTTATTCTCTTTTTCGATTCTATTTTTCTTAATCGCTCATATAATTTTCTTGTTAGTCGGATTTACGAATCATGAGACTTATGATGGATGGAATGAGGCTAAGCGGCCAGGTCAACCCTGTAATTACTGCAGCAAACAACCGATATGTTACTTTTTCTTCCGAGAAGATAAATATTAAGGTCGATGTCACAACCAGACCTATCAGGTAAGCTAACAGTAATTTATTGATCACTTTTACCTCCCTTACGATTTCTCTTTGAGCGGTCCTTTTAATCCAGGACCGCCTCATTATGAAAACTATTTAATTCCCTCATCATTGATAAGGTTGGACATTTCTTTCAACATAAGAGTCATTGAGGCTTTCGACCAGTTTAGCGGAATGATAGGGCTTGGCGCTTCATGCAAAGTTCCTGACTTGTGGATATAGTTATAGCTCTCGGGAAGTGCCATTTCAGGTACGCTCCTGCCATTTGCACCAATCATATTCTCGCCTGTTATTTGGGCCAATGATCTATTCATAAATTGCACTGAGTCATTCAAATATTCTTCTTTTCTTGATTCTTTATAAACAATTGCTGCTGATTTTGCATACCATGAGTCAAAAAACCATTCTGCTTCTGTTGATGGAATGAAGCTCTTTTCTCTTTTCGCATGTGAATTTTGATCGGTATCAGTTTTAATATCATTGAACCAAAAATTTGCCGACTGATAATTATCCTTCTCGTATCTTTTTATACCATACGGACCTGCTAGTTTTTTAACTATTTTTAGAACTTGCTCTTTTCTTCTGGTATTTATCTTTGAAAGATTTGCAGGATAAATAACATTAAGTAAAGCCGCATCGGCTTCTCTGTAATGTTTATCTTTTTCCAGATAACCTGGGGATTCTCCCCCTAAATCAAGCTGTAACGTTATTCTTTCATAACCTTTATCTATGAGGTGGTTCAACCTCGTTGTTGAAAGAGGTTCATCCAGTTCATTAGCTTTAGCTTCGCGTAGTAAATCAGAGACAAAAACAGAGTCTTTCTTCGAGAGTAAGTTCGACAAACGTTCCAGTCCAGAGGTCACCAGTGCAACGGAAGATGTGTTTAATCTGGCATCTTCTTCCCACGCTCCGGAATCTTCCATAACATAGAAATTGGCTTTATCCAGATAAGCAATCAGCAGCGCAATCGATTTTAATCGGTCACCTTTTTCCCAGTCTTCAGCGTTAATAGTACCAGTGTCGATGGCTTGTATAAGGAGATCAAGATAAAGACCTAAAGCATCATTTTGTTTATGGTTCCACAGCTGCGGCTTGCCTTCTTCCTGCACATCTGCCATCACGTGGGAGTTGCTGTCAAATCGGATATGTACAGCATTCATTTGCCCAGGAATACCATCCAGTCGTTTTGGGTTGCTAATGACGTCCTGCATCCGCTTAATCTGGTCGGGCGTAGACATATAATCCCACAGAGTGAGCAGAACCTTTTTTGCGGCTACACTATTTCCCTGATCTGATACTAATGCCATATAGCCCCATAAACTATCCCTCAGCCAGACAGCATCATAGTGGGTTTCTGCCGCTGTTTTGTCATCTTCGAAAGTAGAAGCAAGAATAAATGTTCCCCAGGGTTTCTCCGTCAACGTTAACTTTCGTGTATTTTCTGTTAATGTTAACAATCCTTGAATTTCGTCTTTGGTATAGTGGCTCTTTATTTCATTTTTTAATTTGGCTGAGTGAATCAGAAGACGATAATTAGGATACTTATCTGGATTTAACGATAAATAACTTTTATCAGTTGCTGCCCCCGTGGAATTAAGAATGTTAAATACAGATTCACTCGTCACTTCTGCCCCTGTCGCCTGGCATGTGCCGCATGAAAATATACCAGCGAGCAGAAGAGTTAATGTAGATTTCCCTTTCATAAAAGATTCCATCAATCGTTTGTTAAAAGCGTAGATAACCACTTATTTAACAACTTGAAAATAAGGTGTTTTACCTGGGTTGTTACAAATGGATTGCATTGTGTAAACGCTTTTATTTACAAAAAAATGGGGAAGTATTACGGCGATTGCGAAAAGTCTGAAGCGATTGAATTAAGATAATATAGAAAATCAGATACAACAAAAATGGCAGGTTGATGAGGTGAAGATAAATTGGAGCGGGCGAAGGGAATCGAACCCTCGTATAGAGCTTGGGAAGCTCTCGTTCTACCATTGAACTACGCCCGCTTCGAGATGCGTAAGGCATTATAAACCTTACGCTCTCCTTAGCAAGTGCCGCGCTGCTGACTGCTGATTAATTCGCCATCAGCATTTTGGCTTGCTGCCCTGAGGCGGCAAGTAACGTAGCGGATCAATTGCCGTTGCACGGTAACGAATCTGGAAATGCAGGCGAACCGATGCCGCATCAGTGCTCCCCATAGTGGCGATTTTTTGCCCAGCCTTCACGCTTTGCCCATTATTTACCAGCATCGTGTCATTATGGGCGTAAGCCGTAATGTAATCTTCACTGTGTTTAATCATGATGAGATTACCGTAGCCACGCAGCTGGTTGCCCACATACACCACCTTTCCTGCACCCGCGGCGTAAATAGGTGTACCCCGTGGAGCTGAGATATCAATCCCTTTATTGCCGCCATCAGCTGTCGAATACGGCATGATAACTTTCCCTGTCGTTGGCCATAACCAACAACGTTGCCCTACTGGCGGCCAGGAAGATTTCGGTACTGCTGATGACGGTGTAACCGATGCGGTTTTGGTCGTTGATTTGGCGGTTGATTTACGTGTACTGCTACTTTTCGCCCCACCCAGTTTTAGTTTCTGACCAACTTCAATGGTGTAAGGGGGGGAAATGCCGTTCAGTCGCGCCAGCTCTTTTACGCTGGTTCCCGTGGTGCGCGAAATACGATATAGCGTATCCCCCCGTTTCACGGTGTAAACGGAGCCGGAATACGTTCCTGTATCGGATGATTTGCTACCCGAGCAGCCCGCCAAAAGCAGTCCAATCGATAACAACATCACGATACCCAGAGATTTTTTATTCAGGCGTCCCGCACTCAAAATCTTTCCTCGCTTAAAAAACAAGACGCCATATCATAGCAGCCAGCCTCTGGATACCCAATCTCTTGCTTCTCGAAAAACGCGGTAATAGAGAAAGAGGTTAATTTCATTTGGCAAAGGGAAGTATCATCAGCAAAATATTCGCTGCAGAGGTATCGAATTTCCTGACTTTTTTACCCTATTTCCCATCCTGATGCGTAATAATCCTGATTTATCACATTGATTTTATCGCCACTCATATTGATACGTATCACTGCCCCTATTCAGAGTCCTGTTTCGTATCATATCTGTGTTTTTTTAACGTCATCACACTTCCTTCCTCCCCTAACGCTTATCGTCGTTTCTGGCGTAAATCTTGCCTGCTTAGACTAAATCTTTGCCATAAGAACCAAATGTTCAAATCGAGGGGATTTCTATGGAAGCGCGGGAAGCAACCGCTACGGGTGAATCTTGCATGCGCGTCGATGCCATTGCTAAGGTCACCGGGCGGGCACGATATACTGACGATTATGTTATGGCGGGCATGTGTTACGCGAAATATGTACGTAGCCCTATCGCACATGGTTATGCCGTAAGTATTAATGATGAACAAGCCAGAAGTTTACCAGGCGTACTGGCGATTTTTACCTGGGAAGATGTACCTGATATCCCATTCGCTACAGCTGGGCATGCCTGGACACTTGACGAAAACAAGCGCGATACCGCCGATCGCGCACTGCTAACTCGCCATGTTCGTCATCATGGTGACGCCGTTGCCATCGTCGTGGCCCGTGATGAACTCACGGCAGAAAAAGCGGCGCAATTGGTCAGCATTGAGTGGCAAGAATTACCCGTTATCACCACGCCAGAAGCGGCGCTGGCAGATGACGCTGCACCAATCCATAACGGCGGCAATTTACTAAAACAAAGCTCGATGTCGACGGGTAATGTCCAACAAACAATCGATGCCGCCGATTACCAGGTGCAGGGGCACTATCAGACGCCGGTCATTCAACATTGTCACATGGAAAGCGTGACATCGCTGGCATGGATGGAGGATGACTCGCGAATTACCATCGTTTCCAGCACCCAGATCCCGCACATTGTTCGCCGTGTGGTTGGTCAGGCGCTGAATATTCCCTGGTCATGCGTACGAGTCATCAAACCGTTTGTCGGTGGCGGTTTTGGTAATAAACAGGATGTACTGGAAGAGCCAATGGCGGCATTCCTGACCAGCAAGCTTGGCGGCATTCCGGTGAAAGTTTCCCTTAGCCGTGAAGAGTGTTTCCTCGCAACCCGTACCCGCCACGCTTTTACTATTGACGGGCAAATGGGCGTGAACCGCGACGGAACATTGAAAGGTTATAGTCTGGATGTTCTGTCTAACACCGGCGCTTATGCATCTCACGGGCACTCCATCGCTTCTGCAGGGGGGAATAAAGTCGCTTACCTTTATCCTCGTTGTGCCTACGCTTACAGTTCAAAGACCTGCTATACCAACCTCCCCTCGGCTGGTGCGATGCGTGGTTATGGCGCGCCACAAGTCGTATTTGCCGTTGAGTCTATGCTTGATGACGCCGCGACAGCGTTAGGTATTGATCCTGTTGAAATTCGTTTACGCAACGCCGCCCGCGAAGGAGATGCTAATCCGCTCACAGGCAAACGTATTTACAGCGCAGGGTTGCCGGAGTGTCTTGAAAAAGGCCGGAAAATCTTTGAATGGGAAAAACGCCGTGCAGAGTGCCAGAACCAGCAAGGCAATTTACGCCGCGGCGTTGGCGTCGCCTGTTTTAGCTACACCTCTAACACCTGGCCTGTCGGCGTAGAAATTGCTGGCGCGCGCCTGTTGATGAATCAGGATGGAACCATCAACGTACAGAGTGGTGCCACGGAAATCGGCCAGGGTGCCGACACCGTGTTCTCGCAAATGGTGGCAGAAACCGTGGGGGTTCCGGTCAGCGACGTTCGCGTTATTTCAACACAAGATACCGACGTTACGCCGTTCGATCCCGGTGCATTTGCCTCGCGCCAGAGCTATGTTGCCGCGCCCGCGCTGCGCAGTGCGGCACTGTTATTAAAGGAGAAAATCATCGCTCACGCCGCTGTCATGCTACATCAGTCAGCGATGAATCTTACCTTGATAAAAGGCTATATCGTGCTGGTTGAACGACCGGAAGAGCCGTTAATGTCGTTAAAAGATTTGGCGATGGATGCCTTCTACCACCCTGAACGCGGCGGGCAGCTCTCTGCCGAAAGCTCCATCAAAACCACCACTAACCCACCAGCGTTTGGCTGTACCTTTGTTGATCTGACGATCGATATTGCGCTGTGCAAAGTCACCATCAACCGCATCCTCAACGTTCATGATTCGGGCCATATTCTTAATCCGCTACTGGCAGAAGGTCAGGTACACGGCGGAATGGGAATGGGCATTGGCTGGGCGCTATTTGAAGAGATGATCATTGATGCGAAAAGCGGCGTGGTCCGTAACCCCAACCTGCTGGATTACAAAATGCCGACCATGCCGGATCTGCCACAACTGGAAAGCGCGTTCGTCGAAATCAATGAGCCGCAATCCGCATACGGACATAAGTCACTGGGTGAGCCACCAATAATTCCTGTTGCCGCTGCTATTCGTAACGCGGTGAAGATGGCTACCGGTGTTGCAATCAATACACTGCCGCTGACGCCAAAACGGTTATATGAAGAGTTCCATCTGGCAGGATTGATTTGAGGATAACATCATGTTTGATTTTGCTTCTTACCATCGCGCAGCAACCCTTGCCGATGCCATCAACCTGCTGGCTGACAACCCGCAGGCCAAACTGCTCGCCGGTGGCACTGACGTACTGATTCAGCTCCACCATCACAATGACCGTTATCGCCATATTGTTGATATTCATAATCTGGCGGAGCTGCGGGGAATTACGCTGGCGGAAGATGGCTCGATACGTATCGGCTCTGCAACGACATTTACCCAGCTCATTGAAGATCCTATAACTCAACGTCTTCTCCCGGCGTTATGTGCTGCGGCCTCGTCCATTGCTGGACCGCAGATCCGTAACGTCGCTACCTACGGTGGAAATATTTGCAACGGTGCCACCAGCGCAGATTCTGCCACGCCAACGCTCATTTATGACGCGAAACTGGAGATCCACTCCCCACGCAGTGTTCGTTTCGTCCCGATTAATGGCTTTCACACTGGACCGGGCAAAGTGTCTCTTGAGCATGACGAAATCCTTGTTTCCTTTCATTTTCCGCCCCAACCGAAAGAACACGTGGGCAGCGCGCATTTTAAATATGCCATGCGCGACGCAATGGATATTTCAACGATTGGCTGCGCCGCACATTGCCGACTGGATAACGGCAATTTCAGCGAATTACGTCTGGCATTTGGTGTTGCCGCGCCAACGCCGATTCGCTGCCAACATGCCGAACAGACTGCACAAAATGCGCCATTAAACCTGCAAACGCTGGAAGCCATCAGCGAATCAGTCCTGCAGGATGTCGCCCCGCGTTCTTCATGGCGGGCCAGTAAAGAGTTTCGTCTGCATCTCATCCAGACGATGACCAAAAAAGTGATTAGCGAAGCCGTCGCCGCGGCGGGGGGAAAATTGCAATGAATCACAGCGAAACAATTATCATCGAATGCACCATTAACGGGATGCCTTTTCAGCTTCACGCCGCACCAGGCATGCCGCTCTCGGAATTACTCCGCGATCAAGGACTGTTAAGTGTCAAACAAGGGTGCTGCGTGGGTGAATGTGGTGCCTGTACGGTGCTGGTCGACGGCACAGCAATAGACAGTTGCTTATACCTTGCCGCCTGGGCTGAAGGAAAAGAGATCCGCACGCTGGAAGGTGAAGCGAAAGGCGGAAAACTTTCTCATGTTCAGCAGGCTTATGCGAAATCCGGCGCAGTGCAGTGCGGGTTTTGTACGCCTGGCCTGATTATGGCTACCACAGCAATGCTGGCGAAACCACGCGAGAAGCCATTAACCATTACGGAAATTCGTCGCGGACTGGCAGGAAATCTTTGTCGCTGCACGGGGTATCAGATGATTGTAAATACAGTTCTGGATTGCGAGAAAACGAAGTAAAAGGGTATCCGGCCTGAATTCAGGCCGGATTCACTGAGGTTATGTGTTTAACAACTCATATTTCTTAATCTTGCGATAGAGCGTAGCAATGCCGATGCCCAGTTCATCAGCAACTTGCTTCTTGCTGTTATGACGTGAAAGCGCCTCGCGGATCATTTGCTTTTCCATCTCCTCCAGCGCCGTGCCGCCCGCATCATCGAGTGCCAGGTGCGCCTCGTTGACCTCTGTTACATCACTTTGCTCCGTTGTGCCATTATTCAGCAGATTTGGCGGCAATAGCGTGCTGTCGATAACTTCACCTGAAGGAACCACGTTAACCAGATATTCCATCAAATTGCTTAACTCGCGCAGGTTTCCGGGCCAACGATGCTTACGCAATATTTCGACGACATCGGGAGCAATGCCCGGATAAACCGATCCCAGACGACGGGTATGCAGATGTAAAAAGTAATGCACCAGTAGTTCAATATCTTCCTGACGTTCACGCAGCGGTGGCAGAGTTATCGGGATAACATTAAGTCGGTAGAAGAGATCTTCGCGGAATTTACCTTCGGCAATGAACTGGGCCAAATTCTGGTTAGTTGCAGAAATGATGCGAATGTCGACTTGTATTGGGCTACTGGCACCAATCGGCAGAATTTCACGCGCCTCAATAGCGCGCAGTAATTTAGCCTGCAACATTAATGGCATATCACCTATTTCATCGAGAAACAGCGTGCCCGTATTCGCCGCCTGAATCAACCCTGTTTTACCGTTGGCAGAAGCGCCAGTAAATGCGCCTTTAACATAACCGAACAGTTCGCTCTCCAGAAGCTGCTCCGGAATCGCGGCACAGTTGATAGCAATAAAGGGTTTATTCCGTCTTCCGCTCAACTTATGGATTGCACGGGCGACGACTTCTTTACCCGTGCCGCTTTCACCAACCACCATAACGCTGGATGGGCTGGGTGCAATACGGCTAATGAGTCGTTTTAATTGCCGCATAACACGGCACTCGCCAACCAATTGTTCAATATGCGGTTCATCAGGTGCATTTGCTACAGAAAAACTGGTATGCGATTGGTGAAACGCCATTAAAAATAATTGTCGGCCCTGAATGTTATGCAATTGACCAATGATTAATTCACTTTTATCGTCCCACGAAACAATATGCTGCATATGTCCATGGGTAAAATTACTCTCAAATGTTAATGGTCTGAAACGGATAGGTTTCCCAACAATATTATTTTGCACAACACCGAGTGTTTTTAAGGCAGTCTGATTAACAAACTGAACCCGATTTTCGTCATCAACAACTAAAACGCCCTGATCCATATTATCGATCATGGTCGCGAATATTTTACTGATGTTATCTCCTGGCCCCTGATCCTCCAGAAGTTTCGAAACAAAAATGGTGGATATATGGCGAACGTAATCAGAAAATTCGCGTAAATTATCACTGATATGTTCTTGTTGCTCGTGGGTAACGGCAATCAAACTTATCACCCCAACACAACGATCCTGTAAAATGACAGGCGTACCCAGAAATGCTTTTTCACGGCAATTTTCTTTACTATCGCAACCTTCGCAAAGGGGATCGAAGCGAGATTGTGTCACAACCTTTTCAGTTTTCGTTTCCAGGACGTGGCGAAGCAGGCGTGAGTTGCCGCTCAACTGGCGGCCAAGAAACTTCCCATACGCGCCCGTTCCGGCGACGCGACACAAGTTTTCATCAACGATCTCAACCTCAAGCTGCAACACGCTGGCAAGCATTCTGGCAAAACGCTGAATTGTCGGTTGAATTTGCATCAGTACTGACTGCGTAGTAGCAAGCTCCATAGCTTTACCTTCCAGACTTACTTAAAAGTCGATCATTGAAGACGTTGATGGTTCACAGATCATGATGATATTAACTCAGGCGAAATTGGCTTTGATAAAAACATAAGATTTTTATCACTTTCTAATGAAATTATGGAAGAGATATCACATTTCTATATCAATATGAGAATTACGGCGGTGAGTTTATCAAACTGACGAGGGATAGCCTGCCCCTTTATCTTATTTCTGATACTTAGCAGCAAATAAATAACGCAATAAAAAAAGCCAAACGTTTTCGTATTTTACAAACAACCGGAAGCTGGCATCAATTTGTGATCAACCCCACACATTATCCGTCAAATTAGTCTTTTGCAGCCCCGTGGATAATTCTGGCACACTTATTGTTAGTCCCAGGTATAGCTGTGAAAACACCAATCACTTTGGCAAGTCACAGTGAAATAAACCTCTTTGCCTGTCATTCCACTACCGGGACTTTATGATGAAAACTGTTAATGAGCTGATTAAGGATATCAATTCGCTGACCTCTCACCTTCACGAGAAAGATTTTTTGTTAACGTGGGAACAGACGCCAGATGAACTGAAACAAGTACTGGACGTTGCCGCAGCATTAAAAGCACTGCGTGCTGAAAACATCTCAACCAAAGTCTTTAATAGTGGATTAGGTATTTCCGTATTCCGTGACAACTCCACCCGTACCCGCTTCTCTTATGCTTCCGCGCTTAACCTGCTCGGCCTTGCACAGCAAGATCTCGACGAAGGCAAATCACAAATCGCTCACGGCGAAACCGTGCGTGAAACCGCCAATATGATCTCCTTCTGCGCCGATGCCATCGGTATTCGTGACGATATGTATCTGGGCGCAGGCAACGCTTATATGCGTGAAGTTGGCGCTGCACTTGATGACGGCTACAAGCAGGGCGTACTGCCGCAGCGTCCGGCTTTAGTGAACCTGCAATGCGATATTGACCACCCGACTCAGTCAATGGCTGACCTCGCATGGTTACGTGAACACTTTGGTTCACTGGAAAACCTGAAAGGTAAAAAAATCGCCATGACCTGGGCCTACTCCCCAAGCTATGGCAAACCGCTCTCTGTACCACAAGGCATCATCGGTCTGATGACTCGCTTCGGTATGGATGTCACCCTGGCCCATCCGGAAGGCTACGACCTGATCCCGGATGTCGTTGAAGTGGCGAAAAACAATGCTAAAGCCTCTGGCGGTAGCTTCCGTCAGGTCACCAGCATGGAAGAAGCCTTCAAAGACGCAGACATCGTTTATCCGAAGTCATGGGCACCTTACAAAGTGATGGAAGAGCGTACTGAATTGCTGCGCGCTAACGATCACGAAGGCTTAAAAGCACTGGAAAAACAGTGTCTGGCGCAGAACGCTCAGCACAAAGACTGGCATTGCACCGAAGAGATGATGGAACTGACCCGTGATGGCGAAGCCCTGTACATGCACTGCCTGCCAGCTGATATCAGCGGCGTATCCTGCAAAGAAGGTGAAGTGACTGAAGGCGTATTCGAAAAATACCGTATCGCAACCTACAAAGAAGCCAGCTGGAAGCCTTATATCATCGCCGCGATGATCCTGTCCCGTAAATACGCCAAACCAGGTGCACTGCTCGAGCAACTGCTGAAAGAAGCGCAAGAACGCGTGAAATAACCCCTCGGGCCGATCAGCTGGTCGGCCCTCTATTTCCAGAGGCCAAAAGGATAGGATATGTCCGTTTTCTCATTGAAGATTGATATCGCCGATAACAAATTTTTCAACGGCGAAACATCACCGCTCTTTTCGCAAAGCCAGGCCAAACTGGCGCGCCAGTTCCACCAGAAAATAGCTGGTTATCGCCCAACACCGCTTTGTGCGCTGGACGATCTCGCAAACCTTTTTGGTGTGAAGAAAATTCTCGTCAAAGACGAATCAAAACGATTCGGTCTGAACGCCTTCAAAATGCTCGGCGGTGCATACGCCATCGCTCAATTATTGTGCGAAAAATATCATCTTGATATCGAAACGCTGTCATTTGAGCACCTGAAAAATGCTATCGGCGAAAAAATGACTTTCGCGACCACCACCGACGGCAACCACGGGCGCGGTGTGGCGTGGGCAGCACAGCAACTCGGACAGAATGCGGTGATTTACATGCCGAAAGGTTCTGCTCAGGAACGCGTTGACGCCATTCTGAACCTCGGTGCCGAGTGCATCGTCACGGATATGAACTATGACGATACCGTTCGCCTGACCATGCAACACGCGCAGCAGCACGGCTGGGAAGTGGTACAGGACACGGCATGGGAAGGTTACACCAAAATCCCAACCTGGATCATGCAAGGCTACGCAACCCTGGCAGATGAAGCCGTCGAGCAAATGCGTGAAATGGGCGTAACCCCGACGCACGTTCTGCTGCAAGCCGGTGTCGGTGCAATGGCCGGTGGTGTGCTGGGTTATCTGGTCGACGTCTACAGCCCGCAAAATCTGCACAGCATTATTGTTGAACCTGACAAAGCTGACTGTATTTATCGCTCCGGCGTCAAAGGCGACATCGTCAACGTTGGCGGTGATATGGCCACCATCATGGCGGGCCTGGCCTGTGGCGAACCTAACCCGCTGGGCTGGGAAATCCTACGTAACTGCGCCACCCAATTCATCTCCTGCCAGGACAGCGTTGCCGCATTAGGTATGCGTGTGCTGGGTAATCCGTACGGCAATGACCCACGCATCATCTCCGGTGAATCCGGCGCTGTCGGTTTGGGCGTTCTCGCAGCGGTTCATTATCACCCGCAACGTCAAAGCCTGATGGAAAAACTGGCGCTGAACAAAGATGCCGTAGTGCTGGTTATCAGCACTGAAGGCGACACAGACGTGAAGCACTACCGCGAAGTTGTCTGGGAAGGCAAACACGCTGTAGCACCTTAATCACCCTATTGGAACTGCTCCCTGCAAAACGGGGAGTAAAAAATCTGGAGAAAAATAATGGCTAAGAATATTCCATTCAAACTGATTCTTGAAAAAGCAAAAGATTACCAGGCGGACATGACTCGCTTCCTGCGCGACATGGTTGCTATTCCCAGTGAAAGCTGCGACGAAAAACGCGTAGTACATCGTATTAAAGAAGAGATGGAAAAAGTCGGCTTCGATAAAGTTGAAATCGACCCGATGGGCAACGTTCTCGGTTATATCGGCCACGGCCCGCGTCTGGTGGCAATGGACGCTCATATCGATACCGTCGGCATTGGCAACATCAAAAACTGGGACTTCGATCCGTACGAAGGCATGGAAACTGATGAGCTGATCGGTGGTCGCGGTACTTCCGACCAGGAAGGCGGCATGGCATCTATGGTTTATGCCGGTAAAATCATTAAAGACCTCGGTCTGGAAGATGAATATACCCTGCTGGTTACCGGTACTGTGCAGGAAGAAGACTGCGACGGCCTGTGCTGGCAGTACATTATTGAACAATCCGGCATTCGCCCGGAATTTGTGGTCAGTACCGAACCAACCGACTGCCAGGTATACCGTGGTCAGCGCGGTCGTATGGAAATTCGTATTGATGTTCAGGGTGTTAGCTGCCACGGTTCTGCACCAGAACGCGGTGACAACGCCATTTTCAAAATGGGTCCGATTCTTGGCGAATTACAAGAACTCTCCCAACGTCTGGGTTATGACGAATTCCTCGGCAAAGGCACCCTCACCGTTTCTGAAATCTTCTTCACATCCCCAAGCCGTTGCGCAGTAGCAGATAGCTGCGCCGTCTCTATTGACCGCCGTCTGACCTGGGGCGAAACCTGGGAAGGCGCGCTGGATGAAATCCGCGCCCTGCCTGCGGTACAGAAAGCTAACGCGGTTGTTTCTATGTACAACTACGACCGTCCGTCCTGGACTGGCCTGGTATACCCAACCGAATGCTACTTCCCGACCTGGAAAGTGGAAGAAGATCACTTCACCGTTAAAGCACTGGTGAATGCCTACGAAGGGCTGTTTGGCAAAGCGCCGGTTGTTGATAAGTGGACCTTCTCAACTAACGGCGTATCTATCATGGGCCGTCACGGCATTCCGGTGATCGGCTTTGGCCCGGGTAAAGAACCTGAAGCACATGCACCTAACGAAAAAACCTGGAAATCTCACCTGGTGACCTGTGCCGCGATGTACGCTGCAATCCCGTTAAGCTGGCTGGCAACCGAATAATTACTCTTCACTTATTCCCCTCCGGTTCGCCGGAGGGTTTTTGGAGTTTGCTATGCGCGTATTGATCAAAAACGGCACTGTCGTTAACGCAGATGGACAAGAAAAACAGGATTTGCTGATTGAAAGCGGGATTGTTCGCCAGTTGGGCAACAATATTTCGCCGCAGCTCCCGTATGAAGAAATTGATGCCACTGGCTGTTACGTTTTCCCTGGCGGCGTGGATGTCCATACGCATTTCAATATTGATGTCGGCATCGCGCGCAGTTGTGATGATTTTTTTACCGGTACCCGCGCAGCTGCGTGTGGCGGTACAACAACCATTATTGACCATATGGGATTTGGCCCGAATGGCTGCCGGTTACGCCATCAACTGGAGGTTTATCGTGGTTATGCCGCCCATAAGGCGGTCATCGACTACAGCTTTCACGGTGTGATCCAGCACATTAATCACGCCATCCTCGACGAAATCCCGATGATGGTCGAGGAAGGGCTGAGCAGTTTTAAACTCTATTTAACCTATCAATACAAACTCAACGATGACGAAGTTTTGCAGGCGTTACGCCGCTTGCATGAGTCCGGCGCGCTGACCACCGTGCACCCGGAAAATGATGCAGCTATCGCCAGCAAGCGGGCGGAGTTTATTGCCGCAGGGTTAACCGCGCCGCGCTATCACGCCTTGAGTCGCCCTCTGGAATGCGAAGCGGAAGCCATCGCCCGCATGATTAACCTGGCACAAATTGCCGGTAACGCCCCGCTCTATATCGTGCACCTGTCTAACGGCTTAGGTCTGGATTATCTGCGTCTTGCCCGTGCGAATCACCAGCCAGTCTGGGTTGAAACCTGCCCACAATATCTCCTGTTGGACGAACGCAGTTACGATACAGAAGATGGCATGAAGTTCATTCTTAGCCCACCGCTGCGTAACGTACGCGAGCAGGACAAACTGTGGTGTGGCATCAGCGATGGTGCGATTGACGTGGTAGCGACCGATCACTGCACGTTCTCGATGGCTCAACGCCTGCAAATTTCTAAAGGCGATTTCAGTCGCTGCCCAAATGGCTTACCCGGTGTGGAAAACCGCATGCAGTTACTGTTTTCCAGTGGCGTAATGACGGGACGTATAACACCGGAACGTTTTGTTGAATTAACCAGCGCGATGCCCGCCAGGCTGTTTGGCCTGTGGCCGCAAAAAGGGATATTAGCGCCCGGTTCCGATGGCGACGTGGTGATTATCGACCCACGTCAGAGCCAACAAATTCAGCATCGCCATCTCCACGACAACGCCGACTACTCGCCCTGGGAGGGGTTTACCTGTCAGGGCGCGATTGTCAGAACATTATCCCGTGGTGAAACGATTTTCTGTGACGGCACCTTTACAGGCAAAGCCGGGCGAGGTCGTTTCCTGCGACGCAAACCGTTTGTCCCTCCTGTGCTCTAACCACTGCCAGGGATCTATACACAATCAAGAATGATGAGTGAGGAAAAATGAGTAAGAAAATTGTTCTCGCCCTGGGCGGGAATGCGCTGGGCGACGACCTGGCCGGACAAATGAAAGCGGTAAAAATTACGTCTCAAGCAATTGTTGATTTAATTGCCCAGGGACATGAGGTCATCGTCACTCACGGTAACGGGCCACAGGTGGGCATGATTAACCAGGCCTTTGAAGCTGCCGCAAAAACTGAAGCGCACTCGCCAATGCTGCCGATGTCTGTCTGTGTTGCCTTAAGCCAGGGTTATATTGGTTACGATCTACAAAACGCCTTAAGAGAAGAACTGCTTTCTCGTGGCATTAATAAACCTGTAGCAACGCTGGTTACCCAGGTCGAAGTCGACGCTAACGATCCGGCATTCCTCAACCCGACCAAGCCGATCGGTTCGTTCTTTACCGAGCAAGAAGCAGAGCAACTGACAAAACACGGTTACACTCTGAAAGAAGATGCTGGTCGCGGCTATCGCCGTGTTGTTGCCTCGCCAAAACCGGTTGATATCATTGAAAAAGAAACGGTTAAAGCTCTGGTAGATGCAGGCCAGGTAGTGATCACCGTTGGCGGTGGTGGTATTCCTGTTATTCGTGAAGGTAACCATCTGCGTGGTGCCAGCGCGGTTATTGATAAAGACTGGGCCAGCGCCCGTTTAGCAGAAATGATTGATGCCGATATGCTGATCATTCTGACTGCGGTAGAAAAAGTGGCCATTAACTTCGGTAAAGAGAATGAACAGTGGCTCGATCGCCTGTCATTAAGTGATGCTGAACGCTTTATCGAAGAAGGTCATTTTGCGAAAGGTTCTATGCTGCCTAAAGTGGAAGCAGCCGCCTCGTTTGCTCGCTCTCGCGCTGGACGCGAAGCACTGATTACCGTATTGAGCAAAGCGAAAGAAGGGATTGAAGGCAAAACCGGAACGGTAATTTGTCAGTAATTTAAAGGCCGGGTGGGTAATACCATCCGGCCAAAGATTGTCAAGTAAGTGCGCTTTGTTGATGCCGGATGCGGCGCGAGCGCCTTATCCGTCCTACAAAACATCGCAAATTCAATAGATTGCAATGCACTTGTAGGCCTGATAAGCGTAGCGCATCAGGCAATTTGGCGTTTGTCATCAGTCTCAGGCCGGGGGGTAATACCATCCGGCCATTTTCATTTAAGCCACTTCCAGCACTTCTTTTGTCGCTTTCACGCCCTGATGCATCAACATCATTAACGCCTCAAGTACGCCGCCGCCAATTGCCCGGGCTTTATCAGAAACGCTGGTGAAATCAGCCGTTTCACCACGTGGATCGATATCACCAATTTTAAAACCACCGACCACCGCCAGTCCGTCGTTCAACAAGCCACGCACCATCCCCGTCAACGGTGCTTTAATTTCATGCTCACCAATCCAGGCAATCACATCACCCTCTTTCACCAGATCGCCTAATTTCACGTTGGATCGCATAATGCCTGCAGCAGGAGCACGGATCACCCGTCGGGTGGTATGCCCCATAATATTGCCGGGAACACCGGTATTCTCCTGCGCACAACCAGAGTAAATCACCTGACCGAGCCAGTGCCCGCGATTTGTTTCAATTACCGCATGGCAATCCTTCCCAGCAGTAAAGCCCGGCCCAAGCGCGATTGTTACTGGTGCCATATCTGCCCGCGTACCCAAATTCTGTTTCGCCAGAATAGCGTCCACCACGCAAAGCGGTTTCAGTTCATCAAGCAATGAACAGGCGGGATCTACCATCACAGGGATGAATCCGCGTTCGGTAAGTTTCATCGCTTCCGCAGAGCTGGTTGCCAGGCGGGCAGTGACGCCTTCGACCATCATTTCGCCATCGAACACGGCCTGGGCAAACGCCACGGTACAACGAATCACTGTCGGTTTTTCCACTTCCAGCATGATCACTTTAAAACCCGCATGATACAGACGTAACGCCACACCACTGGCGATATCCCCCGCACCGCGAATCACCACCAGCTGGTGTCCGGAAGGATGAGAAGGTTTCATCATCAGCCCACCCGGCGCGTTATTTTTCACCTGTAATATTTCTGCCAGCACGCTGATGGCGATCTCCTGCGGCGTTTCCGCACCTATGTTGTAACCAACGGGCGCATGTAAACGGGCAATATGTTCTTCAGCCACGCCTTTCTCACGCAATTGACGTAGGAAAAGCTGAACCTTGCGGCGACTTGCCAGCAACCCCAGCCATGCAATGGGCTGTTCAATGAGTTTGTCGAGGGCTTCACGATCCTGATTATTCGTGGCAATCAGGACAAAATTATCAGGGCGAATATCCAGTGCTTCCACTGCCGCACCAAACGACTCAGCATGGAGAAGCGTGGTTGATGGTGGGAATAGTTCAGGATTGAGGCTTTCGCGATAAATATCAGCAACGGCAATATCAAATCCTAATAGCGCCGCACTCTGGGCTATCGCCCGGTTGACATGCCCCGCGCCAATCAACACTAGACGTGGACGCATACCATGGACGCTGATAAATACTGACATTGCACCTCCACAATCTGACCCGACAGCATCCGCACCGTTACGAGCCATACGTCCATGGAATAATCGCGGCTTACGTTCCTGCAATGCCTGAAGCGACTCTTCAATCACCTTCCGCTCAACCATTCCGCCACCAATTGTACCGACGATAGAACCATCGGCGCGCACTAACATTTGTGCAGAATGGCGGGGAGTAGAGCCTCGGCTATCAACAATTTGCGCCATCGCAAACGGACAATTTTGCTCTTCGAGTTTTGCAGCCTCTGTGAAAATATTCATACCAACCTCAATGGATATCCTTTCAGTAACCCGGAATACCCGGGCCGCTAATTCACAAATCTGCGCGCGATTGCAGGATGTTCTTGTATATCGCCCAGCCAGATTGCCTCTACGTCGTGTTGTTGCAGCGGTTGAAGGAGCTCGCTTTGCGCAATCGCATTCTCACATTGAGAAAAACGGTTAATGAACCAGACTCGCCGACAACCTTGCGGTACGTTTTTAAATGCGCCCTGAGGGTGGCGAACCAGCGCAACGAGATCGCTCAGTTGCAAGGTTGCATCAGGTGTTAACCCGGTAATATCAGCAAACTGCGACCAGCGATGGACATTTTCTGTGCTCACTTTCGCGCCCAAAATATGTCCTCCCATCACAGCAATCACGCAGCAACTGCTTTTGGGTATGCAAGGTTCGTGCTCATCAGGCGCTTTTAACGGCATTCCACGCGAGCCATCTGCTTCAATGAGAATTACGTCACACTCTGGTCGTTGCACCAGTGCATCAATCGCTTCTGGCGTAAATCCCTGCACTTTTCCCTGGTTCGCTTTCCAGCTGTGAAAACAAAATGAAATGGGGGATGTAAGAGACGCATGAGGAAGCATGGCGGGATCACGACAGAAAACCACGGGCCAGTGAGACGTTGGCATAAACATATGTGTCGTCGTAGTGATTAACACACGCCTGCCGCTAGCCTGGAGCAGTTCTGCCAGCCAAAAAAGCAAGCTGGTTTTTCCCCCAGCCCCAACAACAGAAATCACAGTGGGACGTTTCTGCGCGCCTAAATCAATGAATAATGCCGATGGGTCAACTATACTTTTCACGAGTCTTTATGACCTCTCTGGGATAAATTATCCCCAACTTAATCCATCAGGAAGTAACGCAATTATCAGGCGTTATTAGCCCCTATAAATAATGGAACCACTATGTCAGCCATCGACTGTATAATTACCGCTGCCGGATTATCATCAAGAATGGGGCAATGGAAAATGATGTTACCCTGGCAACAGGGAACAATTCTTGATACAAGTATCAAAAATGCGTTGCAGTTTTGTAGCCGAATTATTTTAGTCACCGGCTATCGTGGTAATGAACTGCACGAACGTTATGCGAACCAGAGCAATATCACTATTATTCACAACCCAGATTATGCGCAGGGTTTACTCACATCAGTAAAGGCCGCAGTACCCGCGGTAAAAACAGAATATTGTTTTCTCACCCACGGTGACATGCCTACCCTCACCATCGATATTTTTAGAAAAATCTGGTCGTTACGAAATGATGGCGCAATACTGCCACTCCATAATGGCATTCCCGGCCATCCGATTTTAGTGTCAAAGCCATGCCTGATGCAGGCAATCCAGCGTCCCAATATCACCAATATGCGTCAGGCACTCCTTATGGGAGATCATTATTCCGTCGAAATAGAAAATGCAGAAATAATTTTAGATATTGATACTCCTGACGACTTTATTACAGCGAAGAAAAGGTATACTGAAATTTAGAAAACGTAGTTAAACGATTGCGTTCAAATATTTAATCCTTCCGGCACTCTTTATCATAATGATAAGGAATCACTGATTTTGAGAAAAGAGAAAAAGTGATAAATGGGCTGGCAATAATAATTTTCAGGAGTGATTTTAATTCTCATTTGGCACCTGTGAGTTCATTCACAAAAAGCCCTTAAGTTTCGAGCCGCCTCACATTTTTTTATATTTCCCGCCAAACCTGGCAAGAGTGGTGCGATTGTTGCTCTATCCCCCTAAACCACCGGATTTCTCAACACCGGTCACTCAATGATATCTGTATAAGCTAAGGAGAGGGTTATGGGGGATATTATGCGTCCCATTCCGTTTGAGGAACTTTTGACGCGCATATTTGATGAATACCAACAACAACGCTCAATCTTTGGTATTCCCGAGCAACAGTTTTACTCACCCGTAAAAGGTAAAACTGTTAGCGTCTTCGGTGAAACCTGTGCCACTCCCGTCGGCCCTGCCGCTGGCCCGCACACGCAGCTCGCGCAAAATATTGTCACTTCCTGGCTGACTGGCGGGCGCTTCATCGAACTAAAAACCGTCCAAATTCTTGACCGCCTGGAGCTGGAAAAGCCCTGTATCGATGCCGAAGACGAGTGCTTTAACACCGAATGGTCTACCGAATTTACCCTGCTTAAAGCCTGGGATGAATACCTCAAAGCCTGGTTTGCCCTGCACCTTCTCGAAGCGATGTTCCAGCCTTCTGATTCCGGTAAATCGTTCATCTTTAATATGAGCGTCGGTTATAACCTCGAAGGTATTAAGCAACCACCGATGCAACAGTTCATCGACAATATGATGGACGCATCTGACCATCCGAAATTCGCGCAATATCGCGATACGCTGAATAAATTACTCCAGGATGACGCATTTTTAGCCCGCCACGGATTGCAGGAAAAACGCGAAAGCTTGCAAGCCTTACCCGCTCGCATCCCCACCAGTATGGTGCAGGGCGTCACCCTCTCCACCATGCACGGCTGTCCTCCGCATGAAATCGAAGCCATTTGCCGCTACATGCTGGAAGAAAAAGGGCTCAATACCTTTGTGAAACTCAACCCGACCTTACTGGGGTACGCGCGTGTTCGTGAGATCCTCGATGTCTGCGGTTTCGGTTACATAGGCTTAAAAGAAGAGTCATTTGATCACGACCTCAAGCTGACGCAAGCGCTGGAAATGCTGGAACGCCTGATGGTACTGGCAAAAGAAAAATCACTCGGCTTTGGCGTAAAACTGACTAACACTCTCGGCACCATCAACAATAAAGGCGCACTGCCTGGTGAAGAGATGTATATGTCAGGCCGTGCGCTGTTCCCGCTCTCCATCAATGTTGCAGCAGTTCTCTCTCGCGCCTTTGACGGCAAACTGCCCATTTCTTATTCCGGTGGTGCCAGTCAGCTGACTATCCGCGATATTTTTGATACTGGTATTCGCCCTATTACTATGGCAACCGACCTGCTGAAACCTGGCGGCTATCTGCGCTTAAGTGCCTGCATGCGCGAGCTGGAAGGCTCCGACGCCTGGGGGCTTGACCATGTTGACGTCGAACGCCTGAACAAACTGGCAGCAGACGCGTTAACCATGGAATACACCCAGAAACACTGGAAGCCAGAAGAGCGTATTGAAGTGGCAGAAGACCTGCCGCTGACCGACTGCTACGTTGCCCCCTGTGTTACTGCCTGCGCTATCAAGCAAGATATTCCGGAATACATTCGGCTGCTTGGCGAACACCGCTATGCTGACGCGCTGGAACTCATCTACCAACGCAACGCCCTGCCCGCCATTACCGGTCATATTTGCGATCACCAGTGCCAATACAACTGTACCCGCCTGGATTACGACAGTGCGCTGAATATCCGCGAACTGAAAAAAGTCGCGCTGGAAAAAGGTTGGGATGAATATAAGCAACGCTGGCACAAACCCGCCGGTTCTGGTTCACGCCATCCGGTTGCCGTGATTGGTGCAGGTCCGGCGGGTCTGGCAGCAGGTTACTTCCTTGCCAGAGCGGGCCATCCGGTTACGCTGTTTGAACGCGAAGCCAATGCGGGCGGCGTAGTGAAAAATATCATTCCTCAGTTCCGTATTCCTGCAGAGTTAATTCAGCACGATATCGATTTTGTTGCCGATCACGGCGTGAAATTTGAGTATGGCTGCTCACCCGATTTGACCGTTGAACAGTTAAAAAATCAGGGCTTCCACTATGTTCTGATTGCCACCGGCACTGATAAAAATAGCGGTGTGAAACTGGCGGGCGACAACCAAAATGTCTGGAAATCACTCCCCTTCCTGCGTGAATACAACAAGGGCACAGCGCTCAAGCTGGGCAAACATGTGGTCGTTGTCGGGGCGGGTAACACGGCAATGGACTGCGCTCGTGCGGCGTTACGCGTTCCAGGCGTAGAAAAAGCAACGGTCGTTTACCGTCGTTCACTGCAAGAGATGCCAGCATGGCGCGAAGAGTATGAAGAAGCGTTGCACGACGGCGTGGAGTTCCGTTTCCTGAATAATCCGGAACGTTTCGATGCTGATGGCACCTTAACCTTGCGCGTTATGTCGCTTGGCGAACCTGATGAGAAAGGTCGTCGCCGTCCGGTTGAAACCAACGAAACAGTAACACTGCATGTAGACAGCCTGATCACCGCCATTGGTGAACAGCAGGATACTGAAGCCCTGAATGCGATGGGCGTGCCGCTGGACAAAAACGGCTGGCCAGACGTCGACCATAATGGCGAAACTCGTCTGACTGACGTCTTTATGATCGGCGACGTACAGCGCGGACCATCCTCCATTGTCGCTGCTGTCGGAACCGCGCGTCGGGCGACCGATGCCATCCTTAGTCGGGAAAATATCCGTTCCCACCAGAACGATAAATACTGGAACAACGTCAATCCGGCGGAAATCTATCAACGCAAAGGCGATATCTCTATCACCCTGGTGGATAGCGACGATCGTGACGCGTTTGTCGCCCAGGAAGCCGCACGCTGCCTTGAATGTAACTACGTTTGCAGCAAGTGTGTGGATGTCTGCCCGAACCGTGCCAACGTATCCATTGCGGTCCCTGGCTTCCAGAACCGTTTCCAGACGCTGCACCTCGACGCTTACTGTAACGAATGCGGCAACTGCGCTCAGTTCTGCCCGTGGAACGGTAAACCGTACAAAGACAAAATCACCGTCTTCAGCCTGTCGCAAGACTTTGATAACAGCAGCAATCCTGGCTTCCTTGTGGAAGATTGCCGGGTACGCGTACGTCTGAATAACCAAAGCTGGGTGTTAAGCATCGACAGCGAAGGTCAGTTCAACAACGTACCACCGGAGCTGAACGATATGTGCCGCATTATTAGCCATGTCCACCAGCATCATCATTATCTGCTGGGCCGCGTGGAGGTGTAATCATGTTGATTCTGAAGAATGTCACCGCAGTGCAGTTACACCCGGCGAAAGTGCAGGAAGGCGTTGATATCGCCATCGAAAATGATGTGATTGTTGCTATCGGCGATGCCCTGACGCAACGCTACCCCGATGCCAGCTACAAAGAGATGCATGGTCGGATTGTGATGCCGGGAATTGTCTGCTCGCACAACCATTTTTACTCGGGGCTGTCCCGCGGAATTATGGCAAACATCGCCCCCTGCCCGGATTTCATCTCAACGCTGAAAAATCTCTGGTGGCGACTCGATCGCGCCCTTGATGAAGAGTCGCTCTATTACAGCGGACTGATTTGTTCCCTGGAAGCGATTAAGAACGGATGTACATCGGTTATCGATCACCATGCCTCTCCGGCGTATATCGGCGGGTCGCTCTCCACATTGCGCAACGCATTTTTAAAAGTTGGCCTGCGCGCGATGACCTGTTTTGAAACTACTGACCGTAACAACAGCATCAAAGAGTTGCAGGAAGGTGTAGAAGAAAACATCCGCTTCGCCCGTCAGATTGATGAGGCGAAGAAAGCAGCAACCGAGCCGTATCTGGTGGAAGCACATATCGGCGCTCACGCGCCGTTTACCGTGCCAGATGCCGGTCTGGAGATGCTGCGTGAAGCCGTGAAAACCACAGGTCGTGGTTTGCATATTCACGCTGCGGAAGACCTTTACGACGTTTCCTACAGTCACCACTGGTACGGCAAAGACCTACTGGCACGACTGGCGCAATTCGATCTCATCGACAGCAAAACGCTGGTAGCTCATGGGCTGTACTTGTCGAAAGATGACATCGCCCTACTCAATCAGCGCGATGCGTTCCTGGTGCATAACGCCCGTTCAAACATGAACAACCATGTCGGCTACAACCATCACCTTAGCGACATCCGCAATCTGGCGTTGGGAACGGACGGCATTGGTTCGGACATGTTTGAAGAGATGAAATTTGCCTTCTTTAAACATCGCGATGCGGGTGGTCCGCTGTGGCCTGACAGTTTTGCCAAAGCACTGGCTAACGGCAACGAACTGATGAGCCGCAATTTTGGCGCGAAATTTGGCCTTCTGGAAGCCGGTTACAAAGCCGATTTAACCATTTGCGATTACAACTCGCCGACGCCGCTGCTGGCAGACAATATCGCCGGGCATATCGCTTTCGGTATGGGCTCAGGCAGCGTTCACAGCGTGATGGTCAATGGTGTGATGGTCTATGAAGACCGTCAGTTTAACTTCGATTGCGATTCCATTTATGCGCAAGCCAGAAAAGCCGCTGCCAGTATGTGGCGTCGGATGGATGCGCTGGCATAAATGACAAATACCCTCTTCCCGTAGGGAAGAGGGTTAAATAAGGAAAGAAGATGATTGAACAATTTTTCAGGCCCGACTCTGTCGAACAGGCGCTGGAACTGAAGCGCCGCTACCAGGATGAAGCCGTCTGGTTCGCCGGGGGCAGCAAACTCAACGCTACACCAACCCGTACCGATAAAAAGATTGCCATTTCCTTACAGGATCTGGAACTGGACTGGGTTGACTGGGATAACGGTGCACTGCGGATTGGCGCAATGTCTCGCTTGCAGCCACTGCGTGATGCGCGATTTATTCCTGCAGCACTGCGTGAAGCCCTCGGTTTTGTTTACTCACGCCATGTTCGTAATCAGTCGACCATTGGTGGTGAAATCGCCGCCCGGCAGGAAGAGTCTGTGCTGCTTCCCGTCCTGCTGGCACTGGATGCTGAACTGGTTTTTGGCAACGGCGAAACGCTGTCAATCGAGGACTACCTGGCCTGCCCATGCGATCGCCTGCTAACCGAAATTATCATTAAAGATCCGTATCGCACCTGTGCGACCCGCAAAATTAGCCGTTCTCAGGCAGGTTTAACCGTCGTGACGGCAGCCGTTGCAATGACAGACCACGACGGTATGCGAATTGCGCTGGATGGCGTCGCCAGTAAAGCCCTGCGTCTGCACGATGTTGAAAAACAAAATCTGGAAGGCAATGCACTTGAACAGGCTGTCGCCAACGCCATTTTCCCGCAGGAAGATTTGCGGGGCAGCGTGGCCTATAAACGCTATATCACGGGAGTTCTGGTAGCCGACCTTTATGCCGACTGCCAACAGGCTGGGGAGGAAGCCGTATGATCATCCACTTTACTTTAAATGGCGCGCCTCAGGAGCTAACCGTTAATCCAGGCGAAAACGTGCAAAAGCTGTTGTTTAACATGGGAATGCACTCTGTACGCAACAGCGATGATGGATTCGGGTTTGCCGGTTCAGACGCAATTATCTTTAACGGTAATATCGTTAACGCGTCCTTGCTTATCGCCGCACAGTTAGAGAAGGCAGATATTCGTACCGCAGAGTCTCTGGGCAAATGGAACGAGTTAAGTCTGGTTCAACAGGCAATGGTTGATGTTGGCGTGGTGCAGTCTGGTTATAACGATCCAGCTGCGGCTCTGATTATCACCGATCTTCTCGATCGCATTGCCGCACCGACCCGCGAAGAGATCGACGACGCGCTTTCTGGTTTGTTCAGCCGCGATGCAGGCTGGCAACAATACTATCAGGTCATTGAACTGGCGGTTGCACGTAAAAATAATCCGCAGGCCACCATTGATATCGCTCCGACTTTCCGCGATGACCTTGAAGTCATTGGTAAGCATTATCCTAAAACTGATGCCGCGAAAATGGTGCAGGCGAAACCCTGCTATGTTGAAGACCGCGTAACGGCTGACGCCTGCGTCATTAAAATGTTACGTAGCCCACACGCTCACGCACTGATTACTCATCTGGATGTCAGCAAAGCTGAAGCCTTACCGGGCGTTGTTCACGTTATTACTCACCTGAATTGCCCGGATATCTACTATACCCCGGGCGGTCAGAGCGCACCGGAACCGTCACCGCTTGACCGCCGTATGTTCGGCAAGAAAATGCGTCACGTCGGCGATCGCGTTGCTGCGGTCGTCGCAGAAAGTGAAGAAATTGCGCTCGAAGCACTGAAGCTCATCGACGTTGAATATGAAGTGCTTAAACCTGTAATGTCGATCGACGAAGCAATGGCGGAAGATGCGCCTGTCGTGCACGATGAACCGGTGGTGTATGTTGCTGGTGCGCCAGATACTCTGGAAGACGATAACAGCCATGCAGCCCAGCGCGGCGAGCATATGATCATCAACTTCCCGATCGGTTCTCGCCCCCGTAAAAATATCGCCGCCAGTATTCATGGTCATATCGGCGATATGGACAAAGGCTTTGCCGATGCCGATGTGATCATTGAGCGAACCTATAACTCAACGCAGGCGCAGCAGTGCCCGACTGAAACTCATATCTGCTTTACCCGTATGGACGGCGATCGTCTGGTTATCCACGCCTCCACCCAGGTACCATGGCACTTACGCCGCCAGGTCGCGCGCCTCGTGGGCATGAAACAGCATAAAGTTCATGTCATTAAAGAGCGAGTTGGCGGCGGTTTTGGTTCCAAACAGGACATCCTGCTGGAAGAAGTGTGCGCCTGGGCAACCTGCGTGACCGGGCGTCCGGTACTGTTCCGCTACACCCGTGAAGAAGAGTTTATTGCTAACACCTCTCGTCACGTCGCGAAAGTCACCGTCAAACTGGGAGCGAAAAAAGATGGTCGCCTGACGGCAGTGAAGATGGATTTCCGCGCCAACACTGGCCCTTACGGCAACCACTCACTCACCGTACCGTGTAACGGACCGGCGCTGTCGCTGCCGTTATATCCGTGCGATAACGTCGATTTCCAGGTCACCACCTACTACAGCAACATTTGCCCAAATGGTGCTTATCAGGGTTATGGCGCACCGAAAGGTAACTTCGCTATCACCATGGCATTAGCGGAACTGGCTGAACAGTTACAGATCGACCAACTGGAAATTATCGAACGTAACCGGGTACACGAAGGGCAAGAGCTGAAAATTCTCGGTGCAATCGGTGAAGGTAAAGCGCCGACCTCCGTTCCTTCCGCCGCCAGCTGCGCACTGGAAGAGATCCTGCGTCAGGGTCGCGAGATGATCCAATGGTCTTCACCGAAACCGCAAAATGGTGACTGGCACATCGGTCGCGGCGTCGCCATTATCATGCAGAAATCGGGTATCCCGGATATCGATCAGGCTAACTGTATGATCAAACTGGAATCGGACGGCACCTTTATCGTTCATTCTGGCGGTGCGGATATTGGTACTGGTCTGGATACTGTAGTGACGAAACTGGCAGCAGAAGTGCTGCACTGCCCTCCGCAGGACGTGCATGTTATCTCCGGTGATACCGATCATGCGTTGTTTGATAAAGGCGCATATGCCTCGTCCGGTACTTGCTTCTCGGGTAACGCGGCGCGTTTGGCAGCGGAAAATCTGCGGGAGAAAATTCTGTTCCACGGCGCGCAAATGTTGGGTGAGCCAGTGGCAGATGTTCAACTAGCAACGCCGGGCGTCGTGCGCGGCAAGAAAGGCGAAGTTAGTTTCGGGGATATTGCCCATAAAGGCGAAACCGGCACCGGCTTTGGTTCACTGGTGGGAACTGGCAGTTATATCACGCCTGATTTCGCTTTCCCGTATGGCGCAAACTTCGCTGAAGTTGCCGTCAACACGCGTACGGGTGAAATCCGCCTGGATAAATTCTACGCCTTGCTGGACTGCGGTACACCGGTCAATCCAGAGTTAGCGTTGGGACAAATCTACGGGGCCACCCTGCGTGCTATCGGCCACAGTATGAGCGAAGAGATCATTTATGACGCCGAAGGTCACCCGTTAACGCGTGATTTACGCAGTTACGGTGCACCGAAAATTGGTGACATTCCGCGTGATTTCCGCGCTGTGTTGGTGCCGAGCGACGATAAAGTCGGCCCGTTCGGGGCGAAATCGATCTCGGAAATTGGTGTAAATGGCGCAGCTCCGGCGATTGCTACCGCAATTCACGATGCCTGCGGCATCTGGTTACGCGAATGGCATTTCACACCGGAGAAAATACTCACCGCGCTGGAAAAAATATAAGTAATAAATGGCCGCTTCGGCGGCCTGTTTCTCTGTTTGAACGATGACTAAATAGTGACTGCGAAAATGAGATAAGCCGTTCTCAAGGCGTCCTGCGCCCCAAATTCGTGGGAATTTATTTTACTAATTCAGATGATCAAATTTACTTTAAAAGGAGTGAAGGGATGTCTGATATAAACCATGCAGGTTCTGACCTTATATTTGAACTGGAGGATCGCCCTCCCTTTCATCAGGCTCTCGTTGGTGCCATTACCCATCTGTTGGCAATTTTCGTTCCGATGGTAACCCCCGCGTTAATCGTGGGTGCGGCCTTACAGCTTTCCGCTGAAACAACTGCCTATCTTGTTTCAATGGCGATGATCGCCTCTGGTATTGGTACCTGGTTACAAGTAAACCGCTATGGCATCGTCGGTTCTGGCCTACTCTCAATTCAGTCAGTCAATTTTTCATTTGTTACGGTCATGATTGCGCTGGGCAGCAGCATGAAAAGCGACGGTTTTCACGAAGAGTTAATCATGTCGTCGCTGCTTGGCGTCTCCTTCGTTGGCGCATTTCTGGTTGTCGGCTCTTCATTTATCTTGCCCTACCTACGTCGGGTTATTACGCCTACTGTCAGCGGTATTGTGGTACTGATGATCGGCTTAAGCCTGATTAAAGTCGGCATTATCGATTTTGGCGGTGGATTTGCAGCCAAAAGCAGCGGTACCTTCGGCAATTACGAACATCTCGGCGTTGGTTTGTTGGTTTTGATTGTGGTGATCGGCTTTAACTGCTGTCGCAGTCCGTTGCTACGCATGGGAGGGATCGCCATTGGGCTATGCGTCGGTTATATCGCGTCGTTATGCCTGGGCATGGTGGATTTCAGCAGTATGCGCAATTTGCCGTTAATCACCATCCCGCATCCGTTCAAATACGGGTTTAGTTTCAGCTTCCATCAGTTCCTGGTGGTTGGCACGATTTATTTGCTTAGCGTGCTGGAAGCTGTCGGCGATATCACCGCCACGGCAATGGTTTCCCGCCGCCCCATTCAGGGGGAAGAGTATCAGTCCCGACTGAAAGGCGGCGTGCTGGCAGATGGTCTGGTTTCTGTTATCGCCTCCGCTGTCGGTTCATTACCCTTAACCACGTTTGCGCAAAATAATGGGGTTATTCAGATGACTGGCGTCGCTTCACGTTATGTCGGGCGAACCATCGCGGTAATGCTGGTTATCCTCGGCTTGTTTCCGATGATTGGCGGCTTCTTCACAACCATACCCTCGGCAGTTCTGGGAGGCGCAATGACGTTGATGTTTTCCATGATTGCTATCGCTGGGATTCGCATCATCATCACCAACGGTTTAAAGCGCCGAGAAACACTTATTGTCGCCACTTCTTTAGGTTTAGGACTTGGCGTCTCCTACGATCCCGAAATTTTTAAAATATTGCCAGCCTCTATTTATGTACTAGTTGAAAACCCTATTTGTGCTGGCGGGTTAACTGCGATTTTATTAAATATTATCCTCCCTGGTGGCTACCGACAGGAAAACGTTCTGCCTGGTATTACCTCAGCGGAAGAGATGGATTAACAGTAAAGGAGTCAATGATGTCAGGAGAACACACGTTAAAAGCGGTACGAGGCAGTTTTATTGATGTCACGCGTACGGTCGACAACCCGGAAGAGATTGCCTCTGCGCTGCGGTTTATTGAGGATGGTTTATTACTCATTAAACAGGGAAAAGTGGAATGGTTTGGTGAATGGGAAGACGGAAAGCATCAAATTCCTGACACTATTCGCGTGCGCGACTATCGCGGCAAACTGATAGTACCGGGCTTTGTCGATACACATATCCATTATCCGCAAAGTGAAATGGTGGGGGCCTATGGTGAACAATTGCTGGAGTGGTTGAATAAACACACCTTCCCTACTGAACGTCGTTATGAGGATTTAGAGTACGCCCGCGAAATGTCGGCGTTCTTCATCAAGCAGCTTTTACGTAACGGAACCACCACGGCTCTGGTGTTTGGCACTGTTCATCCGCAATCCGTTGATGCGCTGTTTGAAGCCGCCAGCCATATCAATATGCGTATGATTGCCGGTAAGGTGATGATGGACCGCAACGCACCGGATTATCTGCTCGACACTGCCGAAAGCAGCTATCACCAAAGCAAAGAACTGATCGAGCGCTGGCACAAAAATGGTCGTCTGTTGTATGCGATTACGCCACGCTTCGCCCCTACCTCATCTCCTGAACAGATGACGATGGCGAAACGCCTGAAAGAAGAATATCCGGATACGTGGGTACATACCCATCTCTGTGAAAACAAAGATGAAATTGCCTGGGTGAAAGAACTTTATCCTGAACATGATGGCTATCTGGATGTTTACCATCAGTACGGCCTGACCGGTAAAAACTGTGTCTTTGCTCACTGCGTCCATCTCGAAGAAAAAGAGTGGGATCGTCTTAGCGAAACCAAATCCAGCATTGCTTTCTGTCCGACCTCCAACCTTTACCTCGGCAGCGGCTTATTCAACTTGAAAAAAGCATGGCAGAAGAAAGTCAAAGTGGGCATGGGAACGGATATCGGTGCCGGAACAACTTTCAACATGCTGCAAACGCTAAACGAAGCCTACAAAGTGTTGCAACTACAAGGCTATCGCCTCTCGGCATATGAAGCATTTTACCTGGCCACGCTCGGCGGAGCGAAATCTCTGGGCCTTGACGATTTGATTGGCAACTTTTTACCTGGCAAAGAGGCTGATTTCGTGGTGATGGAACCCACCGCCACTCCGCTACAGCAGCTGCGCTATGACAACTCTGTTTCTTTAGTCGACAAATTGTTCGTGATGATGACGTTGGGCGATGACCGTTCGATCTACCGCACCTACGTTGATGGTCGTCTGGTGTACGAACGCAACTAATAATAAAACTTTAACATCCTCGTGAGGACATCATTATGTCTGGAGACATCCTACAAACACCGGACGCACCAAAGCCACAGGGCGCGCTGGATAATTATTTTAAAATTACCGCTCGTGGCAGTACCGTTCGTCAGGAAGTACTGGCTGGCTTAACGACCTTTCTGGCCATGGTTTATTCCGTTATCGTCGTTCCGGGAATGCTGGGCAAAGCAGGTTTTCCTCCCGCAGCTGTGTTTGTTGCCACCTGTCTGGTCGCGGGCTTCGGCTCGTTGCTGATGGGATTATGGGCCAATTTGCCAATGGCGATTGGTTGCGCGATTTCCTTGACGGCGTTTACCGCATTCAGTCTGGTTCTCGGGCAACAAATTAGCGTTCCTGTCGCACTGGGCGCGGTCTTTCTGATGGGCGTCATCTTCACCGCCATTTCCGTAACCGGTGTGCGTACCTGGATCTTACGTAATTTACCGATGGGGATAGCTCACGGTACAGGTATCGGTATCGGCCTGTTTCTGCTGCTGATTGCTGCTAACGGTGTGGGAATGGTTATCAAAAACCCGATTGAAGGCTTGCCAGTGGCGCTCGGTGCGTTTACCTCCTTCCCGGTGATGATGAGCTTGCTGGGGCTGGCGGTCATCTTCGGTCTGGAAAAGTGCCGCGTACCAGGCGGGATCTTGTTGGTGATTATTGCAATTTCGATCATCGGCTTAATCTTTGATCCAGCGGTGAAATACCACGGTCTGGTGGCGATGCCAAGCCTGACTGGCGAAGATGGTAAGTCTCTGATTTTCAGCCTCGATATTATGGGCGCACTCCAGCCAACTGTACTTCCGAGTGTACTAGCATTGGTGATGACCGCAGTGTTCGACGCCACTGGTACCATCCGTGCCGTCGCCGGTCAGGCGAATTTGTTGGATAAAGACAACCAGATCATCAACGGCGGCAAAGCCCTGACCAGTGACTCAGTAAGTTCAATATTCTCCGGCCTGGTGGGCGCAGCGCCCGCAGCGGTTTATATCGAATCAGCGGCAGGAACCGCCGCCGGGGGTAAAACAGGGTTGACCGCAACCGTAGTGGGGGCGTTATTCCTGCTGATTTTGTTCTTATCACCGTTGTCATTTTTGATCCCTGGTTACGCCACTGCACCCGCTCTGATGTACGTAGGTTTGCTGATGTTAAGTAACGTCTCGAAGCTGGATTTCAATGATTTTATTGACGCAATGGCTGGCCTGGTGTGTGCCGTGTTCATCGTTCTGACTTGTAATATCGTTACCGGTATTATGCTGGGCTTTGTGACACTGGTCGTAGGCCGCGTCTTTGCACGCGAATGGCAAAAGCTGAATATTGGTACGGTGATCATTACTGCCGCACTGGTCGCATTTTACGCGGGCGGTTGGGCAATCTAATAGATTCTCCGCGCCTTTCAGCGCGGAGATTTCTTTCAGAGAGGATTCTTACCGCTGGCAACAATACGCTGCTGGCGGACTCGCCTGAGTTCTCTTTCAGTAAGCAACTGCAGCGCCTGTGTTGGGCAAGATTCAACGCAGGCTGGCCCATCTTCCCGCTGTTCACAGAGATCGCATTTCACGATTTGTTGCCGGGTATCCCCCGGCAACGACTGAATGGTGATCATTCCAAACGGGCACGCACTGACGCAACTCTGACAGCCAATACAACGGGCAGAATTGGTCTGCACCACCTGCTCGCCCATCGTCAGCGCCCCCACGGGGCAAGCGCTAACACAAGGGGCATTTTCACACTGATGGCACATCA
Organism: Escherichia sp. WS1450; assembly: GCF_046487395.1. NCBI lineage: Bacteria > Pseudomonadati > Pseudomonadota > Gammaproteobacteria > Enterobacterales > Enterobacteriaceae > Escherichia > Escherichia sp. WS1450. Next base: position 309,232 of record NZ_JBJQJO010000002.1, read on the forward strand.
CCGGCGCACTGATGCTGTCCAGTCGCTGTACCTTCAGCCGGGGTAAAAAGACATCGGCATTCAACTCCTGTTCTGAAGGGTGAGCGACCACACAGGCCACTTCACAAGTACGGCAGCCAATACAGTCAGCCGGATTAACGATAATTAACAATTTCATCACGATGCCTTCGTATCAAACAGAGTTAACATATCGCGCGCCGCCTGCCTTCCTGCGGCCATTGCAGTGACAACCAGATCCGCGCCATGAACAGCATCACCACCAGCAAAGACTTTTTTCAGATGCGTCTGGGTAGGTAAATACCCGACGTCACCGGTTTGAATCAGGCCCCATTTATCGAGTTTAATTCCGCTGCCCTGCAACCACGGCATGGCATGCGCCTGGAAACCAAAGGCCATAATGAGAACATCGGCGGGCAATTCAAACTCTGAACCCGCTACCGGACGAGGACGACGGCGACCATCCGGCCCCGGCTCACCCATGGCTGTACGAATCAGGCCCACCGCAGTTAAACGCCCATCTTCGTCACAAGCGATATATTGCGGCTGAACATTGAACTGAAACTCGACACCTTCCTCGCGCGCATTGACCACCTCTTTGCGCGAGCCCGGCATACTGACTTCATCACGACGATACGCGCAGGTCACGCTGGCGGCATTGAGGCGGATGGAAGTCCGCAAACAATCCATGGTCGTATCGCCACCGCCCAATACCACGACTCGCTTACCTTCCACATCCGTCAGCGGATACTCTTCAGACTCCGGCAACCCCATGAGCTGGCGGGTATGGGCAGTCAGGAACGGTAGAGCCTGAATGACACCGGGCGCATCTTCATGCGGCAGATCTGCTCGCATCATCCCGTAAGTCCCCACGCCGATGAAAACTGCATCATATTCAGAAGTTAAATCGCTAAAGGTAATATCGCGGCCAATTTCACAGTTAAGATGAAAGTCGATTCCCATTGCGGTGAATATCTCTCGCCGCTGGCTTAATACCGTTTTATCGAGTTTGAAAGGAGGAATGCCAAAAGTCAGCATACCGCCAATTTCTGGATGGCGATCAAAGACATCAACCTGAACTCCTGCGCGCGCCAGAATATCAGCACACCCTAACCCTGCAGGCCCAGCGCCAATCACCGCCACTTTTTCGATACGGGGAACAACTTTGCTGACATCGGGACGCCAGCCCATCGCCAGCGCGGTATCGGTGATGTAGCGTTCCAGATTCCCGATAGAGACTGCGCCAGAGTGATCTTTCAAAGTACATGCGCCTTCACAAAGACGGTCCTGTGGACATACCCTGCCGCAGATTTCTGGTAAGGAACTGGTCTGGTGGCAAAGTTCTGCCGCTTCAATAATCTTTCCTTCCTGCACCAGACGGATGTAATCCGGAATAGCGTTATGCAGCGGGCAATGCCAGTTGCAGTTAGCTTTTTCGGCGCAATAAACACAGCGGTCACTCTCATAAGTCGCTTGTTGTGGATCCAGCCCGTAATAGATTTCGCCAAAGTGGGTTTTCCGTTCACTCGCTGAAATTTTATCTGCGCCTTTACGCGAGTTAACGGGGAGCAACGCTGCACTGCGAGATGGCTGAGCGTCTGATGACGCTTTTCCTGCTGCCGTTTTGCGCTGGCGGGCCACCTTTATCTGCTGCAACCCTTTATCGTCCATCAGCCGTAACGCCTGTATTGGGCAGACTTCAATACAGGCTTGCGTGCCGGAACTGCGCTGGTTACAAAGGTCGCATTTCTGCGCAATCGTATCGACCATCTCAACGACGCCAAAGGGGCAAGCGATTGCGCATCTTTTACAACCAATACATTTTTGCTCGTCCAGTTGTACGCTATCGGGCTGGAAAGTCAGAGCATTAACCGGACAAGCCGTAACGCAAGGGGCATTGTTGCAGTGATGGCAGGCCACCGGATTCGCAGCCTGGCCTTTCCCTACAACGTGGATACGCGGTCGAAAGTCACTGTGACTCAGCGGCCAGTTTTCTTGATTATGTGCCATCGCACAGGCAATTTCACAAGCATGACAGCCTATACATTCCGCAGCTTCAGCAGCGATAAACTTATTCATTTGCATCCCTTTCATTTAATGAGTTATGTCTTCTCAAATTTCGCGATGCAATAAACGGGCATATATGAGGTAGCATGACCGTTTTAATTATAATTTTGCGACTGAGTTCAAATTATTGCCCCTCAATCTATGCCGCTTTCATTATCTCAACATTGCCGACTAAAAGAGCGCTATCCAGATAAAAACGATTAAATGCGAGAGTGCGACATGCCAGAATGATTAATGAAATATCAATATGAGAAAATTACAGATAATTCCATTGTCAGGTTCTCTTCTCATAATCGTGGTTTAACCACGATTATGTGATTGCCTCCGCAATTCCTGTCTCTAACTCCCCTTCCTCGCAAAAACTGGCACTCCACGAGCATATGTTTAGACAGTTTCAATAACGTAAACGGTTGCTTTTTACTCTGGCGGGCGAAAGGAGAAACACTGATGAGCGCCATAGATTCCCAACTTCCCTCATCTTCAGGGCAAGATCGCCCAACTGATGAGGTTGACCGCATATTATCACCAGGAAAGCTGATCATACTCGGTCTGCAACACGTCCTTGTCATGTACGCAGGTGCAGTCGCTGTTCCTCTTATGATTGGTGACCGACTGGGCCTCTCAAAAGAAACTATTGCGATGCTCATTAGCTCGGATCTCTTTTGCTGCGGGATCGTCACATTATTGCAATGTATCGGTATCGGCCGCTTTATGGGGATCCGCCTGCCGGTGATTATGTCGGTGACCTTCGCCGCTGTAACACCAATGATAGCCATTGGCATGAACCCGGATATCGGCCTGCTGGGGATATTTGGTGCCACTATCGCCGCGGGTTTTATCACCACATTATTAGCGCCACTTATCGGTCGCTTGATGCCTTTATTCCCGCCACTGGTTACCGGTGTGGTTATTACTTCTATCGGGCTTAGCATCATTCAGGTGGGTATTGACTGGGCCGCCGGAGGTAAAGGGAATCCGCAATATGGTAATCCCGTTTATTTAGGTATCTCCTTTGCCGTCTTAATTTTTATCTTGCTCATTACTCGCTATGCGAAAGGATTTATGTCCAACGTCGCCGTATTACTGGGGATTGTATTTGGCTTTTTACTTTCGTGGATGATGAATGAAGTCAATTTATCCGGGCTACATGATGCTTCATGGTTTGCGATTGTCACGCCGATGTCATTTGGTATGCCGATTTTCGATCCCGTTTCCATTCTGACCATGACTGCCGTGTTAATCATCGTGTTTATCGAGTCGATGGGGATGTTCCTGGCACTGGGTGAAATAGTCGGTCGTAAACTCTCTTCACACGATATTATTCGCGGGCTGCGTGTCGATGGCGTAGGGACAATGATAGGCGGAACGTTTAACAGCTTCCCCCACACGTCATTTTCACAAAACGTTGGCCTGGTTAGCGTGACGCGCGTTCATAGCCGCTGGGTGTGTATTTCTTCGGGAATTATATTAATCCTGTTTGGCATGGTGCCAAAAATGGCGGTGCTGGTCGCCTCCATTCCGCAATTTGTGCTGGGCGGTGCTGGGCTGGTGATGTTCGGCATGGTACTGGCGACAGGGATTCGAATTCTGTCGCGCTGTAACTACACCACTAACCGTTACAACCTCTATATTGTGGCGATCAGTCTCGGCGTTGGCATGACTCCGACGCTCTCTCACGATTTCTTTTCTAAGTTACCGGCCGTACTGCAACCGTTGCTGCATAGCGGCATTATGCTCGCAACCCTTAGCGCCGTTGTGCTGAACGTCTTCTTTAATGGCTATCAGCATCATGCTGATCTGGTGAAGGAATCCGTCTCTGATAAAGATTTAAAAGTCAGGACAGTACGTATGTGGCTTCTGATGCGCAAGCTGAAGAAAAATGAGCATGGAGAATAATATGAATCTTTTAATGCGCGCTATATTCAGTCTGTTGTTGCTTTTTACTCTCTCTATTCCTGTCATTTCTGACTGTGTTGCAATGGCCATTGAAAGTCGCTTCAAATATATGATGCTACTTTTTTAAATGGTTTTTACCTGTCGGCATCCGCTCAAAACGGGCGGTTGTCGATAAACGCTCACTTGGTTAATCATTTCACTCTTCAATTATCTATAATGATGAGTGATCAGAATTACATGTGAGAAATTATGCAAACGGAACACGTCATTTTATTGAATGCACAGGGAGTTCCCACGGGTACGCTGGAAAAGTATGCCGCACACACGGCAGACACCCTCTTACATCTCGCGTTCTCCAGTTGGCTGTTTAATGCCAAGGGGCAATTATTAGTTACCCGCCGCGCACTGAGCAAAAAAGCATGGCCTGGCGTGTGGACTAACTCGGTTTGTGGGCACCCACAACTGGGAGAAAGCAACGAAGACGCAGTGATCCGCCGTTGCCGTTATGAGCTTGGCGTGGAAATTACGCCTCCTGAATCTATCTATCCTGACTTTCGCTACCGCGCCACCGATCCGAGTGGCATTGTGGAAAATGAAGTGTGTCCGGTATTTGCCGCACGCACGACCAGTGCGTTACAGATCAATGATGATGAAGTGATGGATTATCAATGGTGTGATTTAGCAGATGTATTACACGGTATTGATGCCACGCCGTGGGCGTTCAGTCCGTGGATGGTGATGCAGGCGACAAATCGCGAAGCCAGAAAAAGATTATCTGCATTTACCCAGCTTAAATAAAAAACCCCGACATTTGCCGGGGTTGTGAGCATAACGTAATGCTTATTTCACCGGACGCATCGCCGGGAACAGAATAACGTCGCGGATGGTATGGCTGTTGGTGAACAGCATTACCATACGGTCGATACCAATTCCCAGACCTGCTGTCGGCGGTAAGCCGTGTTCCAGTGCGGTGACATAATCTTCGTCGTAGAACATCGCTTCGTCGTCGCCTGCGTCTTTCGCGGCAACCTGATCCAGGAAGCGCTGCGCCTGATCTTCCGCGTCATTCAGCTCGCTAAAGCCGTTACCGATTTCACGACCACCGATAAAGAACTCAAAGCGGTCTGTGATTTCCGGGTTAACGTCGTTACGACGCGCCAGCGGAGAAACTTCTGCTGGATATTCAGTAATGAAGGTCGGCTGAATCAGATGTGCTTCTGCCACTTCTTCGAAGATCTCGGTAACGATACGGCCCAGACCCCAGCTCTTCTCAACGTGGATGCCGATAGATTCAGCAATCGCTTTCGCAGAGTCGAAGTTGTCCAGATCTGCCATGTCGGTTTCCGGGCGATATTTCTTGATCGCTTCACGCATGGTCAGTTTTTCGAACGGTTTACCGAAGTCCAGCGTTACGTCGCCGTAGGTCACTTCCGTCTTACCGAGAATATCCTGTGCCAGAGTACGGAACAGCGATTCGGTCAGCTCGATAAGATCTTTGTAATCTGCGTAAGCCATATAGAGTTCCATCATGGTGAACTCTGGGTTATGACGTACGGAAATACCTTCGTTACGGAAGTTACGGTTGATTTCGAATACACGCTCGAAGCCACCGACCACCAGACGCTTGAGGTACAGTTCCGGCGCGATACGCAGGTACATGTCGAGATCCAGCGCATTATGGTGGGTGATGAACGGACGCGCAGCGGCACCGCCAGGGATCACCTGCATCATCGGCGTTTCAACTTCCATAAAGCCGCGGTTCACCATGAACTGGCGAATACCAGAGAGGATCTGCGAGCGCACTTTAAAGGTGTTGCGGGATTCATCGTTAGAGATGAGATCCAGATAACGCTGACGATAGCGCGCTTCCTGATCCTGCAAGCCGTGGAATTTGTCCGGCAGCGGACGCAGTGCTTTGGTCAGCAGACGCAGCTCGGTGCAGTGGATAGACAGTTCGCCGGTTTTGGTTTTGAACAGTTTACCTTTCGCGCCGAGGATGTCGCCGAGGTCCCATTTTTTGAACTGCTCGTTGTAAACGCCTTCCGGCAGATCGTCACGGGCAACGTACAGCTGAATGCGGCCACCCACATCCTGCAGGGTAACGAAAGACGCTTTACCCATAATACGGCGGGTCATCATGCGGCCAGCAACGGCGACTTCGATGTTCAGCGCTTCCAGTTCTTCGTTCTCTTTACCGTCGAATTCTGCGTGCAATTGGTCAGAGGTATGATCGCGACGGAAATCGTTCGGGAAGGCAATTCCCTGCTCACGCAGGTTCGCCAGCTTCTCACGACGCGTTTTCAGTTCATTGTTAAGATCGACTACCGCGTCAGCGCCCTGTGCGTGTTGTTCAGACATGTTGGTTCCTCATAACCCTGCTTTCAAACTTGCTTCGATAAATTGATCCAGGCTGCCGTCCAGCACGGCCTGCGTGTTGCGGGTTTCTACCCCGGTACGCAGATCTTTAATGCGGGAGTCATCAAGGACATAAGAACGAATCTGGCTGCCCCAGCCGATATCAGATTTATTATCTTCCATCGCCTGTTTCTCGGCATTTTTCTTCTGCATCTCCAGTTCATAAAGCTTCGCTTTCATCTGCTTCATGGCCTGGTCTTTGTTCTTGTGCTGGGAACGGTCGTTCTGGCACTGAGTCACGATCCCGGTCGGGATGTGAGTAATACGCACCGCAGATTCGGTACGGTTAACGTGCTGACCACCCGCGCCGGACGCGCGATAAACGTCAATGCGCAGATCCGCCGGGTTGATTTCGATATCAATATCATCATCAACTTCCGGGTAAACAAACGCAGAGCTGAACGACGTGTGGCGACGACCGCCGGAGTCAAACGGGCTCTTACGTACCAGGCGGTGAACGCCAGTTTCTGTACGCAGCCAGCCGTAAGCGTAATCGCCGGAGATTTTGATCGTCACGGATTTAATACCCGCCACTTCACCTTCCGACTCTTCGATGATTTCAGTTTTGAAACCACGCGATTCTGCCCAGCGCAGATACATACGCTCAAGCATGCTCGCCCAGTCCTGTGCTTCCGTACCGCCAGAGCCTGCCTGAATATCGAGGTAGCAGTCGGCGCTGTCATATTCGCCAGAGAACATACGGCGGAACTCAAGCTGCGCCAGTTTTTCTTCAAGAGCGTCGAGTTCAGCAACGGCTTCGTTAAAGGTTTCTTCGTCGTCAGCTTCTACAGCCAGTTCCAGCAGACCAGAAACATCTTCCAGCCCCTGTTTCATTTGGTCGAGGGTATCGACAACGGCTTCGAGGGAGGAACGTTCTTTACCCAGCGCCTGTGCGCGTTCGGGTTCGTTCCAGACATCCGGCTGTTCCAGCTCGGCGTTTACTTCTTCCAGACGCTCTTTCTTGGCGTCATAGTCAAAGATACCCCCTAAGAACGTCGGAGCGTTCCGTGAGGTCCTGAATGCGATTATTTACCGGATTAATTTCAAACATGGTCTGATTTCTTTTCTTGAGCTAGTCAAAATGCGGTGATAAGAGCGGGATTGTACCCAATCCACACTCTTTTTTATAGAGAAGATGACGCTAAATTGGCCAGATATTGTCGATGATAATTTGCAGGCTGCGATTGCCGCGAAACTCGTTGATATCAAGCTTATAAGCCAGTTGCACTTCGCGCACGCCGTTATCCGGCCAAAGGGCGGTATCAACGTTAAAGGCAATGCCGTCCAGCAGCGGGCCGCCGCCGACCGGTTCAACCATGACCTTCAAATGGCGTTCGCCTACCAGTCGTTGTTGCAGAAGGCGGAAATGACCGTCAAACAGCGGTTCCGGGAACATCTGCCCCCACGGGCCAGCATCGCGCAGTAGCTGCGCCACTTCCATGGTCATTTCGGCCGGGCTTAACGGACCGTCTGACACCACTTCGCCTTGCAATAGTGAAGGGTCCAGCCACTCAGTCACCAGTTCGCCAAAGCGTTGCTGAAAGAGTTCGAATTTATCCTCTTCCAGTGACAGCCCGGCCGCCATTGCATGGCCGCCAAACTTAAGCATCATACCGGGGTAGAGCGTGTCCAGCCGCTCCAGCGCATCGCGCATATGCAACCCCTGAATGGAACGACCAGAACCTTTCAGCGTACCGTCGCCCGCAGGGGCAAAGGCGATAACCGGACGGTGAAAACGCTCTTTGATACGCGATGCCAGAATGCCAACAACGCCCTGATGCCATTCAGGGTGATACATTGCCAGCCCGCCGGGTAGCGTGTCACGGCTGCGTTCCAGTTTCTCGCACAGGGTCAGGGCTTCAGCCTGCATTCCCTGTTCGATCTCTTTTCGCGTCTGGTTTAGCGCATCGAGTTCATTTGCCAGCACGCGCGCTTCACCGATGTTGTCGCACAGCAACAGCGCCACACCAACGGACATATCATCCAGTCGCCCGGCAGCATTGAGACGTGGCCCCAGCGCAAAACCTAAATCGCTGGCGGCGAGTTTTTGCGCATCACGGTTGGCCACTTCAAGCAGCGCTTTAATCCCTGGACGGCACTTCCCGGCGCGGATGCGGCTCATCCCCTGCCAGGTCAGAATACGGTTATTAGCGTCCAGCGGCACCACGTCTGCCACAGTCCCCAGCGCCACCAGATCCAGCAGTTCTGCCAGGTTAGGAATTGCGATGCAGCGTTCATCAAACCAGCCCCGATCGCGCAAAAAGGTGCGCAGCGCCAGCATCAGATAAAACGCCACCCCCACACCTGCCAGTGATTTCGACGGGAAATTGCAGTCGCGCAAGTTAGGGTTAATGATCGCTTCCGCCGCGGGTAATGTTTCGCCCGGCAAATGGTGATCGGTAACAATAACCGGAATGCCCAACGAACGAGCGTGTTCAACCCCTGTATGGGAGGAAATACCGTTATCCACCGTGACAATTAACTGCGCGCCACGGGCATGGGCCTGATCGACCACTTCCGGACTTAAACCGTAACCGTCTTCGAAACGGTTTGGAACCAGGTAGTCGATATTGCTGCAACCAAGCGAGCGCATCGCCAGCACGCTTAGAGCCGTGCTGGTGGCACCGTCGGCGTCGAAATCACCGACCACAATAATCCGCGTTCCTTCGCGAAAAGCGTTGTAAAGGATCTCAACGGCCTTTTCGACGCCGCTCAGTTGCTGCCAGGGCAGCATACCTTTAACACTGCGTTCCAGTTCTTGCGCACTGCGCACTCCCCGGCTGGCGTATAAACGGTGCAGCAAGGGAGGCAATTCCGCGGGCAAGTCTGCCGTTTCATCGACTTCACGGCGACGAAGTTGTATCTGTTGTTTCACGCGAATTATTTACCGCTGGTCATTTTTTGGTGTTCGTCGAGGAATTCTTTCATGTCTTTCGGCGGCTGGTAACCCGGAACAAGTGTGCCATTGCTCAGCACAACTGCTGGAGTACCGCTAACGCCAAGCTGGACGCCAAGTGCGTAATGGTCGGCAATATCCACGTCGCAGCTGGCTGGTGCGACGCTTTTACCTGCCATTACATCATCAAACGCTTTGTTTTTATCTTTCGCACACCAGATAGCTTTCATTTCTTTCTCTGCATCGCTGTCCAGCCCCTGGCGCGGGAAAGCAAGATAACGCACGGTGATCCCCAGTGCGTTGTAGTCTGCCATTTGCTCATGCAGTTTGTGGCAGTAACCACAGGTAATATCAGTAAACACGGTGATGACGTGTTTTTCCTGTGGCGCTTTATAAACGATCATCTCTTTTTCAAGCGCATTCAACTGCTTTAACAGCATCTTATTGGTGACATTGACCGGAGCTGTGCCACTAACGTCATACATTGGCCCCTGAATGATATGTTTACCATCATCGGTGATGTACAACACACCGCTGTTAGTCAGAACTGTCTTCATGCCAGCTACGGGCGCGGGCTGAATATCGCTGCTTTTGATGCCCATTTTGGCTAACGTTTGTTGAATTGCCGCGTCATCAGCCTGAGCAAAGCCTGAAAACGCCGCTAACAAAGTAAACAACATAAAACCTTTCTTCATAAATCTTCCCGTTCTTTTCAGACATCACGCCCGCGGGTGATGCTGTTGATGAAGTTGCCGCAGACGCTCGGTAGCGACATGCGTATAAATTTGCGTGGTGGAGAGATCGCTGTGGCCCAGTAGCATCTGCACCACGCGTAAATCCGCACCATGATTTAATAAATGAGTGGCAAAAGCGTGACGCAACACATGCGGTGACAGCTTTTCGCTGTCGATACCCGCCAGCACGGCATAATGTTTAATGCGGTGCCAGAAGGTCTGTCGCGTCATCTGCTGCGCACGCTGGCTGGGGAACAACACATCAATAGAGACACCGTTCAACAACCACGGTCGCCCATGCTCGAGATACGTTTCCAGCCAGTAAACCGCCTCTTCACCTAACGGCACCAGGCGCTCTTTGTTGCCTTTACCAATGACCCGCACTACGCCCTGACGCAGGCTGATATCACTCATTGTCAGCCCGACCAGTTCAGAGACACGCAGCCCTGTAGCATACAACACTTCAAGCATGGCTTTATCGCGTAGCTCCAGTGGCTGATCAATTAATGGTGCCTGTAATAAACGTTCGACCTGCGCTTCGCTTAAATCTTTTGGCAAACGCTGTGGCAATTTCGGTGAAGCGAGATGCGCACTGGGATCGTCTTCACGAAACTTTTCGCGATAAAGATACTGGAACAATCGGCGCACTGCACTCAGCAAACGCGCTGAGCTGGTGGCTTTATACCCGCCCTCCAGCCTTTCTGCCAGTAATGCCTGCAAATCGTCACTTTGCGCCGTCGCCAGCGTCAACCCGCGGTGATGCAACCACTCCACCATCATTGACAGATCGCGACGGTAAGCGTTCAACGTATTTTCAGCCAGATTTTTTTCCAGCCACAGAGCATCAAGAAACTGCTCGATGCGTGCCAGATCCTGTTTCACTTGCGCCCCTTATGGTCACTCATTTGATCCATTATGCCTTATTGTGCCGTGACTAAAGCGATTCTGATACACTAGCCACAAAAGCCACAGCAGAATCGAGAAGCTTACGTTATGAATATGGGTCTTTTTTACGGTTCCAGCACCTGTTACACCGAAATGGCGGCAGAAAAAATCCGCGATATTCTCGGTCCAGAACTGGTGACCTTACATAACCTCAAGGACGACTCCCCGAAATTAATGGAGCAGTACGATGTGCTCATTCTGGGTATCCCGACCTGGGATTTTGGTGAAATCCAGGAAGACTGGGAAGCCGTCTGGGATCAGCTCGACGACCTGAACCTCGAAGGTAAAATTGTTGCGCTGTATGGGCTTGGCGATCAACTGGGATACGGCGAGTGGTTCCTCGATGCGCTCGGTATGCTGCATGACAAGCTCTCGACCAAAGGCGTGAAGTTCGTCGGCTACTGGCCAACGGAAGGATATGAGTTTACCAGCCCGAAACCGGTGATTGCTGACGGGCAACTGTTCGTGGGTCTGGCGCTGGACGAAACTAACCAATATGACCTTAGCGACGAGCGTATTCAGAACTGGTGCGAGCAAATCCTCAACGAAATGGCAGAGCATTACGCCTGATGTCACTGACGGCTTAGCGCATATGCTTTGCCGTCATCTTTATCTTTGCGTCTCTTGTTGCAACAATATCCGCCGTAAATCCCGCCATTCGGCTTCGTCCATGCTGTCGGCTGCCAGCCATAAATGTTGCCGTTTACCGCTGTCAGAACGTAAACGCAGCATCATGCCGCTCTTAATCATCCACGGCGCTTTGACGATGCTCCACTCCTGCCCTTGCCAGCGCAAACGCCCGTCCATCAACAGGCGAATTTCCCCCTGGCGAGCATTAATGCGCCGCTGGCTGCGAACGCAATCAAACACCACCAGCGAAAGTAACACCATCCATAACGGGGTGTAACTGAGCGGCCAGGGCATGAGTAAAATAACAGCGGCAACCAGCCCGTGGATCAGCAAGGAAAGCCACTGTGCGCGCCAGGAGACGCGCAGATCAGATTGCCACAGGACCACGTTCCCGGTTCCGTGTCTGGATGAGTCGGACCATCATTTCCAGTTCTGCATCGGCCGGTTTACCGTGGTTCATCAGCCAGTTAAACAGATCGGGATCGTCACACTCCAGCAGACGAATAAAGATGCGTTTTTCGTCATCGCTTAAGCTGTCGTACTCATGTTCGAAAAACGGCATGATTGAAATATCGAGTTCGCGCATACCACGGCGGCATGCCCAATGAATGCGGGCTTTGTTGTTAATGTCCATCTTCTTCCTGTCTCACGAAAATCCAGTACCTGGCTATTGTAACGTGTTTTTCGACTTCTTTTGCGGGAATATCAGTAAACACAATCGCGATCGCGAAATTAATTCACAACAATTCAAGGGCTTCATTTTTTTGGAAGTCGCCTCGCAGAAGGCACAGATCGCGTAGTGAAAGCACTTGCATTGCCTCATAGCTCTTTTACCATTAGTCATTAATACGCCGTTAAGCAACTCAGGACTCTATTATGGCTTTTACACCTTTTCCTCCCCGTCAGCCTACGGCGTCTGCCCGTTTACCGCTGACGCTGATAACGCTTGATGACTGGGCGCTTGCCACCATTACTGGCGCGGACAGCGAAAAATATATGCAGGGTCAGGTGACAGCAGATGTCAGCCAGATGACAGAAAATCAGCATCTGCTCGCCGCCCATTGCGACGCCAAAGGTAAAATGTGGAGCAATTTACGTCTGTTCCGCGACGGCGATGGCTTTGCATGGATTGAACGGCGCAGTGTGCGTGAACCGCAGCTGACTGAACTGAAAAAATATGCGGTGTTCTCTAAAGTGACCATCGCGCCGGACGATGAGCGTGTGCTGCTTGGTGTTGCCGGTTTTCAGGCGCGCGCCGCGCTGGCAAATATCTTTAGTGAACTGCCTTCGAAAGAAAAACAGGTAGTTAAAGAAGGCGCGACCACTTTGCTATGGTTTGAACACCCTGCAGAACGTTTCCTGATCGTAACTGATGAAGCCACTGCCAATATGCTGACCGATAAACTGCGCGGTGAAGCGGAACTGAACAATAGCCAACAGTGGCTGGCATTAAACATTGAAGCGGGTTTCCCGGTGATTGATGCCGCCAACAGCGGGCAGTTTATCCCACAGGCGACCAACCTCCAGGCGCTGGGCGGCATTAGCTTTAAAAAAGGCTGCTATACCGGACAAGAGATGGTGGCGCGAGCTAAATTCCGTGGTGCCAACAAACGCGCGCTCTGGTTGCTGACGGGTAGCGCCAGCCGACTGCCGGAAGCCGGTGAAGACTTAGAGCTGAAAATGGGCGAGAACTGGCGTCGTACCGGAACCGTGCTGGCTGCGGTAAAACTGGAAGATGGTCAGGTCGTGGTACAGGTCGTCATGAATAACGATATGGAACCGGACAGCATCTTCCGCGTGCGTGACGATGCGAATACATTGCATATCGAGCCGCTGCCGTATTCACTCGAAGAGTAAATCTCTGTGTCGCATCATGCATTTATCGCCTGATGCGACAAGGGTGTGTCTTTTCAGGCCTACAAAGGCACACCCATTACGCCTGCCCAATATATAAATAGATCGCCAGAAAGTGGCACACGCTGCCGCCGAGCACAAAGCCGTGCCAGATGGCATGGTTGTAGGGAATGCGTTTGCAGACGTAGAAAATCACCCCGAGCGAGTAAACCACGCCGCCTACAGCCAGTAAGGTAACGCTGCCCGCCGCAAGCTTAATTGCCATTTCATAAATCACCACCAGCGACAGCCAGCCCATCGCCAGATAGGTCACCAGAGATAAAATTTTGAATCGGTGCGCGATGGTCAGTTTGAACAGAATCCCCAGCAATGCCAGGCTCCAGATAACAATCATCAACCCGCGCGCTAACGGAGAATCCAGCCCCACCAGCAAAAACGGCGTGTAGGTTCCGGCAATCAATAGGTAAATAGCGCAATGGTCAAATTTCTTCAGCCACATTTTTGCCCGTTGATGAGGAATGGCGTGATAGAGCGTCGAAGCGAGGAACAGCAGGATCATACTGCCGCCATAGAGGCTGTAACTGGTTATCGCTGTGGCGCTGGCATTGAGATCCACCGCCTGAACCAGTAGCAACACCAGCCCAACGATACCAAACACCAACCCAATGCCGTGACTGACGCTGTTGGCAATTTCCTCTGCCAGCGAATATCCCTGCTTAATGAGGGGCTTCTGAACCATAACTTACTCCGGAGAAACGTACACGCACATGTATACCTCTCCAGCGTAACTGAGAATAGTTCCAGTGAACACCTGTTAGCTAAAATAAATTCTGATTTGGGACTAATCTCCTAAAAATCATGAAATTAAATGCAAAATTTCAACTAACAGGCGTGAGTTCAATTTAAAGGCATTTAAATTCAATCACATAAAACTGTGTCTGGCCGGGATAGATGTCGGCAATGACCTTTTTCAGTTCTAGCAGGGTCATATTCTCCTGCTCTGCATGTTTTTCCGTCAGCGTATCCAGCGTTACGGTTGAGGTTGCGGTGACTTCAATCGTGCAAAAATAACCGTCATCTTCAAAACGCCCGACACGAAGCACATCACCCGTTTTGAAGTGCGATTCAGACTCGTCGCGGATGGTGATGGTTTTACGCCCAGCCAGAATGTCATCCTGGAAACGTTGAAAAAAAGTGATGTCGTTTGGCTGCATGGTACTATTTCCTGTAAGAATTGACTCATCTGGAGCCTATGATAGTGAAAAAACTCACCTTACCGAAAGATTTCTTATGGGGCGGCGCAGTTGCCGCTCATCAGGTCGAAGGCGGCTGGAACAAAGGCGGCAAAGGGCCGAGCATTTGTGACGTTCTGACCGGTGGCGCACACGGCGTGCCGCGCGAAATCACCAAAGAAGTGTTGCCAGGAAAATACTATCCGAACCATGAAGCCGTTGATTTTTATGGTCATTACAAGGAAGACATCAAGCTATTTGCCGAAATGGGCTTCAAATGTTTTCGTACATCCATCGCCTGGACGCGCATTTTTCCAAAAGGCGATGAAGCTCAGCCAAACGAAGAAGGGCTGAAGTTCTACGATGATATGTTCGATGAACTGCTGAAATACAACATCGAACCGGTGATCACCCTCTCCCACTTTGAAATGCCGCTGCATCTGGTGCAGCAATACGGTAGCTGGACCAACCGTAAAGTGGTTGATTTCTTTGTCCGTTTCGCAGAAGTGGTATTTGAACGCTATAAGCATAAAGTCAAATACTGGATGACCTTCAACGAAATTAACAACCAGCGTAACTGGCGTGCACCGCTGTTCGGTTACTGCTGCTCCGGCGTGGTGTATACCGAGCATGAAAACCCGGAAGAGACGATGTACCAGGTGCTGCATCACCAGTTTGTCGCCAGCGCCCTGGCGGTGAAAGCCGCGCGTCGCATTAACCCGGAAATGAAAGTCGGCTGTATGCTGGCGATGGTGCCGCTCTACCCTTACTCCTGTAATCCGGACGATGTGATGTTCGCCCAGGAGTCGATGCGCGAACGCTACGTCTTTACCGATGTGCAACTGCGTGGCTATTACCCGTCCTATGTGTTGAACGAGTGGGAGCGTCGCGGATTTAACATCAAAATGGAAGACGGCGATCTCGATGTGCTGCGCGAAGGCACCTGCGATTATCTCGGTTTCAGCTATTACATGACCAACGCGGTGAAGGCCGAAGGCGGCACCGGCGATGCGATCTCTGGTTTTGAAGGCAGCGTACCAAACCCGTATGTTAAAGCGTCTGACTGGGGCTGGCAGATTGATCCTGTGGGTCTGCGTTACGCACTTTGCGAACTGTATGAGCGTTATCAGAAGCCGCTGTTTATTGTCGAAAACGGTTTTGGCGCTTATGACAAAGTGGAAGAAGATGGCAGCATCAACGACGACTACCGCATTGACTACCTGCGCACCCATATTGAAGAGATGAAAAAAGCGGTGACTTACGATGGCGTGGATCTGATGGGCTACACACCGTGGGGCTGCATCGACTGCGTGTCGTTTACCACCGGGCAGTACAGCAAACGCTACGGCTTTATCTATGTGAATAAACATGACGACGGTACTGGCGATATGTCGCGTTCACGTAAGAAGAGCTTTGACTGGTACAAAGAGGTGATTGCCAGCAACGGCGAGAAGCTTTAATTACCCGATGTGCCTGATGCGCCCCGCTCATCAGGCCTGGCGCTCCTGTCATATATTGAACTCCAGGAGTTTATATTTACGCTTCATCCGACACACAAAGCGCACTTTATTAACAAGCTAAAAAGGCGCCGAAGCGCCTTTAGAAGATAGTCGAATCAGTGAATTACTGGTATTCGCTAATCGGTACGCAGGAGCAGAACAGGTTACGGTCGCCGTAAACATCATCCAGACGTTTCACTGTCGGCCAGTATTTGTCTGCCACGCCTGCCGGGAATACCGCAACTTCACGGCTGTACGGATGCGCCCACTCGGCGACCAGTTCGCTCTGAATGTGCGGCGCGTTCACCAGCGGGTTATCTTCCAGCGGCCAGACACCGGCTTTCACCTGGTCAATTTCTGCGCGGATAGCCAGCATCGCGTCGATAAAGCGATCCAGTTCCACTTTGCTTTCGGATTCGGTCGGTTCAACCATCAGCGTACCCGCCACCGGGAATGACATGGTCGGCGCGTGGAAACCGTAGTCGATCAGACGCTTGGCAATATCCAGTTCGCTGATGCCGGTTTCTTCTTTCAGCGGACGAATATCAAGAATACATTCGTGCGCCACGCGACCGTCGCGACCGGTATACAGCACCGGGAAAGCATCCTGCAGGCGGCTGGCAATATAGTTGGCGTTAAGAATTGCCACCTGGCTTGCTTTTTTCAGCCCTTTTGCGCCCATCATGCGGATGTACATCCAGCTGATTGGCAGGATAGAGGCACTACCGAACGGTGCCGCAGAAACCGCGCCCTGACGGGTTAACATGCCTTCGATTTGCACCACGCTATGACCCGGTACAAACGGTGCCAAATGCGCTTTCACACCGATCGGTCCCATACCTGGGCCGCCGCCACCGTGCGGAATGCAGAAGGTTTTATGCAGGTTGAGATGCGAAACGTCCGCGCCAATAAAGCCCGGTGAGGTAATGCCAACCTGGGCGTTCATGTTCGCGCCATCAAGGTAAACCTGACCGCCGAACTGATGCACGACTTCACACACTTCACGGATCGTTTCTTCGTACACGCCGTGGGTGGAAGGATAAGTCACCATGATGCAGGAGAGATTATCGCCCGCCTGTTCCGCTTTCGCGCGCAGGTCAGTCAGATCGATGTTGCCATTTTTATCACATGCCACAACCACCACCTGCATTCCTGCCATATGTGCAGAAGCAGGGTTAGTTCCGTGCGCAGAAGCCGGGATCAGGCAGATATCGCGATGCCCCTCGTTGCGGCTTTCATGATAATGACGAATCGCCAGCAGGCCCGCGTATTCGCCCTGTGCGCCAGAGTTCGGCTGCATACAAACGGCGTCGTAACCAGTCAGTTTCACCAGCCAATCAGCCAGCTGCGCAATCATCTGCTGATAACCTTCTGCCTGTTCCGGCGGGCAGAACGGGTGCAGTTCGGCAAATTCCGGCCAGGTGATGGGGATCATCTCGGCGGCGGCGTTCAGTTTCATGGTGCAGGAACCCAGCGGGATCATCGCCTGATTCAGCGCCAGATCTTTACGCTCCAGCGAGTGCATATAGCGCATCATTTCGGTTTCGCTGTGGTAGCGATTAAACACCGGATGGGTGAGGATTTCGTCGTCGCGCAGCATCGCAGGCTGGATAGAGCGGCTGTCGTGAGCCACGTCTTTGTCCAGCGTGTCGATGTCCAGGCCGTGGTTATCCCCCAGCAGTACGCTGAAAAGCTGCATCACGTTTTCGCGCGTGGTGGTTTCATCAAGGGTGATCCCAACCGCGTTCAGGATATCGCTACGCAGGTTGATTTCAGCCGCTTCGGCACGCGCCAGTACGCCCGCCTTGTCGGCAACTTCCACACACAGAGTGTCGAAATAGTGCGCATGGCGCAGCTTCAGACCTTTTTGTTGCAGGCCTGCCGCCAGGATATCGGTCAGACGGTGAATGCGGTTAGCGATACGTTTCAGGCCAACCGGGCCGTGATAAACGGCATACAGGCTGGCGATGTTTGCCAGCAGCACCTGGGAAGTACAAATGTTGGAGTTCGCTTTCTCACGACGAATATGTTGCTCGCGAGTCTGCATCGCCATGCGCAGAGCGGTGTTGCCAGCTGCATCTTTCGATACACCGATAATACGGCCCGGCATTGAGCGTTTGTATTCGTCTTTCGCCGCAAAGAATGCCGCGTGTGGGCCACCGTAACCCATCGGTACGCCAAAGCGTTGCGCCGAACCAAAAACAATATCCGCGCCCTGTTTACCCGGCGCAGTTAACAGCACCAGCGCCATAATATCGGCGGCGACACTGACCACAATTTTGCGTGATTTCAGTTCGCTAATAAGCGCGGTGTAGTCGTGAATTTCACCAGTAGTGCCGACCTGCTGTAACAGCACGCCGAAGACGTCCTGGTGGTCGAGCACTTTTTGCGCATCATCGACAATCACTTCAAAACCAAAGGTTTCAGCACGAGTACGGACCACATCCAGCGTTTGCGGATGCACATCGGAAGCCACGAAGAAGCGGTTGGCATTTTTCAGTTTGCTGACGCGTTTCGCCATCGCCATTGCTTCGGCGGCAGCGGTGGCTTCGTCAAGAAGAGAAGCCGATGCCATATCCAGACCGGTCAAATCCAGCGTTACCTGCTGGAAGTTGAGCAGTGCTTCAAGGCGGCCCTGGGAGACTTCAGGTTGATACGGAGTATACGCGGTATACCAGCCCGGATTTTCCAGCATGTTACGCAGAATAACCGGCGGTAGCTGCACGGCGGTGTAACCCATGCCGATGTAAGACGTGAAGCGTTTATTGCGACTGGCAATAGCCTTGAGTTCCGCCAGCGCGGCGTATTCGGTCGCCGGTGCGCCAACCTGCGGCGGGGTCGCAAGCTGAATATCTTTCGGCACAATCTGGCCGGTCAGCGCGTTTAACGATTGTGCGCCAACGGCATTCAGCATTTCTTGCTGTTGCGCGGCGTCCGGTCCGATATGGCGTTCAATAAAAGCGCCGCTGTTTTCAAGCTGGCTTAACGTCTGTGTCATGAGCGATGGTTCCTGAAACGTGCAGTGAATTGTGAACCTCTCTCCTTGCGAAGAGAGTGAGGGTGAGGCGTAAAAGTTCCTCACCCTGATCCTCTCCCGCAGAAGAGGAATAAAGCCGTTACTCGTCTTCTAACAATGCTTCGTATGCGGTCGCATCCAGCAGTGATTCCAGTTCGCTTTCATCGCTGGCTTTGATTTTAAAGATCCAGCCGCCTGCATACGGTTCGCTGTTCACCAGTTCCGGGGAATCGCTCAGTGCGTCGTTTACCGCCACGATTTCACCGCTTACTGGCGCATAAATGTCTGACGCCGCTTTTACCGATTCGGCAACCGCGCAGTCATCGCCCGCGCTAACCGTCGCGCCCACTTCCGGCAGGTCAACAAACACCATATCGCCTAACAGCTCCTGGGCATGTTCGGTGATACCAACGGTGTAAGTGCCGTCGGCTTCTTTACGCAGCCATTCGTGTTCTTTGCTGTATTTCAGTTCTGCTGGTACGTTGCTCATCAATCAATCTCCAAAAAAGTAAATCACGCGACGGCTTTACCGTTACGCACAAAAACAGGTTTCGTCACTTTAACCGGCATTTCACGGTTGCGAATTTGCACAATCGCTGTTTCACCAATACCTTCCGGCACGCGCGCCAGCGCAATGCTGTAACCCAGCGTCGGGGAGAAAGTCCCGCTGGTGATAATGCCTTCATGCTGGTTGCCCTGCGCATCGGTAAAACGTACCGGCAGTTCATTACGCAGCACGCCTTTTTCGGTCATCACCAGACCAACCAGTTTTTCTGTGCCATGCTCACGCTGCACTTCCAGGGCTTCACGACCGATGAAGTCACGATCTGCCGGTTCCCAGGCGATAGTCCAGCCCATATTGGCGGCTAAAGGAGAGATGGTTTCGTCCATCTCCTGACTATAAAGATTCATACCCGCTTCCAGACGCAGCGTGTCACGCGCGCCCAGGCCGCATGGCTTAACGCCCGCTTCCACCAGCGCACGCCAGAAATCGGCCGCTTTTTCATTGGGCAGCGCAATTTCGTAGCCCGCTTCACCGGTGTAACCGGTGGTGGCAATAAACAGATCGCCCGCCTGCACGCCAAAGAACGGTTTCATCCCTTCCACCGCCTGACGCTGGGTGTCATTAAACAGTGTGGCAGCTTTTGCCTGCGCATTCGGCCCTTGTACGGCGATCATGGAAAGGTCATCACGAACGGTAATTTCGATGCCGAAAGGTTCAGCGTGTTGGGTAATCCAGGAGAGGTCTTTTTCGCGGGTGGCGGAGTTAACAACGAGGCGGAAGAAATCTTCAGTAAAGTAGTAGACGATGAGGTCATCTATCACACCGCCAGAGGCATTCAACATCCCCGAGTAAAGGGCTTTGCCGCTTTTGGTGAGTTTCGCCACATCGTTCGCCAGCAGATAACGCAAAAACTCCCGGGTGCGGCTGCCGCGAAGATCGACGATGGTCATATGTGACACATCAAACATTCCGGCATCGGTACGTACCGCATGATGTTCGTCGATTTGCGAACCGTAATGCAGCGGCATCATCCAGCCGTGGAAATCCACCATGCGAGCGCCGCAAAGCGTGTGTTGTTCGTATAAAGGAGTCTGTTGTGCCATCTTGTCCTCATTGAATAAGCGGGGCTGACAACTTTTCCATGGCGAAATTATCACCACGAAACCCAGCATCGGAGCCACTCCCGGTCCCCAACGCAATCGTTCTCTTTTGCCTGAACTTACCACCGAAACAGACTGTTAACCATAAGGTAAAATTGATCATCACATTAGCTTATGGTTAAAAAACGCCAAAATCGCAACAGAATAAAAAACCAAAAAATGAACAAATCTCTATATAAAGATAAACAAATGAGAAACTTAATTTGAATAAAGCAATATTAAGAACTGAAAAAATGTCAAAAAACACTAAATCAAAAATTCGTGACATTAGAAAATATAATGCGAAAACGGAGGTGAAATTAGTTTATTTCAAATGAGGAAAATCTCCCGGCGAAAAAACCGGGAGATGAAAGTGTGATGGGTATCAAATAAACAACAGAGGAGAAATTTTTAACGCAGCCATTCAGGCAAATCGTTTAATCCCATTGCCTGGCGGATAAGTTGTGGTTTAACGCCAGGAAGCGTGTCGGCCAGTTTCAGACCAATATCACGCAGCAGTTTTTTCGCCGGATTAGCCCCGGAAAACAGATCGCGGAATCCCTGCATACCAGCCAGCATCAGCGCCGCACTGTGCTTACGGCTACGCTCATAGCGACGCAGGTAAATGTACTGCCCGATGTCTTTACCCTGACGATGCAACCGTTTCAGTTCGGCAATCAGCTCTGCGGCATCCATAAAGCCGAGATTAACGCCCTGCCCCGCGAGCGGGTGAATAGTATGCGCGGCGTCGCCCACCAACGCCAGACGGTGTGCGGCAAACTGGCGGGCATAACGCCCCGTCAGCGGGAACACCTGACGCTCGCTCTCAACCTTGCATAAGCCCAGGCGATTATCAAAAGCGATATTTAACGCGCGATTAAATTCGTCTTCACTTGCCTGCTGCATCCGCTGCGCTTCCTCTGGCGACAGTGACCAGACAATCGAGCAAAGATGCGGATCGCTAAGCGGTAAAAAGGCCAGAATGCCTTCGCCATGGAAAACCTGCCGCGCCACCGCATCATGCGGTTCTTCCGTGCGAATGGTCGCTACCAGCGCGTGATGCTGATAATCCCAGAAAGTCAGCGGAATATCGGCTTTGTTGCGCAACCAGGAATTAGCGCCGTCCGCGCCAATCACCAGACGCGCCGTTAACATGCTGCCATCTTTCAGCGTCAGGAAGGTTTCATTTTCTCCCCAGGCGACCTGCTGTAATTCTGCGGGGGCTAACAGAGTGATATCTGACGACTGATGTGCTTTGTTCCACAGCGCGTAGTGAATCACTGAATTTTCAACGATATGCCCAAGATGGCTATAGCCCATGCTTTGATCGTCAAACGAAATGTGACCAAAACTGTCTTTGTCCCACACTTCCATACCGTGATAACAACTGGCCCTACGAGAGAGAATGTCCTGCCAGACGCCAAGACGGGTGAGTAATTTTTCGCTGGCGGCATTGATAGCCGAAACGCGCAGTTGTGGTGGTGCATCCGCCGCCAGAGGTTCCGGTACGCGCTGCTCCAGTACGGCAACGCGTAAGCCGCTCCCCTGTAAGCCGCAGGCAACCGCCAGCCCCACCATGCCGCCGCCAACAATGGCTACATCAACACTTTGCATTGTTTATTCCTTAAAACCGCCTTCAACGCGCCACCCAACCGAGGGTGCGCTGCGCCAGCACATCGCGTGCCGGGGTAAATAATTCCATCGTCATCAGCCCGATGTTGCGCCCGACAACCAGCGGGGTCCAACGGTTGGCAAAAAGATGTACAAGGCTGTCCGTGACGCCGATGGTTGCTTCGCGATCGCTCTGTCGACGCTGCTGATAACGGCACAATACGCCGTAATCACCCATGTCTTCTCCGCGCTCCTGCGCCTGAGTCAGAGTTTCTGCAAGGCTCATCACATCACGCATACCGAGGTTGAACCCTTGCCCGGCGATGGGGTGCAGAGTTTGCGCCGCATTGCCCACCAGCACAGTGCGATGGGTAATCGGTCTGGCGGCGCGGGTTAATGCCAGCGGATAAGCACTGCGTTTACCAGCGTGGGTAATTTTCCCAAGTCGCCAGCCAAAGGCCGACTGGAGTTCACGGCAAAACTTCTCGTCGCTCCACGACAGCACCTCTTCGCGCCGTTCCAGTGGATGACACCAGACCAGCGAACAGCGTCCGTCAGACATCGGCAACATCGCCAGCGGGCCATGTTGCGTAAAGCGTTCAAAAGCGCGCCCTTCATGCGCAACGGAAGTCGCAACGTTGGCAATCACAGCCAGTTGTTCGTAAGGCTCCTGCTGCCAGTCAACGCCGCACACAGTGGCTAACGCTGAATGGGTGCCATCAGCGGCTACCAGCACGCGGCCCGTCAGCGTTTCGCCACACTCCAGCGTCACTTCAACATGACTCTGAGTACGGGCAACGTTAGCCACGCGATCCGGGCAATGCAGCGTTACGCCAGGTGCTTTGCGCAGCAATGCAAACAGCCGTTGCCCGACATTGTGCAATTCGACAACCTGTCCCAGCGCCGCCAGTTGGTAATCTTCTGCGGCGAGGGTGACGAATCCGGCATGACCACGATCGCTGACATGCACGGTAGTGATGGCGGTTGCGCAATCAGCCAGAGATTGCCAGACGCCGATGCGCGCCAGTTGCTGACAGGTACCCGCCGCCAGCGCTATCGCTCGTCCATCAAAGCCCGGATGAGCATGTGACTCTGGCGCAGTCGCTTCAATCAAATGTACCGGCAGCGCCCCGTGACTTAACCGGGAAATAGCCAGCGCCAGCGTCGCGCCCGCCATGCCGCCACCGACGATGATTACGCTCATTGCTTTCTCGCAGCAGCCATCAACGCTTCGATTTCTTCCGGCTTTTTCACCACGCTGGCGGTGAGGTTTTCGTTGCCGGTTTCGGTAATCACAATGTCGTCTTCAATACGAATGCCGATACCGCGATATTGTTCTGGCACATCCGCATCCGGCGCGATATACAGACCAGGCTCTACGGTCAGTACCATCCCCGGTTCCAGAATGCGCGAGCGATCCTGGCCATAAACGCCAACGTCATGGACATCCAGTCCTAACCAGTGGCTAAGGCCATGCATAAAGAAAGGACGATGGGCGTTCTGAGCGATCAGTTCATCAACATCACCTTTCAGGATGCCGAGTTTTACCAGGCCGCTAACCATGATACGCACCACTTCACCAGTGACTTCCTGCATGGAAGTTCCCGGACGATACAGGCGCAGGCTGGTTTCGAGAGACTCCAGCACAATGTCGTAGATTTCACGCTGGGCCTGGGTGAATTTGCCGTTGACCGGGAAGGTGCGGGTAATATCGCCCGCGTAACCTTTGTATTCACAACCCGCGTCAATCAACACCAGGTCACCGTCGCGCAGTTCACTCTCGTTTTCGGTGTAGTGCAGAATGCAGCCGTTTTCACCGCTGCCGACAATGGTGTTATAGGACGGATAGCGCGCACCGTGGCGGTTAAATTCGTGGTGAATTTCGCCTTCCAGATGGTACTCGAACATTCCCGGACGGCATTTTTCCATCGCCCGGGTATGCGCCAGGGCGGTGATTTCTCCCGCGCGGCGAAGTACGGCAATCTCTTCCGGCGATTTGAACAGGCGCATTTCATGAACAATGGGACGCCAGTCGATCATCGTTGCTGGCGCGGTGAGATTTTGTCGCGAGCCTTTACGCAGCTTTTCCAGCGCGCTGTTCACGATTTCATCAGCATATGCATATTCGCCCTGGGCGTGGTAAACCACATCCAGACCATTAAGTAGTTGATAAAGTTGCTGATTAATTTCGCTGAATGCCAGTGCGCGGTGAACGCCCAGTTTCTCTGGCGCGGCATCCTGACCTAAACGACGGCCAAACCAGATCTCCGCCGTCAGGTCGCGAACGCGGTTAAACAGAACGCTGTGGTTATGAGTGTCATCGCTTTTAATCAGCACCAGCACCGCTTCCGGTTCGTTAAAGCCGGTGAAGTACCAGAAGTCACTGTTCTGACGATAGGGGTATTCGCTGTCGGCGCTACGTGTTACTTCTGGTGCAGCAAAAATCAGCGCGGCGCTGCCGGGTTGCATTTGCTCCACCAGGGCCTGACGGCGACGCTGAAACTCTTGCCGGGATATCTCACTCATAACACTCTCCTTACGTTTTTTGTTTTTAGTGTAGAGTCGGTTTTTGTACTTCTGGCGCGGTCGGTTGCGGATGAGTAAAGGTGTCGTGGCATAACAGCGCGGCAACTCGAACGTATTCGATGATCTCTTCAAGCGACATTTCAAGCTCTTCCTGATCTTCGTCTTCGTCGTAGCCCAGCTGCGCGATGTTACGCAGATCGTCGATGGCTTCACCGGTTTCGCCGGTCACTTTGTCCAGCTTCGGTTGCGTAACGCCAAGACCAAGCAGGAAGTGATTGACCCAACCTGCCAGCGCATCAGCCCGATCGAAAACGCTGACATCATCGCCATCAGGCAGATAAAGTTGAAAAAGGAAGCCGTCATCCTGCAGGGCATCGCTGGTGGCAGAGTGCATTTTACGCAGTGCCTGTGCCAGCTCATGACCGAAAGCCATGCCTTCGTTCGTCAGGTCGTGAAGTAGCGGCAGCCATGAGCTGTCATCGTTACCGCCACATATCATCCCACTGATTAAACCATGCATCTCAGCAGGGGTCAGACCCGTCCCTTGTTGGTTCAGATACTGGTTCATTTCGTTGTAACCAGGCATTTCGTTCTGTATAGACATAAGCATTCGTCGTCAAAGGGAGGAATATTCATGATATGCTACCACTTTGGGCCCTGGTGGACCAGAAAAGGGCTTGTCTCTTCTCATCAGGGTAGCTATAGTGTCGCCCCTTCGCAGACCATGGGTCTAAAGACGAAGGCAGCGCAGTCAATCAGCAGGAAGGTGGCATGTCTGCACAACCCGTCGATATCCAAATTTTTGGCCGTTCACTGCGTGTGAACTGCCCGCCTGACCAAAGGGATGCGTTGAATCAGGCAGCGGACGATCTGAACCAACGGTTGCAAGATCTGAAAGAACGCACTAGAGTCACAAATACTGAGCAGTTGGTCTTCATTGCCGCATTGAATATCAGCTATGAGTTAGCGCAAGAAAAAGCGAAGACTCGTGACTACGCGGCAAGTATGGAACAGCGTATTCGGATGCTGCAGCAGACCATAGAACAAGCGTTACTTGAACAAGGTCGCATCACCGAAAAAACTAACCAAAACTTTGAATGACACTTTTCGGTTTACTGTGGTAGAGTAACCGTGAAGACAAAATTTCTCTGAGATGTTCGCAAGCGGGCCAGTCCCCTGAGCCGATATTTCATACCACAAGAATGTGGCGCTCCGCGGTTGGTGAGCATGCTCGGTCCGTCCGAGAAGCCTTAAAACTGCGACGACACATTCACCTTGAACCAAGGGTTCAAGGGTTACAGCCTGCGGCGGCATCTCGGAGATTCCCTTCTTATCTGGCACCAGCCATGACGCAACTACCAGAACTCCCACTGACATTATCCCGACAAGAAATCCGCAAAATGATTCGGCAACGTCGTCGTGCGTTAACGCCGGAACAACAGCAGGAAATGGGTCAACAAGCTGCTACCCGGATGATGACTTATCCCCCAGTGGTGATGGCGCATACGGTCGCTGTATTCCTCTCTTTTGATGGCGAACTCGACACCCAGCCACTCATAGAACAACTCTGGCGCGCCGGTAAGCGCGTATATCTTCCAGTTTTGCATCCCTTTAGTGCCGGTAATTTGCTGTTCCTGAATTACCATCCGCAAAGCGAACTGGTGATGAACAGGTTGAAGATCCATGAGCCAAAACTGGATGTGCGTGACGTGCTACCCCTTTCCCGATTAGACGTGTTGATCACACCGCTGGTCGCCTTTGATGAGTACGGTCAGCGCCTGGGAATGGGCGGTGGTTTTTATGATCGAACCTTACAAAACTGGCAGCACTATAAAATGCAACCGGTGGGTTATGCGCATGATTGTCAGTTGGTGGAAAAACTCCCCGTTGAAGAGTGGGATATCCCACTTCCTGCGGTGGTTACACCGTCGAAAGTCTGGGAGTGGTGAGGGCGACACACCTGCATCGCCCTGATTGACATCGTTGATTCTTTAACCTAATTTAGTGAGTAAGGGTAAGGGAGGATGACTCCTCCCCTGAGACTGACTGTTAATAAGCTGGGAAACTTATGAGTAACAGTACAATCAGTATGATGACAAGTCGCATCATAACCCTTCTCCTTCAAGCCCTCGCTTCGGTGAGGGCTTTACCGTTACAGCCCCATGCTGCCCTGCCATCGTAAATCCCCATTAAATAAACACAACGCATTGATCTGACTTTGATTTATTTCTTCGAGCAGACTCGCAAAGGCAATTGCAGCGCACTACAAATGGCAGCGACATGCGCGGGAGAAGCGATAAAAAAACGGGCAAGTCAGTGACCTGCCCGTTGATTTTCAGAGAAGGGGAATTAGTACAGCAGGCGGGCGCGAATGGTACCCGGAATAGCTTTCATTGCCTGCAGCGCTTTTTCGGCAACGTCTTCGTCGGCTTCAATATCAATAACCACATAACCCATCTGGGCGGAAGTTTGCAGATATTGCGCGGCGATGTTGACGCCCTGCTCGGCGAAGATTTTGTTCAGCGCAGTTAGCACGCCCGGACGGTTTTCGTGGATGTGCATCAGACGACGCCCACCGTGCAGTGGCAGCGAGACTTCCGGGAAGTTCACCGCAGAGAGCGTTGAGCCATTGTCAGAATACTTGATCAATTTACCCGCAACTTCCAGGCCGATATTCTCCTGCGCTTCCTGAGTCGAACCGCCAATGTGTGGCGTCAGAAGGACGTTGTCGAATTCACACAGCGGAGAGGTAAATGGATCGCTATTGGTTGCCGGTTCCGTCGGGAATACGTCGATTGCCGCCCCCGCCAGATGTTTGCTCGCCAGCGCGTCACACAGCGCCGGAATATCCACCACAGTACCGCGCGAAGCATTAATCAGCAGCGAGCCGGGCTTCATTAGTGAAATCTCTTTCGCACCCATCATATTTTTGGTGGACGGATTCTCTGGTACATGCAGACTCACCACATCGCTCATATTCAGCAGGTCAGAAAGATGCTGTACCTGAGTGGCGTTGCCCAGCGGCAGTTTGTTTTCAATATCATAAAAGTAAACATACATTCCCAGCGATTCAGCCAGAATGCCCAATTGCGTACCAATATGACCGTAGCCGATGATACCCAGCTTTTTGCCGCGCGCTTCAAAAGAACCCGCCGCCAGTTTGTTCCACACGCCACGGTGCGCTTTAGCATTGGCTTCCGGCACGCCGCGCAATAGCAGCAGCAGTTCGCCAATCACCAGCTCCGCAACAGAGCGCGTATTTGAGAACGGTGCGTTAAATACCGGGATCCCGCGTTTTGCCGCCGCATCCAGATCAACCTGGTTTGTTCCGATACAGAAACAGCCAATAGCGACCAGTTTTTCTGCGGCGTTGATCACGTCTTCAGTCAGATGGGTACGGGATCGCAGGCCGATGAAGTGGGCATCGCGGATGGATTCTTTTAATTGTTCATCATCCAGCGCGCCTTTGTGAAATTCGATGTTGGTGTAACCCGCTGCACGAAGGCTTTCAAGCGCCTTTTGGTGCACGCCTTCTACCAGCAGAAACTTAATCTTGTCTTTCTCCAGCGATACCTTTGCCATTTACCCAATCCTGTCTTTTGAAATGTTGTGTGCGGATTTGCATCCGCCTTTCAACATATCAAAAAATAATATTGCGGCAATATGAACGTTTGCGTCGCGATGTTGAGGAAATATCACGCAAAGGTATTTCTTGGATGAATATGCTGGTTTAGAGGGTTTATTTAGAGCAATCGACAATAGCCAGGTAAAAACGTGACACATGTCACCAAATTTAATGAAGAGAATTTTTTTAACGGGGGAGGTTCCCCCGTCAGATCATTTCACAATGGTTTTGACACCGTCAGGTGTGCCAATCAGCGCAACGTCCGCGCCACGGTTAGCAAACAAGCCAACAGTCACCACGCCAGGAATCGCATTTATGGCGTTTTCCATCGCTATCGGGTCAAGGATTTCCATGCCGTGGACGTCGAGGATCACGTTGCCGTTATCGGTCACCACGCCCTGACGGTATTCCGGACGACCGCCCAGTTTCACCAGCTGGCGCGCCACTGCACTACGTGCCATCGGGATAACTTCTACTGGCAGCGGGAATTTGCCCAGAATATCAACCTGCTTGGAAGCGTCGGCAATACAGATAAATTTTTCCGCAACCGAAGCAATGATTTTTTCACGGGTCAGCGCCGCGCCGCCGCCTTTGATCATTTGCATGTGGCCGTTGATTTCATCTGCGCCATCAACGTAGATGCCAAGGCTGTCGACTTCGTTGAGATCAAAAACGTGAATGCCGAGGCTTTTCAGTTTTTCAGTGGAAGCATCCGAACTGGAAACGGCCCCTTCAATCTGGCCTTTCATCGTGCCGAGCGCGTCAATAAAGTGTGCGGCGGTGGAACCTGTACCTACACCAACAATGGTGCCGGGCTGAACATACTGAAGTGCCGCCCATCCTACTGCTTTTTTCAATTCATCCTGCGTCATGATCGTTTCGCCTGTGGTATGAAATTTCACACGCATTATATACAAAAAAAGCGATTCAGACCCCGTTGGCAAGCCGCGTGGTTAACTCATCCGTAAAATATCGCGCAATGGCGGGCATCCCCTTTCGCCCGGCAAATAAAGCATACAACGGTCTGGGTATGCCGCTCCACGGTGCGAACAGAGGCAATAACGCCACGCCATTCAACATAACCAGGGCGCGAAGTCGCTAAGCGAAATGCAATAGCGCAAATCCCTGATCTTTTAAGCTGCGCGTTTAACCATTGATACAAATGTTACCCGCCGACGGCTTCGGTATATGCAACCTGACACAAAATTGTGTCATAGTGCAGGAAAAAGCATTTACCAGGAGCAGACAACAGCAATGAAACGCCCGGACTACAGAACATTACAGGCACTGGATGCGGTGATACGTGAACGAGGATTTGAGCGCGCGGCACAAAAGCTGTGCATTACACAATCAGCCGTCTCACAGCGCATTAAGCAACTGGAAAATATGTTCGGGCAGCCGCTGTTGGTGCGTACCGTACCGCCGCGCCCGACAGAACAAGGGCAAAAACTGCTGGCACTGCTACGCCAGGTGGAGTTGCTGGAAGAAGAGTGGCTGGGCGATGAACAAACCGGTTCGACTCCGCTGCTACTTTCACTGGCGGTCAACGCCGACAGTCTGGCGACGTGGTTGCTTCCGGCGCTGGCTCCTGTGTTGGCTGATTCGCCTATCCGCCTCAACTTGCAGGTAGAAGATGAAACCCGCACTCAGGAACGTCTGCGCCGCGGCGAAGTGGTCGGCGCGGTGAGTATTCAACATCAGGCGCTGCCGAGCTGTCTTGTCGATAAGCTCGGTGCGCTCGACTATCTGTTCGTCAGCTCAAAACCGTTTGCCGAAAAATATTTCCCTAACGGCGTAACGCGTTCGGCATTATTGAAAGCACCTGTGGTCGCCTTTGACCATCTTGACGATATGCACCAGGCCTTTTTGCAGCAAAACTTCGATCTGCCTCCTGGCAGCGTACCCTGCCATATCGTTAATTCTTCAGAAGCGTTCGTGCAACTTGCTCGCCAGGGCACCACCTGCTGTATGATCCCGCACCTGCAAATCGAGAAAGAGCTGGCCAGCGGTGAACTGATTGACTTAACGCCTGGGCTATTTCAACGACGGATGCTCTACTGGCACCGCTTTGCTCCTGAAAGCCGCATGATGCGTAAAGTCACTGATGCGTTACTCGATTATGGTCACAAAGTCCTTCGTCAGGATTAATCCATCAAATAATGCCTGATAGCACATATCAGGCATTATCCGCACGTCTTTTTGTATTCCTTGAATCACATCACAAAATAGACAAATCTCAGGCGGCAAAAAACGACGTCTGAATGCATTTTTTTTGCTGGCGACAAACCCACGTAAAAAGCTCACCGTAAGCGCAAATACCCTCATTTTGATTGCGTTTTACGGAGCAAATAATGTCTAACGTGCAGGAGTGGCAACAGCTTGCCAACAAGGAATTGAGCCGTCGGGAGAAAACTGTCGACTCGCTGGTTCAGCAAACCGCGGAAGGGATCGCCATCAAGCCGCTGTATACCGAAGCCGATCTCGATAATCTGGAGGTGACAGGTACCCTTCCTGGTTTGCCCCCCTACGTTCGTGGCCCGCGTGCCACTATGTATACCGCCCAACCGTGGACCATCCGTCAGTATGCTGGTTTTTCAACAGCAAAAGAGTCCAACGCTTTTTATCGCCGTAACCTGGCCGCCGGGCAAAAAGGTCTTTCCGTTGCGTTTGACCTTGCCACCCACCGAGGCTACGACTCCGATAACCCGCGCGTGGCGGGCGACGTCGGCAAAGCGGGCGTTGCTATCGACACCGTGGAAGATATGAAAGTCCTGTTCGACCAGATCCCGCTGGATAAAATGTCGGTTTCGATGACCATGAATGGCGCAGTACTACCAGTACTGGCGTTTTATATTGTCGCCGCAGAAGAGCAAGGTGTTACACCCGATAAACTGACCGGCACTATTCAAAACGATATCCTCAAAGAGTATCTTTGCCGCAACACCTATATTTACCCGCCAAAACCGTCAATGCGTATTATCGCAGACATCATCGCCTGGTGTTCCGGCAACATGCCGCGATTTAATACCATCAGTATCAGCGGTTACCATATGGGTGAAGCGGGTGCCAACTGCGTGCAGCAGGTAGCATTTACGCTCGCTGATGGGATTGAGTACATCAAAGCAGCAATCTCCGCCGGGCTGAAAATTGATGACTTCGCTCCTCGCCTGTCGTTCTTCTTCGGCATTGGCATGGATCTGTTTATGAACGTCGCCATGTTGCGTGCGGCACGTTATTTATGGAGCGAAGCGGTCAGTGGATTTGGCGCACAGGATCCGAAATCACTGGCGCTGCGTACCCACTGCCAGACCTCAGGCTGGAGCCTGACTGAACAGGATCCGTATAACAACGTTATCCGCACCACCATTGAAGCACTGGCTGCAACGCTGGGCGGTACTCAGTCACTGCATACCAACGCCTTTGACGAAGCGCTTGGTTTGCCTACCGATTTCTCAGCACGCATTGCCCGCAATACCCAGATCATCATTCAGGAAGAATCAGAACTCTGCCGCACCGTCGATCCACTGGCCGGATCCTATTACGTTGAGTCGCTGACCGATCAAATCGTCAAACAAGCCAGAGCTATTATCCAACAGATCGACGAAGCCGGTGGTATGGCGAAAGCGATCGAAGCAGGTCTGCCAAAACGAATGATCGAAGAGGCCTCAGCGCGCGAACAGTCGCTGATCGACCAGGGCAAGCGTGTCATCGTTGGTGTCAACAAGTACAAACTGGATCACGAAGACGAAACCGACGTCCTTGAGATCGACAACGTGATGGTGCGTAACGAGCAAATTGCTTCGCTGGAACGCATTCGCGCCACCCGTGATGATGCCGCCGTAACCGCCGCGTTGAACGCCCTGACTCACGCCGCACAGCATAACGAAAACCTGCTGGCTGCCGCTGTTAATGCCGCTCGCGTTCGCGCCACCCTGGGTGAAATTTCCGATGCGCTGGAAGCCGCTTTCGACCGTTATCTGGTGCCAAGCCAGTGTGTTACCGGCGTGATTGCGCAAAGCTATCATCAGTCTGAGAAATCGGCCTCCGAGTTCGATGCCATTGTTGCGCAAACGGAGCTGTTCCTTGCCGACAATGGTCGTCGCCCGCGCATTCTGATCGCTAAAATGGGTCAGGATGGGCACGATCGCGGCGCGAAAGTGATCGCCAGCGCCTATTCCGACCTCGGTTTCGACGTAGATTTAAGCCCGATGTTCTCTACACCTGAAGAGATCGCCCGCCTGGCAGTAGAAAATGACGTTCACGTAGTGGGCGCATCCTCACTGGCTGCCGGTCATAAAACGCTGATCCCGGAACTGGTCGAAGCGCTGAAAAAATGGGGACGCGAAGATATCTGCGTAGTCGCCGGTGGCGTCATTCCGCCGCAGGATTACGCCTTCCTGCAAGAGCGCGGCGTGGCGGCGATTTATGGTCCAGGTACACCTATGCTCGACAGCGTGCGCGACGTACTGAATCTGATAAGCCAGCATCATGATTAATGAAGCCACGCTGGCAGAAAGTATTCGCCGCTTACGTAAGGGTGAGCGTGCCACGCTTGCCCAGGCCATGACGTTGGTGGAAAGCCGTCACCCGCGTCATCAGGCGCTAAGTACTCAGCTGCTTGACGCCATTATGCCGTTCTGTGGTAACGCCCTGCGACTGGGCGTTACCGGCACACCCGGCGCGGGGAAAAGTACCTTTCTTGAAGCCTTTGGCATGTTGTTGATTCGTGAGGGATTAAAGGTTGCGGTTATTGCGGTCGATCCCAGCAGCCCGGTCACTGGCGGTAGCATTCTCGGGGATAAAACCCGCATGAATGACCTTGCGCGTGCCGAGGCGGCGTTTATTCGCCCGGTACCCTCCTCCGGCCATCTGGGCGGTGCCAGTCAGCGAGCGCGGGAATTAATGCTGTTATGCGAAGCGGCGGGTTATGACGTAGTGATTGTCGAAACGGTTGGCGTCGGGCAGTCAGAAACGGAAGTCGCCCGCATGGTGGACTGTTTTATCTCGTTGCAAATTGCCGGTGGCGGCGATGATCTGCAGGGCATTAAAAAGGGGCTGATGGAAGTGGCAGATCTGATCGTTATCAACAAAGACGATGGCGATAACCATACCAATGTCGCCATTGCCCGGCATATGTACGAGAGTGCTCTGCATATTCTGCGACGTAAATACGACGAATGGCAGCCACGGGTTCTGACTTGTAGCGCACTGGAAAAACGTGGAATCGATGAGATCTGGCACGCCATCATCGACTTCAAAACCGCGCTAACTGCCAGTGGTCGATTACAACAAGTGCGGCAACAACAATCGGTGGAATGGCTGCGTAAACAAACCGAAGAAGAAGTACTGAATCACCTGTTCGCGAATGAAGATTTCGATCGCTATTACCGCCAGACGCTTTTAGCGGTCAAAAACAATACGCTCTCACCGCGCACCGGCCTGCGGCAGCTCAGTGAATTTATCCAGACGCAATATTTTGATTAAAGGAATTTTTATGTCTTATCAGTATGTGAACGTTGTCACTATCAACAAAGTGGCGGTCATTGAGTTTAACTATGGCCGAAAACTTAATGCCTTAAGTAAAGTCTTTATTGATGATCTTATGCAGGCGTTAAGCGATCTCAACCGGCCGGAAATTCGCTGTATCATTTTGCGCGCGCCGAGTGGATCCAAAGTCTTCTCCGCAGGTCACGATATTCACGAACTGCCGTCTGGCGGTCGCGATCCGCTCTCCTATGATGATCCATTGCGTCAAATCACCCGCATGATCCAAAAATTCCCGAAACCGATCATTTCGATGGTGGAAGGTAGTGTTTGGGGTGGCGCATTTGAAATGATCATGAGTTCCGATCTGATTATCGCCGCCAGTACCTCAACCTTCTCAATGACGCCTGTAAACCTCGGCGTCCCGTATAACCTGGTCGGCATTCACAACCTGACCCGCGACGCGGGCTTCCACATTGTCAAAGAGCTGATTTTTACCGCTTCGCCAATCACCGCCCAGCGCGCGCTGGCTGTCGGCATCCTCAACCATGTTGTGGAAGTGGAAGAACTGGAAGATTTCACCTTACAAATGGCGCACCACATCTCTGAGAAAGCGCCGTTAGCCATTGCCGTTATCAAAGAAGAGCTGCGTGTACTGGGCGAAGCGCACACCATGAACTCCGATGAATTTGAACGTATTCAGGGGATGCGCCGCGCGGTTTATGACAGCGAAGACTACCAGGAAGGGATGAACGCTTTCCTCGAAAAACGTAAACCTAATTTCGTTGGTCATTAATCCCTGCGAACGAAGGAGTAAAAATGGAAACTCAGTGGACAAGGATGACCGCCGATGAAGCGGCAGAAATTATCCAGCATAACGACATGGTGGCATTTAGCGGCTTTACCCCGGCGGGTTCGCCGAAAGCCCTTCCCACCGCCATTGCCCGCAGAGCTAACGAACAGCATGAGGCCCAAAAGCCGTATCAAATCCGCCTGCTGACGGGGGCGTCAATCAGCGCCGCCGCTGACGATGTACTTTCTGACGCCGATGCTGTTTCCTGGCGTGCGCCATATCAAACATCGTCCGGTTTACGTAAAAAGATCAATCAGGGCGCGGTGAGTTTCGTTGACCTGCATTTGAGCGAAGTGGCGCAAATGGTCAATTACGGTTTCTTCGGCGAAATTGATGTTGCCGTCATTGAAGCATCGGCACTTGCACCGGATGGTCGAGTCTGGTTAACCAGCGGGATCGGTAATGCGCCGACCTGGCTGCTGCGAGCGAAGAAAGTGATCATTGAACTCAATCGCTATCACGATCCGCGCGTTGCAGAACTGGCGGATATTGTGATTCCTGGCGCGCCTCCGCGGCGCAATAGCGTGTCGATCTTCCATGCAATGGATCGCGTCGGTACCCGCTATGTGCAAATCGATCCGAAAAAGATTGTCGCCGTCGTGGAAACCAACTTGCCCGACGCCGGTAATATGCTGGATAAGCAAAATCCCATGTGCCAGCAGATTGCCGATAACGTGGTCACGTTCTTGTTGCAGGAAATGGCGCATGGGCGTATTCCGCCGGAATTTCTGCCGCTGCAAAGTGGCGTGGGCAATATCAATAATGCAGTCATGGCGCGACTAGGGGAAAACCCGGAAATTCCTCCGTTTATGATGTATTCGGAAGTGCTACAGGAATCGGTGGTGCATTTACTGGAAACCGGCAAAATCAGCGGGGCCAGCGCCTCCAGCCTGACAATCTCGGCCGATTCCCTGCGCAAGATTTACGACAATATGGATTACTTTGCCAGCCGCATTGTGTTGCGTCCGCAGGAGATTTCCAATAACCCGGAAATCATCCGTCGTCTGGGCGTCATCGCTCTGAACGTCGGCCTGGAGTTTGATATTTACGGGCATGCCAACTCAACGCACGTAGCCGGGGTCGATCTGATGAACGGCATCGGTGGCAGCGGTGATTTTGAACGCAACGCGTATCTGTCGATCTTTATGGCCCCGTCGATTGCTAAAGAAGGCAAGATCTCAACCGTCGTGCCAATGTGCAGCCATGTTGATCACAGCGAACACAGCGTCAAAGTGATCATCACCGAACAAGGCATCGCCGATCTGCGTGGTCTTTCCCCGCTTCAACGCGCCCGCACTATCATTGATAATTGTGCACATCCTATGTATCGGGATTATCTGCATCGCTATCTGGAAAATGCGCCCGGCGGACATATTCACCACGATCTTAGCCACGTCTTCGATTTACACCGTAATTTAATTGCAACCGGCTCGATGCTGGGTTAATGACTCGTCCCGTCACGATCTTCAGCAATATGCTGAAGCATCGTGGCGGTATAACGATGATTTCTGATTGAATAAAGATATTCCTGCATATACATCGGCCTGTGCGGCGCATCAAAATATTTCAGCGTTGCCGGATTCACCAGTCGCCAGGCAAAATGCGGGATCACCGTCAGAAAATGTCCGCGCTCCACGGCGCTGATTTTGGCCATAAAACTGTAGGGACGATAAATAATGGTTGGATTGATCCCACAAGGTCGCATATTCGCATCAATCATTGCTTCGAAGTTGGCCCGGTTCTGAAAGCGCATTTGCAGCCAGGGCAGCTCCTGAAGCAGCTCTTGCTCTTGTCGCTCTTCATAACGGCGAGAAACGAGAAAGCCCAATCGCAGCGGTGGTAGTTCACTGATAGTCAGGTTTTCCAGTTCCTGAACTCGTGCAGATACATGCTGTGGGGAGATAATAAAATCTAACTGACGGTCAAAAAGATTATCGATAACGCCGTTTTCG
The DNA here is from genome assembly GCF_046487395.1 of Escherichia sp. WS1450. NCBI lineage: Bacteria > Pseudomonadati > Pseudomonadota > Gammaproteobacteria > Enterobacterales > Enterobacteriaceae > Escherichia > Escherichia sp. WS1450. Next base: position 346,108 of record NZ_JBJQJO010000002.1, read on the forward strand.
CTGAACTCAACTGGCTGGGCGGTCACGCCTTCATACTTATCTCCGAGACTAATCAACTGATCGAAAATAATTGTCGGATAAGTATTATCTATGCCAATCACAATTTCTCGTGAACGACGCCCTGAGTTATGGATTTCATTATCAATCGCAGAAAGTCGTTGATAAACCGGGAACAGTTTTTGATACAGTTCCTGTCCGGCTTTATTGAGGCTGATATTATTATCTTTGCGGGTAAATAGCGTATAGCCAATTTGTTCTTCCAGCGCGGCAATGCTTTTACCAAATGGCGAAGCCGTCATATGGATTTTTTCTGCCGCCCGGGCAATATTATTGGTTTGCGCTAATAAAATGAAATTGCGCATCTTTTTCGAAATAAAAATGTCCATACCCCCTCCCCCGCATCCTTGTCCGCTTAACCGTTTCAGTCAGCCTATCCTTGATGAAACCGCGAGCAAAGATAGGTGATTACGTCATGGTTTTACAGAAAATTACAGAAAAAGGAGGCAATATCGGGTAAAGGCATTAGCCCGACGAATACGTCGGGCTACAAATATTATTGTGCTGCAGGTGTTTTAGCGGGTTGTTGATCCACAGGTTCTAACTGGAAGACCACATCGACCTGATCATCAAACTGAATAGCGGCCTGCTCGTAAGTTTCCTGGGCGGACACCGGCGCGGCATCGGCTTTCATCATCCGCACCATTGGGCTGGGCTGATAGTTGGAAACATGGTAGCGCACGCTATATACCGGCCCCAGTTTACGATGAAAGCCGTTCGCCAGTTCCTGCGCCTGATGAATCGCGTTATCAATCGCTGCCTTACGCGCTTTGTCTTTATAGGCATCCGGCTGCGCCACGCCCAGCGACACAGAACGAATTTCGTTAAGACCCGCCTTCAGCGCGCCATCCAGCAAGGAATTCAGTTTGTCTAACTGACGGAGCGTGACTTCCACCGTTCTCACAGCACGGTAGCCTTTCAGGATACTTTTACCATCCTGATAATCATAATCTGGCTGGGTGCGTAAGTTCGCTGAGCTGATATCTTTTTTCGCGATCTGATTGAGTTCAAGGAAGGAAATGTATTGTGCGACGCGCTCATCCGCCTGTTTCTTGGCAGTAGCGGCATCCTTCGCGGCCACGTTGACTTCAATCGCAAGAGTGGCAATGTCTGGCACCGCATCCACGCTTGCCGTACCGGAGGTGACAATATGCGGTCCATCCGGCAATTCGTTAGCCTGCGCTGCCATCCCGCTAATACCCATTAATGCCGCCAGGGCGATAACTTTGAACTTCACGTTAGTCTCTCCGTGTTAATTGACTTGCCTAAAATTCAGGACCTCTGGAGGCAAGCTTAGCGCCTCTGTTTTATTTTTCCATCAGATAGCGCCTAACTGAACAAGGCTTGTGCATGAGCAATACCGTCTCTCGCCAGCTGCAAGGCAATAAACCACATAACACATCCCACAACCAGATTGATAATGCGTTGTGATTTTGCCGTGCGCAGGCGCGGTGCCAGCCAGGCTGCGAGAATAGCCAGACCAAAGAACCACAGGAAAGAGGCGCTAATTGTCCCGAGCGCAAACCAACGTTTTGGTTCCACATCAAGTTGCCCGCCAAGGCTGCCCAGTACAACAAAAGTATCCAGGTAAACATGCGGATTCAGCCAGGTCACTGCCAGCATGGTGGCGATAATTTTCCATCTGCCTTGCTTCAGGACTTCGGCACTGGCTAACTCAATATTACTGCTCATCGCTGTTTTAAAAGCGCCAAAACCATACCACAGCAAGAAGGCTACGCCGCCCCAGGTGACCAGCGCCAGCAACCACGGCGACTGCATCAATAACGCGCTGCCACCAAAAATCCCCGCGCAAATCAGGACCAAATCGCTGATAGCGCAAAGTAAGGCAATCATAATGTGGTACTGACGACGAATGCCCTGATTCATCACAAAAGCATTTTGTGGGCCGAGCGGCAGAATCATAGCTGCCCCAAGAGCAAGACCTTGAAAGTAATAAGATATCACGTAATTAATTCCGGGCTAATTATCTGATGCGCAGACTATAGCGCAGGAATAACATTAGGGATAATTGATAAAATTAATATAGTATAAGTTGAATTAATAAACTGAAGGAACAGATATGCACTACCGACAATTACTCCCCTTTCTTTTATCAGGATTTCTTCTGTTATCTCCCTCGATTTTTGCTGCTGAAAAAATTCTTCGTTATACAGACCATGAACCCTACGGGGGAATGCGTACACAAATAATTAAAGAGATATTTTTTGCAGAAATTGAAAAAGAGTCGCAGGGGCGTTTGAAAATCGAACCACACTGGAACGGTGAAACCGCCATCAGCTATGACGCTCTGACGACAATAAGCGATGGCAGCAAAGCTGATATGGGTATAGTGGTGCCGGAATACACCGCGAAACAATTGCCGCTTCATCAAATCTTCAAGAGCTTTGCTATTGGCCCGGATCATGGAGCCAGTCAGGTAGAATTCTTTCGTCGCGTATATGCGGAAATTCCCGAATTTAACGCTGAACTTGAGCGTAACAATATCGTGAATTTACAGTTTTTCCTTGGCTACCCGGTAGGCTTTTTCTCTACCAGGCCCATTGATAAATTGACTGCGCTTCAGGGAACCACCTGGCGAACAGCCAGTTTCTGGCATCGGGCTTATTTAACTCATACGGGGGCAAAAACCGTAACTTTACCGTGGAATGATCAAATAACTAAAGCACTCATGGATGGAAAACTGGATGGTTTAATGGTCAATCTCGATAGCGGATATGACATCCATGCTGAACGTGCTGCGCCGAATGTGTTGCTCTCACCTTCTCTCTGGCTTGGTCATGTTTATCTGTTGGTAATGAATAAACAATCGTGGGAAAACCTTGATAACAGAGATCGTGAGGCTATTCAACGAGCTGCCATTACAACCGAGAAAGCACTGGGCAAGGCATTAGATAACAACCTGATCAGCATGGTAAAAACGCTTGAGCAGGAAGGTGCACAGGTTCGCTATCTGAAAAAATCAGGGCTGGACGCCTGGCAGAAAGCGATCGGTTATCAGCAAGAACAAGCACAGTGGGTAGAAAAGCAAAATAAGGAAGGCGTGGAGAAAGCCGGGGAAGTCATGCAAAAAGTTGCCAATATACTCGATGAAACAATGCGTTAAATTGGTAGTGCGCCCATGAACTTCATGGGCGCTTTACATGATTAACGAGTTACCGCTTCGTTTTCTTTATTTTCTTTCACCCGCTTAAAGTTCACATCCATTTGCGGGTACGGGAAGCTGATACCGGCGGCATCAAATTCACGTTTAATACGCTCCAGCACATCCCAGTACACGTTTTGCAGATCGCCGCTGTTGCTCCAGACGCGGACCACGAAATTAATCGACGATGCGCCAAGTTCATTCAGGCGCACAGTCATTTCGCGATCTTTCAAAATGCGATCTTCAGACTGGATAATATTGGTCAGGATCTGCTTAACCTGATCGATATCGGAATCATACGCCACGCCAATAATAAATTCGTTACGGCGAACTGGCTCGCGGGAGAAGTTAATAATATTTCCGGCAATAATTTTACCGTTCGGAATAACGATAATTTTACCGTCTGCAGTACGCATGGTGGTGGAGAAAATCTGCACACTCAGCACATTACCGGCTACGCCGCCGAGGTCAACATATTCTCCGGCACGGAACGGGCGGAACATGACAAGTAACACGCCAGCGGCCAGGTTAGACAGTGACCCCTGCAAAGCCAGACCAACCGCTAAGCCTGCGGCACCGAGTACAGCAATGACTGACGCTGTTTGTACACCCACGCGGCCCAGTGCAGCGATTAGCGTAAAGGCGATAATTCCGTAACGGACTAACGCAGAAAGAAAATCAGCAACAGTGGCATCGATTTTACGGGAGATCATCAGGCGATTCACCGCGTTGGAAATCATCCGCGCGATAATCAAACCAACGATGATGATCGCGAGTGCCGCCACGATGTTTACTGCATAACTTAGCAGCAGCGCCTGGTTAGCCACCAGCCAGCTTCCCGCGCCGTTTATGCTATCGACAACATTCAAATCTTCCATTCAATATTCCTTTTCAACTGACTCAAAATGGAGAAATACACTCCGCCGCCTTATGACGGGCAGTCTGACAAGGGTAAACAATAAAGCATAATTTTGCCAAATAGATCACAGATTTCTCATCTGCATCACCTTGCTTTTGGCGAAAAAATCCCCGCAGAGCGGGGCTCAGACAGATATCAATGTGCGCTTTGTCATGCCGGATGCGGCGTGAACGCCTTATCCGGCCTACAAAAACCTGCGAATTCAATATATTGCAGGATACGTGTAGGCCTGATAAGCGTAGCGCATCAGGCAATTTTTCTTTTAGCAAAAAAAAGACCCGCAGAGCGGGCCTTGAGATAAGCAGAAAGGAATATCTTACAGAACGTCGATCGCGTTCAGTTCCTGGAATGCTTTTTCCAGACGAGCGATCATCGAAGTCTGACCGGCACGCAGCCATACGCGCGGATCGTAGTATTTCTTGTTCGGCTGATCTTCGCCTTTCGGGTTACCCAGCTGACCCTGCAGATAAGCTTCGTTTGCTTTGTAGTAGTTCAGAACGCCTTCCCAGGTTGCCCATTGGGTATCGGTATCGATGTTCATTTTCACTACGCCGTAGCTTACGGAGTCTTTGATTTCCTGAGCAGTAGAACCGGAACCACCGTGGAATACGAAGTTCAGGCTGTTGTGCGGCAGGTTGTGTTTCTTAGAAACATATTCCTGAGAGTCGCGCAGGATGGTCGGAGTCAGAACAACGTTACCCGGCTTGTAAACACCGTGTACGTTACCGAAGGAGGCAGCGATGGTGAAACGCGGGCTGATTTTGCTCAGCTCGGTATACGCATAATCAACGTCTTCCGGCTGGGTGTACAGTGCAGAAGCGTCCATGTGGCTGTTGTCCACGCCGTCTTCTTCACCACCGGTGCAACCCAGTTCGATTTCCAGAGTCATGCCGATTTTGGACATGCGCTCCAGGTATTTAGAGCAGATTTCGATGTTCTCTTGCAGAGATTCTTCAGACAGGTCGATCATGTGAGAAGAGAACAGCGGCTTACCGGTAGCTGCGAAGTGTTTTTCACCCGCGTCCAGCAGACCGTCGATCCACGGCAGCAGTTTCTTCGCGCAGTGGTCAGTGTGCAGGATTACCGGAACACCATAATGTTCAGCCATCTGGTGAACGTGATGCGCACCAGAGATCGCGCCCAGGATAGCAGCCCCCTGCGGAACGTCAGATTTCACGCCTTTACCAGCGATAAAGGAAGCACCACCGTTGGAGAACTGAACGATAACCGGTGCTTTAACTTTAGCAGCGGTTTCCAGTACGGCGTTGATGGAGTCAGTACCGACGCAGTTTACTGCTGGCAGTGCGAAGTTGTTTTCTTTTGCTACCTGGAAAACTTTCTGTACGTCATCACCAGTGATTACGCCAGGTTTTACGAAATCAAAAATCTTAGACATGTCTCTTGTCCTGTATCGTCGGGCCTTATACTCGTCATACTTCAAGTTGATGTGCTGCGTCTGCGTTCGCTCACCCCAGTCACTTACTTATGTAAGCTCCTGGGGATTCACTCTCTTGTCGCCTTCCTGCAACTCGAATTATTTAGAGTATGAAAAAATGCGTGCTCTAAAAGCGCGCTGAAACAAGGGCAGGTTTCCCTGCCCTGTGATTTTTTACTTCTTAGCGCGCTCTTCGAGCATCGCTACTGCAGGCAGTACTTTACCTTCCACGAATTCGAGGAATGCGCCGCCGCCAGTGGAGATGTAGGAGATTTTGTCAGCAATGCCGAACAGGTCGATTGCTGCCAGAGTGTCGCCGCCGCCAGCGATGGAGAACGCTTCGCTGTCTGCGATAGCGTTAGCCACAATTTCGGTACCTTTGCGGAAGTTCGGGAATTCGAACACGCCAACCGGACCGTTCCACAGAATGGTTTTCGCATTCTTCAGGATTTCAGCCAGTTCCTGAGCGGAAGCATCACCGATATCCAGGATCTGCTCGTCAGCTTTCACGTCGTTAACAGATTTCAGAGTAGCCGGAGCGGTTTCAGAGAACTCAGTCGCTACGCGAACGTCAGACGGAACCGGGATGTTGCAGGTGGTCAGCAGACGTTTAGCTTCGTCAACCAGGTCAGCTTCGTACAGGGATTTACCCACATCGTGGCCTTGTGCCGCGATAAAGGTGTTAGCAATACCACCACCAACAATCAGCTGGTCAGCGATTTTAGACAGGGAGTCCAGAACGGTCAGTTTGGTAGATACTTTAGAACCACCAACGATAGCCACCATCGGGCGAGCTGGTTCTTTCAGTGCTTTACCCAGCGCGTCCAGTTCAGCTGCCAGCAGCGGGCCTGCGCACGCAACATCAGCGAATTTACCGATACCGTGAGTAGAAGCCTGCGCGCGGTGAGCAGTACCGAATGCGTCCATTACGAACACGTCACACAGTGCAGCGTATTTTTTGGACAGGGTTTCGTCGTCTTTCTTCTCGCCTTTGTTGAAGCGAACGTTTTCCAGAACAACCAGTTCACCTTCAGCAACGTCAACGCCGTCGAGGTAATCTTTAACCAGACGAACCGGGTTAGACAGTTTGTCTTTCAGGTAGTTAACAACCGGCAGCAGAGAGAATTCTTCGTTGTACTCGCCTTCGGTAGGACGACCCAGGTGGGAAGTTACCATCACTTTTGCGCCTTGTTTCAGGGCCAGTTCGATGGTCGGCAGAGAAGCACGGATACGCGCATCGCTGGTTACTTTCCCGTCTTTTACTGGTACGTTCAGATCCGCACGGATAAATACACGTTTCCCAGCAAGATCCAGATCGGTCATCTTAATTACAGACATGGTGAATCCTCTCGTTGATTCTAAAAGTTTTGCAGACGCTGCTTGCGTCTTACCTGAAAGCAACAGTAGCCATAGCTAACGTCGTGTCGAGCATTCGGTTAGCAAAGCCCCATTCGTTATCGCACCAGACCAACGTTTTGATCAGGTGTGCGCCACTGACCCGGGTTTGGGTGCCATCGACAATGGCACTGTGCGGATCGTGGTTAAAATCTACAGAGACCAACGGCAATTCCGTATAGTCAACTATACCATGAAATGCACCTTGTGCTGCTTTTTGCAGCAACAGGTTGACTTCATTGGCTTTTACAGGTTTCTTCACCGTCACGCTTAAATCGATTGCCGTCACATTTATGGTTGGCACACGTACCGCAATCGCTTCAAAGCGATCGTTAAATTGCGGAAAAAATCGTGTGATACCGGCGGCCAGTTTAGTATCGACCGGAATGATCGACTGGCTGGCTGCCCGGGTGCGACGCAGGTCAGGATGGTATGCATCAATAACCTGTTGATCGTGCATGGCGGAGTGAATTGTGGTCACAGTGCCGGACTCAATACCGTACGCATCATCTAACAATTTGATGACGGGAATTATGCAATTCGTGGTACAGGAAGCGTTAGAAACGATGCGGTGTTCCGCACGAAGTTGATCCTGATTGACGCCGTAAACAACGGTCGCATCGAGATCGTTACTGCCAGGATGTGAAAAGAGCACTTTTTTAGCCCCGGCGGCAATATGCGCTTCGCCATGCTCGCGGGAGCCATATACGCCGGTGCAGTCGAGGACTACATCAACGCCAAGTTCACGCCAGGGGAGCGATTGCAGTGAACGTTCATGCAATACGCGGATGGCGTCATCACCAACAAAAAGTTGATCGCGTTCCTGTCGTACTTCCCATGCAAAACGGCCATGGCTGGTGTCATATTTCAACAAATGCGCCATGCCCGCAGCATCCGCCAGTTCGTTGATTGCCACCACGGTAATTTCCGCCCGGCGTCCGGATTCATACAAAGCACGAACCACATTACGCCCGATGCGACCGAAGCCATTTATCGCTACGCGTACGGTCATAGATCTCCTGCAAGGTTTTCCCTGAGCAAATTTGCCAGACAGAGTAATCCAGCAAATCGTCCGGGGAAACCTTACCTGTCGCAAACTGCGACTGATTGGTTAATTGTCGAACATTTAATCGACTGAAACGCTTCAGCTAGGATAAGCGAAACGTGGAATAAAAGGAATGATTGTCCAGTCAAAGAAGACAATTATCTGACTTACGTCACGTTTTCAGCCCCGCCACTGTGGAATTTATTCCACTTTGCAGAATCACGAATAAGCGTAGCAAAATCTTTTCGTTGTGCCGTCACAAACCCTGACTTATATCAGAATATGACTGATGCAGCGTCGATATTATCCGCAATACGTCCGAGTTTCGGAGTACTCCAATGATGACATTGCCCTACCCATATTCTTCCTCCGCACGCTTTTACGCGCTGCGCCTGCTCCCCGGGCAGGAAGTTCTCTCCCAATTACGCGCCTTCGCGCAGCAACAACAACTCCACGCTGCGTGGATTGCAGGTTGTACCGGCAGTCTGACTGACGTCGCCTTACGCTATGGCGGGCAAGAAAACACGGCCCTACTAAGCGGTAAGTTCGAAGTCATCGCATTGAACGGCACACTGGAACAGAGTGGTGAACATCTTCATCTCTGCGTTTCCGATCCACACGGCACGATGCTTGGCGGTCATATGATGCCCGGCTGTACCGTGCGGACCACGCTTGAACTGGTGATCGGTAGCCTTGAGGAACTGGCGTTTAGCCGCCAACCTTGCGCGCTTTCTGGTTACGACGAATTGCATATTTCCCCCGTTAAATAACTACTTTCAGAGAGGTTTTCTTATGGCGCGTCGCCACTTTTCCAGTCAGGCGTTGGTGTTGATCGTTATCTCTATCGCCATCAATATGATCGGCGGGCAACTGGCCAGCATGGTCAAATTACCTATATTTCTCGACTCCATCGGCACACTTATTAGCGCGGTACTGCTTGGTCCGGTGATCGGGATGCTGACCGGCTTACTGACCAATTTACTCTGGGGTTTGCTGACCGACCCGATCGCCGCCGCATTTGCGCCCGTCGCGATGGTCATCGGTCTGGTCGCCGGTTGGCTGGCGCGAGCGGGTTGGTTTCGCACCCTGCCAAAAGTCGTTGTCAGCGGCGTGATTATTACGCTAGCAGTAACGGTCGTCGCTGTACCGCTGCGTACTGCGCTGTTCGGCGGCGTCACCGGTAGCGGAGCCGATTTGTTCGTTGCCTGGATGCACTCTATGGGGCAAAACCTGGTGGAGTCGGTGGCGATTACGGTGATAGGCGCAAACCTGGTCGATAAAATTCTTACAGCGGTGATTGTCTGGCTTTTACTGCGCCAGCTGCCGATTCGCACCACGCGCCATTTTCCGGCAATGGCTGCCGTGCGCTAAATGCATCCGTTTACATCCTTAACGCTGTGGGCGCTGGCGGCCTGCACCACGCTTATCCTGCCCACACAGACAATACTGCCAGTCTATAGCGCGGCAACCTTTTTCTGCCTTATTGCGCTAAAGGCCACGCGGCGGCGGGCAAAATATGTTGTCTGGCTGATGTTCTCGCTGGGGGCTGGACTGTGGCTGGTACACGGTGGCTGGCTGACAGAATGGCTAAGCGGCACGCCACGCTCGCCAGAACGGTGGACGCATGCTATTACGCTCTGGTTGCGGATTCTGGCGATTGTTTCAACCTCGCAGTTGTGGATGCAATTCGTCCCAGTGCAACGTTTTATCCGCGCTTTGTTTGCTTCTCGCCTGCCGCCGGGCGTCGCTTATCTGTTCGCCGGGCCTTTGTTGGTCGTTGAGCAGTTAAAACGGCAATTAGCGATTATTCATGAAGCGCAGCGCGCCCGCGGCGTGCCGCTGGATGAGGGCTGGTATCAGCGTTTACGTGCTATGCCCGCGCTAATTATTCCGCTAACACACAATGCGCTAAACGATCTGGCTATCCGTGGTGCGGCGCTGGACATGCGGGCATTTCGGATCCACAACCGGCGCACTACGTTATGGGCACCAGCCGATAGCCCCCTACAACGCGTAGCGCGTTACACCATGATCTTGCTGATGCTGACAGAATTCGGAGCGTGGATATGGTTACGTTAGAACAGTTTAGCTATTGCCCGACACACTCAACGCATCCTCCGTTCTGTTATGACTTTCACTATGTCAAATCGGGGATGGTCGCCATCTTTGGTGACAACGGCAGTGGCAAAAGTACGCTGGCACAGCTGATGGCGGGCTGGTATCCGGACTTTCTGCCAGGAGAGATAACCGGCACGGGGACGCTTCTCGGTACGCCCATTGGGCATCTCCCGCTTAATGAACAATCCGCCACCATCCAGCTCGTTCAGCAATCGCCCTATTTGCAGCTCTCCGGCTGTACCTTTAGCGTGGAAGAAGAAGTTGCCTTTGGGCCAGAAAATCTGTGTCTTGCTGAAGAAGAGATTATGGCGCGGATTGATGCCGCCCTGACTCTGACCGAGTGCCAGCCGTTGCGGCATCGTCACCCGGCAACACTCTCCGGTGGAGAGACACAGCGCGTGGTCATCGCCTGCGCCATCGCGATGCAGCCAAAACTATTAATTCTTGATGAAGCCTTTAGTCGCCTGACGCCGCAGGCCAGCGAAATGCTGTTGCAGCGCTTACAACACTGGGCGTTTGAACGTGGTTCGCTGATTATTCTTTTTGAACGTCATCGCACACCTTTCCTGAACTACTGCCAGCAAGCGTGGCAACTGCAAAACGGAGCGCTCCAGCCACTATGCTAACGTTAAATCAGATATCTTATCGCTGGCCTGGCGCGGCAACGGATTGTCTTTGCGACATTTCTCTGCAACTCAAACAAGGCGAATGGCTGGCGCTGACCGGCGACAATGGCGCGGGAAAATCGACGCTGTTACGAGTAATGGCAGGTCTTCTTCCGCCCACAGCCGGTACGGTTATGCTGCAACAACAGGCGATGAAAAACCTGAAAAACCGCCAACGTGCAGCAAAGATTGGCGTACTGTTTCAGGAAGCGGAAAACCAGCTTTTTCACAGCACCGTCGCCGACGAGATCGCATTTGGTTTGAAACTGCAAAAATGCCCGGCGGATGAAATCACTCAACGTACCCATGCTGCCCTGCAATGCTGTCAGTTAGCAGACACTGCCAGCGCGCATCCGTTAGATCTGCATAGTGCGCAGCGACGGATGGTCGCCGTCGCCTGCCTGGAAGCACTCTCTCCGCCGCTATTGCTGCTGGACGAGCCGAGTCGGGATTTTGACGAAAATTGGATGAGCGTGTTTGAAAGCTGGCTGGAAAAGTGCCGTCAGCGAGGCACGAGCGTCATAGCAATCAGTCATGACGCCGCATTTACCCGGCGTCATTTCTCTCGGGTGGTGCGACTGGAAGATGGTGTAATCAGGAACGTTAATCCACCAGATGATATTCACCCGTAGCGGTCATCATTAAGGTCAAATTTGCAGGCAGACTCTCTTCCAGCACCCGGCGAACATTCGGCCCATCGGTACGGTCATAAAAGGCATCTGCGTCTGCCAGCGATAACCCTCCCGCCAGCTTGCGCCCCACCAGTCGTTCCCGCAACGCAGTAGCTGGCGCGTTGATAAAGATCGAGAAATCACAAAATTGCGCAAGCTGGCACCACTTCTCGTCGTCCAGCAACAACCAGTTTCCTTCGACGATGACGAGTGGTGCGGTAACGTGCAACGCATCTTCAACAGGATCATGCTTTTGTCGATCGTACTGTGGCCACGTACAATCCCCTTCCACGACCTGGCGCAGGTTTTCCGCCAGTTTCGCTACATTGAATGTCTCTGGTGCGCCTTTGAAGGGGCGCAATTGATGCGCATCCAGCCAGCTATTGTAATGGTGAAAACCATCCATCGGCAGCGTCTGTATAGCGGGTAGTTCCGGGTCTTGTTGCGCGAGATATTCCCAGAAGGTGGTTAGGGTAGATTTACCCGTCCCCGGCGGAGCGCAAAGAAAAACCACCGTACGCCGCTGCGGATTTACCGTCTGTAAGGCCGCCAACATGCGCAGCAACGGTTTATGTACATTTTCTATCTCATCAACATGGTACTGTGCTTGTACCTTCAGACCATTCACCGTTAATTCAATTTTCACGGCGTTAATTCCTTTAAGGTGGTCGTTACTGCCAGCGTCAGCGCCGTTTTGACCATCCCGCTAAAACGCGCCTCTGACCAGACGGCGAAATCGGCGAACTTCATCGCTTTCAACGCGTCATAGAGCGTCGCATTGCGGGTTATGCTATTGACGTTGCTGATAAAATCCCAGGTCATATCATCGGCAAATCCGGGCATTTCATTCTGTTCGTTCAGGTAATGCCAGAACTGGGAAAAGTGCGTGATATCGGCGTACAGCCATTTATCCATTTTCCCCAGCGCATAAATCAAACGCAGTGCAACATCAATATCGTCAAGCGGGCCGCTTTGGGCGAGTAACGGCTTCACTGCATATTCGACGATCTCTTCATCGTTATCGACAAACAGCGACGGTAGAAACTGGCGTATCCCCTGGAGCAAAATAGAATGCGCCGTTTTCATAAATGAAAATAAATTGTCCTGTGCCTCCAGTTGCTCAAGCACATCATCTTCTGTCAGCGTCGCCATTGGTCTTCCGATAGATCACCATCAATGCAGGGAGTCTATTATATTACACGTTTGGTCCGCGCCGCCGATCAGTAATGTCTGCGTCCGCACCCCATTCGCCGTCTGTTGGATACCGTTCACCAACTCGCCGCCCGTCACGCCCGTAGCGCTAAAGAGGATATCGTTCCCCCTCACCAGTTCATCGAGCGAGTACACACGGTTAACGTCAACGCCCATTTCCTTGCAACGCTTGCGCTCCTGCTCTGCAATCTGCCGATTTTCCGTGTAATCCCCTTTAGCCTGACAAAAGTCAATCAGCTCGGCCTGCATATCCCCGCCTAATGCTTTAACGGCACAGGCAGAAATCACGCCCTCCGGCGCACCGCCGATGGTGTACATCACATCGTAAGGATTATCCTGCCAGCAGGTCAGCACGCTGGCGGCGACATCGCCATCCGGCAGGGCAAAAACCTTCACGCCCAGCTGTGTTGCTTCCTCAATTGCGGTACTCAGGCGCGGTTTATCCAGCGTAACCATGCGCAGTTTGTCCAGCGGTTTGCCTAACGCTTTCGCCACGTTTCGCAAGTTGTCCGCCAGAGGCAAAGACAGATCAATCGCCCCGGCAGCCTGTCGATTAACAACCAGCTTTTTCATATACATATCGGGCGCATGTAACAGGCTATCCCGAGGTGCGAAAGCCATGACCGCCAGCGCATTGCTCTGCCCCATCGCCACCATCCGCGTACCTTCAATGGGATCAACCGCGATATCGACTTCTGGCCCATCGCCTTTGCCCACCTCTTCGCCAATCCACAGCATCGGCGCATGGTCAATCTCTCCCTCGCCGATAACCACTCGCCCACGAAAAGCGACGTCGTTTAATGCCTGGCGCATCGCGGTGACCGCCAGGCCATCAATTTTATTTTTGTCGCCACATCCGGTTTGCGGCCAGGCAGCCAACGCTGCCTGTTCCGTAACGCGAAATAATGGCCACGCCAGGGACATCATTGCGCGGCCTCCCCAATATCAACGCCAAATTGCGCCAGCAGATATTTCTCGGCCTGTTCATTCCAGATACCGTGCGTTTCCTCAACCAGCCGCGCCAGTTCTTTAAACAGCGGATCGGTTTTGCCTTTTTCGGCAAAATCGGCAATGGCAGTCAGCGGCATGGTCACGCCGTTATAAATGAGTTTTTTACCTCCGGGGATATCCGGCAGATTGAGCACGGTTTCTGGCACTGCATCCAGGCCACCGATATGGGTCACCATAAACGACGGCTGTAACTGCCCCGTGGCGCTAAGCGCAATCGCCTCTTTCATGTCGTCCGTTGAACCGCCGGACGTACCGACGACATGCGTGCTGTTGTAATGGACGTTGTAGAAATTAAACGGCACTTTGAAGTTTTTATCCGTCGGCCCGGCAAAGAAGTTCAGGCAGCCATCTTCCGCCAGTAATTCATCAGCCATCTCGACGACTGAAGGCACCGCTGCATAGACAAATACGTCATCAAATCCGGCATCATCCGTCAGCGCCCGCAGCGTCTGGACCGGATCGCTCATCCCTTTGGTATTCACATACACCAGCTCAATGCCTTTACTGGCCGCCAGTTCCACCGGCAGCAGCTTTTGTACCTGCGCCAGGCGTTTGTCGTCGATATCGACCACCACCACCCGCGACGGTTGTATGCCGCCGTTAATAGCATAATCGATAGCGCCAATGCCCATCGGACCTGCACACGCCAGCAGCGCAATATTGCCGCCAGGTTTAACGCCCATGCGATGCTCATAAACATATTGCGTGGTGTGATAATTGGCATGATAAGCGCCAATAATGCAGCACATAGGCTCTGCCAGCGACGCCGCAGCAAAATAAGAGCCGTGGTACGGTAATACGCAGCCCAGGTTAATGGCGATCTCGGGAATAATCATATAGGTGGCGTTACCGCCAAAATATTCGTAGCTGTAGCCCGCTGAATATCCGCTTGGTAACCCCATCGCCGGTTGCAATACAAAACGCTGGCCTTTTTTATATTTGCCGGTGAGATTTTTACCCACTTCAACAATAACCCCGGCACATTCATGCCCGGTAATGACCGGATGATTTTCTAAATCGTCGGGTACGCGTTTATGTTCACTACCGAGTAACGCCGCTTTCCAGGTCGATAAACAGACGCTGTCAGAAATTACACTCACTAACAGTTCATTATCGGTAATTTCTGGCAGTTCAAATTCGCGCAGACGGACATCCCGCTTGCCATAAATAGCAGCAACTTTGGTTTTCATTTTTACCTCGGCAATCAGTTTTTATGTTCGGCGGTTAATTGATTAAATAAAGTGTCGAGTTTTGGATCGCCAATATAGTTATTAATCAGTATCAGCGGTTTATCCGTCACACGTTTCACGCGCCCTTCCAGACTGGCATGAGTAACAACGATATCCGCATCCGCAGGCACGTTTTCTATCGCGTAATGTTTTACTTCAATTGCCAGCCCCGCTTTTTCCAGACGTTTACGGAAGGTGGTTGCGCCCATCGCGCTGGAGCCCATCCCCGCATCGCAAACAAAGGCGATACGCTTAACCCTGCTTAACGAGAATGCACCCTCTTGTTTCATCGCCTTAACCACATTGGCTGACTGAGCAAACTCATCTTCGCTCTCCGTTTCCACCGTTTTTTCCATCTTCAGTATCAGCGAAGTGATAGCAAAGGACACCAGGGTACCTACCGTAACACCGGCAATTGTCGCCAGGAACGAGCCTTTCGGCGTCAGTGCCAGGTAAGCAAAAATAGAGCCAGGGCTTGGGCCAGCCACCAAACCGCCATCAAGTAAGTTAAACATCCAGGTGCCAGACATACCGCCCGCAATCATGGCAATAATGGTCAGTGGCTTCATCAGCACATATGGGAAATACAGTTCGTGGATCCCACCGAGGAAGTGAATAATCATCGCGCCAGGCGCAGAACGCTTACTCATCCCTTTACCAAACAAGGTAAACGCCAGCAGCAGCCCCAGGCCAGGACCTGGATTAGAGGCCACCATAAAGAAGATGGATTTGCCGTTAACTGATGCCTGTTGCATTCCCAGCGGATAATAGACGCCCTGATCGATCGCATTATTAAGGAAAAGCACTTTCGCCGGTTCATTGATGACTGACAGCAAAGGCAGATAACCCGCATGTACCAGCGCCTCAATACACTCTTTGACGAAAGTATTGGCAATTAACACCGCCGGGCCGATCACTTCAAAACCCAGCAGACAAAGGAGCATCCCCGCGATACCTAATGAGAAGTTATTGATAACCATCTCAAAACCGGCAGGTATGCGTTTTTCCAGTGCCTTATCAACATATTTTATGACCAGACCACCGAGCGGCCCCATAATCATTGAGCCAAGGAACATCGGGATCTCTGCGCCGACGATCACACCAATAGTACCAATTCCGCCCATGACCGCGCCGCGTTTACCGCCGACCAGATGACCACCGGTAGAACCAATCATCACGGGCAATAAATAGGTAATCATCGGGCCGACAATTTTGGCGAAATGTTCGTTAGGCAGCCAACCGGTGGGAATAAATAACGCAGTAATAAAACCCCAGGCAATAAAAGCACCAATATTGGGGATGACCATTGCCGTCAAAAAGCCCCCAAAAGCCTGGACCTTTGCACGAGCAGACTTGTTTTCCATAATATTATCCTGTAGAGGAGAGAGTAATTATCCGCGGCTGATAATGTCCGCTAATTGTTTTTCTGATGATGCTGTTAAGAGTTGTTCGAGTATTTCTTCTTCGCACAGTAATTCACTTAACGCCTGAATAGCGCCAATGTGCGAATCGGCATCGGCAGCAGAGAGTCCGATGAGTAATTTAATTGGTTCGTCATTCCCCGGAAAATAAACGCCTTGTTTAAGTAACGTTAAAGACATCCCGGTTTTAAGCGCCCCACATTCTGGTCGCGCATGAGGCATTGCCACGCCTGGTGCGAGAATATAGTAAGGGCCATTACTCATGGTGGAATCTTTAATAGCCTGAATGTAATTCTCGCTGATATAGTTTTTATCCAGCAATGATGCCATCGAGAAATCGATAGCTTCCTGCCAGTCTTTTGCTGAATGTATAACTGAAATTGATGATTCTGGAAAATAATTAATAAGCCGCATAAATTATCCTTATTTTATTTTTAGGGTACCGTTCGGCGGTAAAAATAAAATACTCGTGCGGTTTAATGAAAGCAATTGGGCACGCGAGAAGAAAAAACCCATGAGCCAAAATAATAAAACTTTAAATAACAACAACATGAAATCAATAATTACAAAGTCAACTTTGTATTTGTTATGTTTATCACAAAATCAACACTTTGTTTGTTGTTGTATTTGTGATGCATATCGCCATTTATTTATTGAATGTTCGAAAACATACTTTTTTAATGCAATGTTTTTTCGCTATACCCCTTTATAGATTCTGAATTCTCACCTGTCGGCTATTTTATCCTCACCTCATGTGACATATTCCCCACTTTACTCAAGGAAGATTCATATGAAAGCACCTGTTTCAATAACCTCATTTCGCCCACAAAAATCTATTGCTATCGTCATTGGCGTGCTTGCCGTGGTTGTGCTGCCATTTCTCTCGTATTACACCGTTAATGAAGGTGAACGCGGCATTTTGCTGCGCTACGGAAAAATCGTAAAAGTTGCCGAGCCGGGTCTGGGTTTTAAGATCCCTTTTATGGAAAGCGTGGAGAAAATTTCCACGCGTAATCAGGCTGTGGTTTATCAGGGATTACAGGCCTACAGCCGCGACCAGCAACCGGCACAAATGACAGTATCAGTCAGCTTCCACATTAAACCTTCAGAAGCAGGCGCGGTTTATACCACCTACAACACCATTGAAGCATTAAAAGATCGTCTGATTGTCCGTCAGTTGCCAACTCAACTGGAGAACGTTTTCGGCCAATATACCGCCATCAGTGCGGTACAGGATCGTACAAAATTGGTTCAGGATCTGCAAAATGCTATGCGTAAAGCCGTTGTTGGTCCGGTGGTGATTGATGGTGTCCAGATTGAAAATATTGATTTTTCTGACGCTTATGAAAAATCGATTGAAGATCGAATGAAAGCAGAAGTCGCCATTGCCACACGTAAGCAAAATCTGGAAACAGAGAAAATCCAGGCGCAAATAGCGGTAACTCAGGCCCAGGCAGAAGCAGACAGTAAACTGGCGGCAGCCAAAGCAGAAGCTGAGACCATTCGCGTAAGAGGCGCGGCAGAGGCTGAAACTATTCGTTTAAAAAGTGCGGCTGAAGCAGAAGCAATCCGCCTGCGCGGTGAAGCTCTGCGGGATAATCCCGGACTTGTAGCCCTTACCACTGCAGAGCGTTGGGACGGTAAACTGCCCGATACCATGATCCCCGGCAGTACAGTTCCGTTTATCTCTACTAAGTAAAAAAAGGGCCGCTTTCGCGGCCCTTGAAACTGATGGCAAAGGCAAAACTGCCTGATGCGCTACGCTTATCAGGCCTACATACTTCCTGCAATATATTGAATTTTCACGATCTTGTAGGTCGGATAAGGCGTTCACGCCGCATCCGACATGAACAACGCGCACTTTGCCAATAATCTGAAGGGCCGCTTTCGCGGCCCTTGAGACTGATGGCAAAGGCAAAACTGCCTGATGCGCTACGCTTATCAGGCCTACATGCTTCCTGCAATATATTGAATTTGCACGATCTTGTAGGTCGGATAAGGCGTTCACGCCGCATCCGACATGAACAACGCGCACTTTGCCAATAATCTGAAGGGCCGCTTTCGCGGCCCTTCTCACAAAGCATCTTACCGATTACAGCAGTTCTTTTGCTTTCGCAACAACGTTGTCAACGGTGAAGCCGAACTCTTCAAACAGCAGCTCTGCCGGAGCAGATTCACCAAAGGTGGTCATGCCGACGATAGCACCGTTCAGGCCAACATACTTGTACCAGTAGTCAGCAATGCCAGCTTCCACCGCAACGCGTGCAGTAACCGCTTTCGGCAGTACAGACTCACGGTAAGCCGCATCCTGCTTGTCGAATGCGTCAGTAGACGGCATGGAAACCACGCGCGCTTTCACGCCTTCGGCAGTCAGTTTTTCGTAGGCAGCAACCGCCAGTTCAACTTCAGAACCGGTAGCGATGAAAATCAGTTCCGGCTGACCGGCACAGTCTTTCAGCACATAACCACCGCGCGCGATGTTTGCCAGCTGCTCTTCAGTACGTTCCTGCTGCGCCAGGTTCTGACGGGAGAGGATAAGCGCAGTTGGGCCGTCCTGACGCTCAACGCCGTATTTCCACGCGACCGCGGATTCAACCTGGTCACATGGACGCCATGTGGACATGTTCGGGGTCACGCGCAGAGAAGCCACCTGCTCTACCGGCTGGTGAGTCGGGCCATCTTCGCCCAGACCGATGGAGTCGTGGGTGTAAACCATCACCTGACGCTGTTTCATCAGCGCAGCCATACGTACGGCGTTACGTGCGTATTCCACGAACATCAGGAAGGTGGAGGTGTACGGCAGGAAACCACCGTGCAGGGAGATACCGTTAGCAATCGCGGTCATACCGAACTCGCGAACACCGTAGTGGATGTAGTTACCCGCAGCATCTTCGTTGATTGCTTTAGAACCAGACCACAGGGTCAGGTTAGACGGTGCCAGGTCAGCAGAGCCGCCGAGGAATTCCGGCAACAGCGGACCGAACGCTTCAATCGCATTCTGAGACGCTTTACGGCTGGCGATTTTCGCCGGATTAGCCTGCAGTTTAGCGATGAATTCTTTCGCTTTGGCGTCGAAGTCAGACGGCATTTCGCCTTTCATACGGCGGGTAAATTCAGCGGCTTCCTGCGGATAAGCTTTGGCGTAAGCAGCGAATTTCTCGTTCCATGCGGATTCTTTCGCCTGGCCTGCTTCTTTCGCATCCCACTGAGCATAGATTTCAGACGGGATTTCGAACGGCGCGTATTTCCAGCCCAGCTGTTCGCGGGTCAGGGCGATTTCAGCGTCGCCCAGCGGCGCACCGTGGGAGTCGTGCGTACCGGCTTTGTTCGGGGAACCGAAACCGATGATGGTTTTGCACATCAGCAGGGACGGTTTGTCAGTCACTGCGCGCGCTTCTTCTACTGCGCGTTTGATGGATGCCGCGTCATGACCGTCGATGTCGCGAATAACGTGCCAGCCGTAGGCTTCGAAACGCATTGCGGTGTCGTCGGTGAACCAGCCTTCAACGTGACCATCGATAGAAATACCGTTGTCATCGTAGAACGCAATCAGTTTACCCAGCTTCAGCGTACCCGCCAGAGAGCAAACTTCGTGAGAGATGCCTTCCATCATGCAGCCGTCGCCCATGAAGGCGTAGGTGTAGTGGTCGACGATGTCGTGGCCCGGACGGTTAAACTGCGCCGCCAGCGTTTTTTCTGCAATCGCCATACCGACTGCGTTGGCAATACCCTGACCCAGCGGGCCAGTGGTGGTTTCCACACCAGCGGTGTAACCTACTTCCGGGTGGCCCGGAGTTTTAGAGTGCAGCTGACGGAAGTTTTTCAGTTCTTCCATCGGCAGATCGTAACCGGTGAGGTGCAGCAGGCTGTAGATCAGCATGGAGCCGTGGCCGTTGGACAGCACGAAGCGGTCACGGTCAGCCCAGGACGGATTCTGCGGGTTGTGCTTCAGGAAATCACGCCACAGGACTTCGGCAATGTCAGCCATACCCATAGGGGCACCCGGGTGACCGGATTTGGCTTTCTGTACTGCGTCCATGCTCAGCGCACGAATAGCATTGGCAAGCTCTTTACGTGAGGACATTTTGACTCCAGATCGGATGATGAAGGGCACGCCCTTAACGACTTGACGACAGCGCGTTTTGGGCTACGCCGGAAAATTTGCCAACAATTTACCGCAAGCCGCGCGTCATGTACATGGAACATCCTTTTGCCGCTTCAGAAATCTCTGGATCATGCTCGCATGTTGCGCAATCTGCTCGCCCGTCCGCTGCGCTTTTCCTTATACTGAGACTGAGCGTCGATTCACCTGCAAACGGCGCATTTTTAGAATAATCCTGACCTTGTGCGGAAGAGAAAACATGAAAATTCGCGCCTTATTGGTAGCAATGAGCGTGGCAACGGTACTGACCGGTTGCCAGAATATGGACTCCAACGGACTGCTCTCATCAGGAGCGGAAGCTTTTCAGGCTTACAGTTTGAGTGATGCGCAGGTGAAAACCCTGAGCGATCAGGCATGTCAGGAGATGGACAGCAAGGCGACGATTGCGCCAGCCAATAGCGAATACGCTAAACGTCTGACAACTATTGCCAATGCGCTAGGCAACAATATCAACGGCCAGCCGGTGAATTACAAAGTGTATATGGCGAAGAATGTGAACGCCTTTGCAATGGCTAACGGCTGTATCCGCGTCTATAGCGGGCTGATGGATATGATGACAGATAACGAAGTCGAAGCGGTGATCGGTCACGAAATGGGGCACGTGGCGTTAGGCCATGTGAAAAAAGGGATGCAAGTGGCGCTTGGTACAAATGCCGTGCGAGTAGCTGCGGCCTCTGCGGGCGGGATTGTCGGCAGTTTATCGCAATCACAGCTTGGTGATCTGGGCGAGAAATTAGTCAATTCGCAATTCACCCAGCGCCAGGAAGCAGAAGCCGATGATTATTCTTACGATCTTCTGCGCCAACACGGCATCAGCCCGGCAGGTCTTGCCACCAGCTTTGAAAAACTGGCGAAACTGGAAGAAGGCCGCCAAAGCTCAATGTTTGACGACCATCCAGCATCCGCCGAACGCGCCCAGCATATTCGCGATCGTATGAGCGCGGATGGAATTAAGTGATTTCATATTTCTCCGACAGGAATGTCGGAGAAATTTTCATTCAGGGCCGGCCACAGTCGTTAAATAAACTCAATCATTTGGGGCATCAATTCGCTTCGTAGATTGCTTTATCCGGTGTATCCGATCGCACCTCTACGACATCGGCAGTGCTTACGCCACAAGCCCAGGCAAATGCAGCCTCTGTCCCTTCAGGTAATGGGGTATCCCAGGGTAAAGTACGCCACGGACTCCCCTGCTCTTTTAATAAAGATGTAATGGCTTTCTTAAAAAGAATATGGGTAATCAGGTGCCGTTTATCCGTTGCTTTCCAGTACCAACGGGCCAGCAAAAAATGCCCGGCCAATTCGCGCCAGCTTCTGTAATGTTGCTGTACGCGTCTGGCTGCCAGCATCGAAAAATCGACCATTTCACGCTGGGTAATGTATCCCACTTGCGCCCCGCTATTACATAGCATGACAAAACGCACCATATCCCAGGCACAAAAATCTATATCGCATATTTTACGTCGATTTTTTCTGACCATCTGTAGCTGCCACAAACGCTCTTTCGCTTCGCTACTTGATTTCGCGTTCTGAGCTAATTGCTGAGCGAACGCGCGATATTCAGCATCCGGCATTTCGCTATCGTTTTTGATCTGTTCTTCATAAACTGAACGATGCCCTGCTACAAACAAAGCTAAGAGTTGCTCAAGTAACGAATCCCGATCAAAGACGCCCCACATGTCAGCAAGTGACTCAACTTCACTTTTGCAATCATTCTCTGCTTCCACGGAATCATCATTAACGACTCGTCGCGCCCAGTGATTGTTACCCGCAATGGCATAAGGCGCGCCGACTGCCATTGCCCAACGTTCGGCAGCAGGAATTTTTTGAATTGAGGGATCTTTACAGGATGCTTTGAAAAGGCGATGTCCGGCGAACACCAGGCCATAACCAATCCACAAAACAGCCACCAAGGCGAGAATAAGTATTATCGCTCCCAGATAAAGGGCATATTTGCCTATTGTCAGTAAGACATCCAGCCAGGAAGAGTCTGGCTCCGTAACTGTTTGCTCCACCGATGTCAAAGGGGACTTACTGACCCGCTCAGGCTCGGTCCTCGTCAACAGAGGGAAATCCCTACGTTGCTTGAATGAGCGTTTTTTAAGCAAATCTATTTTTTTCTGCACCTCATCAGTAACCCGACCGTTTTTTTCAAACTCGTGTAACGATGCAAAATCAATCGCCGCAATCTTCCATTTACCATCCCCTTCACGGATTAATTCCATTGGAATATCAATATCAGATTGGTGACCAAAAAAAGCACCAATCTGCGCCTTGTCGCCTTCGACGAAGGTCGCTAAAGGATCGCTATAACTGGGGAAACGTCGTTTACACGTTTTGGGTGACTCTTGCCAGTATTTCAGTACAGGCTCCATTAAAGCAGGCGTAAATACTTGCTGCATTTCCGCAAGGCGATCGTGCGAATCTGTGCTGATAACAAACTCAGGGCCACATAATGCGCGATAACTCTTTTTGACGACAGAGGAAATGGCCTCTTTGTCTTGTTGCAGCTGTGCGGCAATTTTCTGTTTTTCTGCTCTATCGCAGCCAGTTGATAAAAGAAATAACAAACAAAGGAGGGGCTTCCAGGGAAGAGTGCGTTCCATCTATTTATTCCATTAAAAACGCGATAATAACAATCCATTAAAAAACAGCAGTCAGGGTAAAGATGACTTAATTAACAGGATAGGTTTTAAATGATAAGTCCCTTGTGCCAGACAAGGGACTGTGCAAAAAATTCAATCAGGCAGGTTACTTACTCGCCCTTTTTCGCCGCCTGGATATACAGCATCTCCAGCGCCAGCGTCGCCGCAGCCAGAGCGGTGATTTCCGACTGATCGTATGCCGGAGCCACTTCCACTACATCCATCCCAACGATGTTGAGATCTTTCAGGCCGCGTACCAGTTTAATGGCGCGATCAGAGGTCAGGCCGCCAATTACCGGCGTACCGGTTCCCGGCGCGAAAGCAGGATCCAGGCAGTCGATATCAAAGGTCAGATAAACCGGCATATCACCCACAATCTGTTTCACCTGGGCGATAACGTCATCCACGCTGCGATCGTTCACCTGGCAGGCGTCCAGCACGGTAAAGCCGTTGTCTTTATCGAACTCAGTACGAATACCAATCTGCACGGAATGATTCGGGTCGATCAGACCTTCTTTCGGCGCGGTATAGAACATGGTGCCGTGGTCAAATTCACAACCGTTCGCATAGGTATCGGTGTGGGCGTCAAAGTGTACCAGCGCCATTTTGCCGAAATGCTTCGCATGAGCACGCAGCAGCGGCAGCGTAACAAAGTGGTCACCACCGAAGGAGAGCATACGCTTACCTGCAGCCAGCAGCTTCTCGGCGTGCGCCTGCAGCTTCTCGCTCATCTCACGGGCATCGCCGAAGGCATATACCAGATCGCCGCAGTCCACGACGTTCAGGCGCTCACGCATGTCGAAATTCCACGGGAAGCGATTGTGTTCCCAGGCCAGATTCGTCGAAACCTGACGGATAGCAGCCGGACCGTGGCGTCCACCCGCACGACCAGAAGTGGCCATATCGAACGGCACGCCAGTAATCACCCAGTCAGCATCGCTGTCATACGGCTGGAAGTTCATCGGCAGGCGTAAAAAACCAAAGGCGTTGGAAACCAGTGAGTTATCGTATTGATGACCTAAGGTGCTCATGGATGGACTCCTATTACAAAGTCGATATAAAAAAACCCTTCCGCGTCGTTAGGCCCGACGAGGAAGGGTTGGATTTGCGAAACACAAGTTTGTGCTAATTATCGCCTTAAATGGACGAGGCATCAAGCGAGGTTGCTATTTCCGACACGGTGGCGGCGCATAGCCATTGTTATCTGCCGGAAAGGCTTGTCCAGAGCACGGCGGCAGCGCGTTTTGCGTCGGACCTTGTAATTCAAAGGCGGCAAAGCCGATTACCCCGGTATTACGCACATCGCCTTGCGCCGAATTGGCTGCGTAGGAATCAGCAACGTTGGCGAACTGAAAAGCCGCTTCGGTATGTTTATCTTTGCGGAATCCTTTAATCGCTAATGAATCTCCGGCATTCACAATATAGCCGTTGTTATTCAGCGAACCTTGCTTGCCGTTCAGCACATCCAGGCCATCAACCGTAGCAACGATCTCGTAGTTGGTGTTACGACTGTAATTACGGACATATAATTGATAATTCATTCCGACTCTGGCATGGACAATATAGCGTGGTTCATTATTGGATGAATCATAAAAACGCGTAATAGGTAGAGAATTAAAATTACCATCGCGAATAGCATATTCCAGTTCGTTAATACGAATGCTATAAACGCGGTCATAGCCGGAAGGAACATTAGTCGAATAACTAATAACGATCATCTCTGCCGGATCGCGCCAGGCTCGCTCAGCAGATACGCCCTGAACCGATGAGTGTACATCCCCACCCCAGGCGGTGCCGACATTGCCTGATGCACTGCTATTATACTGCGCATTACTGGAACAACCGGCCAGCAGCACGACTAATGCCACCAACGCGCTACGTACTTTCCCTTTTTTCATAACCGTTCCCTCTGCATTTAATTAATGCAGCGATTGTAGGGAGATTATTTAATAAGAAAAGCAGCTAGATTATTTTTAAGAATATATAAAAAGAAAGCGGGCCGATTTACGTAAATAAACCGACCCGCCAGCGGAATAATCTTAATTATTCATCTTCAAGATAGGTATAACCGTACAAACCTGCCTCGAACTCTTCCAGGAACTGTTGTTGCAGTTCAGCATCAAGATCGGTTTTCTTCACTTGATCACGGAACTGGGTTAACAACGTTTTCGGATCGAGCTGTACATATTGCAGCATATCCGCCACGGTATCGCCTTCGTCAGACAGTTCTACTTCTACGCTGCCGTCAGGGAAGACGAACACGTCAACCGCTTCGGTATCACCGAACAGGTTGTGCATGTTGCCGAGGATCTCCTGATATGCGCCGACCATGAAGAAACCGAGCATCGGCGGATTCTCTGGATCGTACTCCGGCATTGGCATTGTCGTGGCAATACCATCACCATCAATATAGTGATCAATAGCACCGTCAGAGTCACAGGTAATATCCAGCAGCACAGCGCGGCGTTCCGGCACTTGATCCAACCCTTCCAGCGGCAGAACCGGGAACAACTGGTCGATCCCCCACGCATCCGGCATCGACTGGAACAGTGAGAAGTTGACGTACATTTTGTCTGCCATACGTTCCTGCAGCTCGTCGATAATCGGACGATGAGCACGGTTTTGCGGATCCAGTTGCTTCTGCACTTCATGGCACATGCTCAGGTAGAGTTGTTCTGCCCATGCTCGTTCTTGCAGGCTAAAAGTGCCGGAAGAGTAGCCGATATGAATATCGTGCAGATCCATCTGGCTATCGTGTAACCATTCACGCAGAGAACGGCGAGTTCCCGGTTCGTGCATCTCCTGCCAGGTTTCCCACATGCTTTGCAGGGCGCGCGGTGCGTCTTCTGCAGGCGCGGTCGGCACCGTGTATTCGTTACGTTCCACGCCGATGATATTCGACACCAGCACGGTGTGATGCGCAGTCACCGCACGACCTGACTCGGTGATTACCGTCGGATGTGGCAGACCATTTTCTTCACACGCATCACCAATCGCCCAGATGATGTTGTTGGCGTATTCATTGAGGCCGTAGTTCACCGAACAGTCGGACTGCGAACGGGTGCCTTCATAGTCCACGCCCAGACCGCCGCCGACGTCGAAGCACTGAATATTGACGCCCAGCTTGTGCAGCTCAACATAGAAACGCGCGGATTCACGAACGCCTGTCGCGATATCGCGAATATTCGCCATCTGCGAACCGAGGTGGAAGTGCAGCAGTTGCAGGCTGTCGAGACGCCCGGCTTCACGCAGCGTTTCAACCAGTTGCAGTACCTGAGTCGCAGCCAGGCCGAACTTCGATTTTTCCCCGCCGGAGGACTGCCATTTACCCGAGCCCTGCGAAGCCAGACGTGCACGCACGCCCAGACGAGGAACGACATTCAGACGTTCTGCTTCATCCAGCACAATGGCAATTTCTGACATCTTCTCAATGACCAGATAGACCTTGTGGCCCATCTTCTCGCCAATTAATGCCAGGCGGATATATTCGCGGTCCTTATAACCGTTGCAGACGATGACGCTACGGGTCATGCCAGCATGTGCCAGCACCGCCATCAACTCCGCTTTGGAACCGGCTTCCAGGCCCAGCGGTTCGCCCGAATGAATCAGGGACTCAATCACGCGGCGGTGCTGGTTAACTTTGATCGGATAAACGAGGAAGTAATCGCCGTTATAGCCGTAGGATTCCCGCGCACGTTTGAACGCGGCGTTAATAGAACGCAAACGATGCTGCAGGATCTGTGGGAAACAGAACAGTGCAGGCAGACGCTGGCCCTGTGCTTCACGAGTTTTCACTAACTGCGCGAGATCGACGCGAGCTTCCGGGACGTCCGGGTCCGGGCACACGCTAATGTGGCCCAGCTCGTTAACGTCATAGTAGTTATTGCCCCACCAGGCAATATTGTAAGTACGCAGCATCTTGCTGGCTTCCTGGGAGCTCATTGCAACCTCCTGCATGGAGCGTAGTACACCGTGTTCGCCCGCTGACGAAGGCAAACCCATAGACATGTCGTCAGACATAGCGAACCTCAAATTATTTTATTAAGTGTAAAACAGTTAACGACTATCGCAGCCTGGAACTGCGATAACAACCCATAAGCACATGGATTTTCCAGCAGTGAATGCTGACGCTCCAACTGCGCAACCGGTTTCTTTTTCATAACATTATTAAGCACATAACCGAACGTAAGTGTGACAGTTCGGCGAAACCACGAGAAAACTCTTGTTTTTACAAGAGCGCCCTTGTTCAGTCCTCAGTAACTGTAACCAGCTCTTGAATCCTGAGAAGCGCCGAGATGGGTATAACATCGGCAGGTATGCAAAGCAGAGATGCAGAGTGCGGGGAACGAATCTTCACCAGAACGGTGAGACAGGTTAAGCAGCAGACAACGGTTCATTATTTCGTATCACCTCCACGGCCGCCTGTTAAGACGAACCCACAAGCCAAAACTCTGATTTCAACCCGGCTGGAAGTGGCAACACGAAAGAAACGTCGTGTGCTTTTTATTTAAGCCGCGCGCCGCGTTTTATACCCCACAATGGCAGAAAATTGCAAAAGATAAATACGCAGAATGCCAGCATTGTCAGGAAAAATTTCCAGCCACGTTTTTAACAGAATGAGACACGATTCAAAAAAAAGTGGAAATCGGGTGAAGAATTGACCTAAAATAGCCATCCAGATGTTAATCCATCCATACCGATTAACACTCAGACTGCCAGTGTTTTTAACCTGCAGAGTCGTGGTAGGATCCGCTACCACAGAAAATCCACACAACAGTTTGAGCTAACCAAATTCTCTTTAGGTGATATTAAATATGGCAAAACACCTTTTTACGTCCGAGTCCGTCTCTGAAGGGCATCCTGACAAAATTGCTGACCAAATTTCTGATGCCGTTTTAGACGCGATCCTCGAACAGGATCCGAAAGCACGCGTTGCTTGCGAAACCTACGTAAAAACCGGCATGGTTTTAGTTGGCGGCGAAATCACCACCAGCGCCTGGGTAGACATCGAAGAGATCACCCGTAACACCGTTCGCGAAATTGGCTATGTGCATTCCGACATGGGCTTTGACGCTAACTCCTGTGCGGTTCTGAGCGCTATCGGCAAACAGTCTCCTGACATCAACCAGGGCGTTGACCGTGCCGATCCGCTGGAACAGGGCGCGGGTGACCAGGGTCTGATGTTTGGCTACGCAACCAATGAAACCGACGTGCTGATGCCAGCGCCTATCACCTATGCACACCGTCTGGTACAGCGTCAGGCTGAAGTGCGTAAAAACGGCACTCTGCCGTGGCTGCGCCCGGACGCGAAAAGCCAGGTGACTTTCCAGTATGACGACGGCAAAATCGTTGGTATCGATGCTGTCGTGCTTTCCACTCAGCACTCTGAAGAAATCGACCAGAAATCGCTGCAAGAAGCGGTAATGGAAGAGATCATCAAGCCGATTCTGCCGGCTGAATGGCTGACTTCTGCCACCAAATTCTTCATCAACCCGACCGGTCGTTTTGTTATCGGTGGCCCGATGGGTGACTGCGGTCTGACTGGTCGTAAAATTATCGTTGATACCTACGGCGGCATGGCGCGTCACGGTGGCGGTGCATTCTCTGGTAAAGATCCATCAAAAGTGGACCGTTCCGCAGCCTACGCAGCACGTTATGTCGCGAAAAACATCGTTGCTGCTGGCCTGGCCGATCGTTGTGAAATTCAGGTTTCCTACGCAATCGGCGTGGCTGAACCGACTTCCATCATGGTGGAAACTTTCGGTACCGAGAAAGTGCCTTCTGAACAGCTGACCCTGCTGGTACGTGAGTTCTTTGACCTGCGTCCATACGGTCTGATTCAGATGCTGGATCTGCTGCACCCGATCTACAAAGAAACCGCAGCATACGGTCACTTTGGTCGCGAACATTTCCCGTGGGAAAAAACCGACAAAGCGCAGCTGCTGCGCGATGCTGCCGGTCTGAAGTAATCTTTCTTCACCTGCTTTCAAAGGCCAGCCTCGCGCTGGCCTTTTTCTTTTACCTCACCGCGGTGGACAGGCATTCACGCCGCATCCGGCAAAAAAACCGCCCGCACAATAACATCATTCTTCCTCAACACGTTTTACCGCAAATTATCATCACTACTGAAACCGATTACACCAACCACGCCAGCCAAATATTTGTAATATTTTCATATTATTATTCAATTTTCACAGTTGTTACATTTCTTTTCAGTAAAGTCTTAATTGCAGGTAACGGCGTTTAATCTATGATGATATAACTCAATTATTTTCATGTACTTAAATCATAACTAAGATAAATGTTAGTGTAAGCGATTACACTGATGTGATTTGCTTCACATCTTTTTACGTCGTACTCACCTATCTTAATTCACAATAAAAAATAACCATATTGGAGGGCATCATGCCTGACGCTAAAAAACAGGGGCGGTCAAACAAGGCAATGACGTTTTTCGTCTGCTTCCTTGCCGCTCTGGCGGGATTACTCTTTGGCCTGGATATCGGTGTAATTGCTGGCGCACTGCCGTTTATTGCAGACGAATTCCAGATTACTTCGCACACGCAAGAATGGGTCGTAAGCTCCATGATGTTCGGTGCGGCAGTCGGTGCGGTGGGCAGCGGCTGGCTCTCCTTTAAACTCGGGCGCAAAAAGAGCCTGATGATCGGCGCAATCCTGTTTGTTGCCGGTTCACTGTTCTCTGCGGCTGCGCCAAACGTTGAAGTACTGATTCTTTCCCGCGTTCTGCTGGGGCTGGCGGTGGGTGTGGCCTCTTATACCGCACCACTGTACCTGTCAGAAATTGCGCCGGAAAAAATTCGCGGCAGTATGATCTCGATGTATCAGTTGATGATCACTATCGGGATCCTCGGTGCTTATCTTTCTGATACCGCCTTCAGCTACACCGGTGCATGGCGCTGGATGCTGGGTGTGATTATCATCCCGGCAATTTTGCTGCTGATTGGTGTCTTCTTCCTGCCAGACAGCCCTCGTTGGTTTGCCGCCAAACGCCGTTTTGTTGATGCCGAACGCGTGCTGCTACGCCTGCGTGACACCAGCGCGGAAGCGAAACGTGAACTGGATGAAATCCGTGAAAGTTTGCAGGTTAAACAGAGTGGCTGGGCGCTGTTTAAAGAGAACAGCAACTTCCGCCGCGCGGTGTTCCTTGGCGTACTGTTGCAGGTAATGCAGCAATTCACCGGGATGAACGTCATCATGTATTACGCGCCGAAAATCTTCGAACTGGCGGGTTATACCAACACTACCGAGCAAATGTGGGGGACAGTGATTGTCGGCCTGACCAACGTACTTGCCACCTTTATCGCAATCGGCCTTGTTGACCGCTGGGGACGTAAACCAACGCTAACGCTGGGCTTCCTGGTGATGGCTGCTGGCATGGGCGTACTCGGTACAATGATGCATATCGGTATCCACTCTCCGTCGGCGCAGTATTTCGCCATCGCCATGCTGCTGATGTTTATTGTTGGCTTTGCCATGAGTGCCGGTCCGCTGATTTGGGTACTGTGCTCCGAAATTCAGCCGCTGAAAGGCCGCGATTTTGGCATCACCTGCTCCACCGCCACCAACTGGATTGCCAACATGATCGTTGGCGCAACGTTCCTGACCATGCTCAACACGCTGGGTAACGCCAACACCTTCTGGGTGTATGCGGCTCTGAACGTACTGTTTATCCTGCTGACATTGTGGCTGGTACCGGAAACCAAACACGTTTCGCTGGAACATATTGAACGTAATCTGATGAAAGGTCGTAAACTGCGCGAAATCGGCGCTCACGATTAATCTCCTCAGGCTTCCTCCCGTCGCGGAGGAAGCCACCTCTTGCAGTCATCTTTTCTTCGCTCTATCCTCTGCCGCTATGAAAACATCCCGTCTCCCTATCGCCATCCAACAGGCCGTTATGCGTCGCCTGCGGGAAAAACTCGCCCAGGCCAACCTGAAGCTGGGGCGTAACTACCCGGAGCCAAAACTCTCTTACACCCAGCGCGGAACCTCCGCCGGAACAGCCTGGCTGGAAAGCTATGAAATCCGCCTCAATCCCGTTTTGCTGTTGGAAAACAGTGAAGCCTTTATTGAAGAAGTGGTGCCGCACGAACTGGCACATTTGCTGGTATGGAAACATTTCGGCCGCGTAGCACCACATGGCAAAGAGTGGAAGTGGATGATGGAAAGCGTGCTGGGCGTTCCCGCCCGCCGTACGCATCAGTTCGAACTGCAATCCGTGCGCCGCAACACCTTCCCCTACCGCTGCAAGTGCCAGGAGCATCAGCTTACCGTACGCCGTCATAATCGCGTAGTTCGTGGCGAAGCCGTCTATCGCTGTGTTCACTGCGGCGAACAACTGGTCGCAAAATAACCATCTGAACTATCAGGAACTTTCCTGATCTGGCTGATTGCATACCAAAACAACTTTCGCTACGTTGCTGGCTCGTTTTAACACGGAGTAAGTGATGTACCGTTATTTGTCTATTGCTGCGGTGGTACTGAGCGCAGCATTTTCCGGCCCGGCGTTGGCCGAAGGTATCAATAGTTTTTCTCAGGCGAAAGCCGCGGCGGTAAAAGTCCACGCTGATGCGCCCGGTACGTTTTATTGCGGATGTAAAATTAACTGGCAGGGCAAAAAAGGCGTTGTTGATCTGCAATCGTGCGGCTATCAGGTGCGCAAAAATGAAAACCGCGCCAGCCGCGTAGAGTGGGAACACGTCGTTCCCGCCTGGCAATTCGGTCACCAGCGCCAGTGCTGGCAGGACGGTGGACGTAAAAACTGCGCTAAAGATCCGGTCTATCGCAAGATGGAAAGCGATATGCATAACCTGCAACCGTCAGTCGGCGAGGTGAATGGCGATCGCGGCAA
Organism: Escherichia sp. WS1450; assembly: GCF_046487395.1. Classification (NCBI taxonomy): domain Bacteria; kingdom Pseudomonadati; phylum Pseudomonadota; class Gammaproteobacteria; order Enterobacterales; family Enterobacteriaceae; genus Escherichia; species Escherichia sp. WS1450. The sequence continues at coordinate 378,128 of NZ_JBJQJO010000002.1, forward strand.
CTTTATGTACAGCCAGTGGAATGGCGGCGAAGGCCAGTACGGTCAATGCGCCATGAAGGTCGATTTCAAAGAAAAAGCTGCCGAACCACCAGCGCGTGCACGCGGTGCCATTGCGCGCACCTACTTCTATATGCGTGACCAATACAACCTGACACTCTCTCGCCAGCAAACGCAGCTGTTCAACGCATGGAACAAGATGTATCCGGTTACCGACTGGGAGTGCGAGCGCGATGAACGCATCGCGAAGGTGCAGGGCAATCATAACCCGTATGTGCAACGCGCTTGCCAGGCGCGAAAGAGCTAACCTACACTAGCGGGATTCTTTTTGTTAACCCCTACCCCACGCGAACAACCGCGTGGGGAGACGACGCGGATTTTTAACTATGCGTATCCCCCGCATTTATCATCCTGAACCACTGACCAGCCATTCTCATATCGCGCTTTGCGAAGATGCTGCCAACCATATCGGGCGCGTACTGCGCATGGGGCCGGGGCAGGCGTTGCAATTGTTTGACGGCAGCAACCAGGTCTTTGACGCCGAAATTACCAGCGCCAGCAAAAAAAGCGTGGAAGTGAAGGTGTTGGAAGGACAGATCGACGATCGCGAATCTCCGCTGCATATTCACCTCGGTCAGGTGATGTCGCGTGGTGAAAAAATGGAATTTACTATCCAGAAATCGATCGAACTCGGTGTAAGCCTCATTACGCCACTTTTTTCTGAGCGCTGCGGCGTTAAACTGGATAGTGAACGTCTGAACAAGAAGCTCCAGCAGTGGCAGAAGATTGCAATTGCTGCCTGTGAGCAGTGTGGTCGTAACCGGGTGCCGGAAATCCGTCCAGCGATGGATCTGGAAGCCTGGTGTGCAGAGCAGGATGAAGGACTGAAACTGAATCTTCACCCGCGCGCCAGTAACAGCATCAATACGTTGCCGTTACCGGTTGAACGCGTCCGCCTGCTGATTGGCCCGGAAGGCGGTTTATCGGCAGATGAAATTGCCATGACTGCCCGCTATCAATTTACTGATATCCTGTTGGGACCTCGCGTTTTGCGTACAGAGACAACTGCGCTCACCGCCATTACCGCGCTACAAGTACGATTTGGCGATTTGGGCTAACGGAGAAGAATAATGATCAAGCTCGGCATCGTGATGGACCCCATCGCAAACATCAACATCAAGAAAGATTCCAGTTTCGCTATGTTGCTGGAAGCACAGCGTCGTGGTTACGAACTTCACTATATGGAGATGGGCGATCTGTATCTGATCAATGGCGAAGCCCGCGCCCATACCCGCACGCTGAACGTGAAGCAGAACTACGAAGAGTGGTTTTCGTTCGTCGGTGAACAGGATCTGCCGCTGGCCGATCTCGATGTGATCCTGATGCGTAAAGACCCGCCGTTTGATACCGAGTTTATCTACGCGACCTATATTCTGGAACGTGCCGAAGAGAAAGGGACGCTGATCGTTAACAAGCCGCAGAGCCTGCGCGACTGTAACGAGAAACTGTTTACTGCCTGGTTCTCTGACTTAACGCCAGAAACGCTGGTTACGCGCAATAAAGCGCAGCTAAAAGCGTTCTGGGAGAAACACAGCGACATCATTCTTAAGCCACTGGACGGTATGGGCGGCGCGTCGATTTTCCGCGTGAAAGAAGGCGATCCAAACCTCGGCGTGATTGCCGAAACCCTGACTGAGCATGGCACTCGCTACTGCATGGCGCAAAATTACCTGCCAGCCATTAAAGATGGCGACAAACGCGTGCTGGTGGTAGATGGCGAGCCGGTACCGTACTGCCTGGCGCGTATTCCGCAGGGGGGCGAAACCCGTGGCAATCTGGCTGCCGGTGGTCGCGGTGAACCTCGTCCGCTGACGGAAAGTGACTGGAAAATCGCCCGTCAGATCGGGCCGACGCTGAAAGAAAAAGGGCTGATTTTTGTTGGTCTGGATATCATCGGCGACCGTCTGACTGAAATTAACGTCACCAGCCCAACCTGTATTCGTGAGATTGAAGCAGAGTTTCCGGTGTCGATCACCGGAATGTTAATGGATGCCATCGAAGCACGTTTACAGCAGCAGTAACCCACCTTAGCGAGAAGGATCTCGTTGAGACTCTGAGTGACAGCGCCCTTCTTTCCACGCATACTGGGCGCTGTTGCTTTTTTGAACCAGGAAACAGAACCTCTGACAATGAATTTACAGCATCACTTTCTTATTGCCATGCCTGCTCTCCAGGATCCGATTTTCCGTCGTTCCGTGGTCTACATTTGCGAACATAATACCAATGGTGCAATGGGGATCATCGTCAACAAGCCGCTGGAAAATCTCAAAATTGAAGGGATTCTGGAAAAGCTGAAGATCACGCCGGAGCCGCGTGATGAATCAATCCGTCTGGATAAACCGGTTATGCTCGGCGGTCCGCTGGCTGAAGATCGCGGGTTTATTTTGCATACTCCGCCCTCTAATTTTGCTTCCAGCATTCGCATTTCAGACAACACGGTGATGACCACTTCCCGCGATGTGCTGGAAACGCTCGGCACCGATAAACAACCGTCTGACGTATTGGTGGCTCTGGGCTATGCCTCCTGGGAGAAAGGTCAACTGGAACAAGAAATTCTCGATAACGCGTGGCTAACCGCCCCGGCGGATCTGAATATTCTGTTCAAAACACCGATTGCCGACCGCTGGCGCGAGGCGGCAAAACTGATTGGTGTGGATATTCTCACCATGCCTGGTGTGGCAGGGCACGCCTGATGAGTGGAACCTTACTCGCCTTCGACTTCGGTACCAAAAGCATTGGTGTAGCGGTCGGCCAACGCATTACCGGCACCGCTCGCCCTTTGCCTGCAATTAAAGCGCAGGACGGTACGCCGGACTGGAACCTCATCGAACGTTTACTGAAAGAGTGGCAGCCTGACGAAATCATCGTCGGTTTGCCGCTGAATATGGACGGCACCGAACAGCCGTTAACCGCCAGAGCGCGCAAATTTGCCAACCGTATTCATGGTCGTTTCGGTGTTGAAGTAAAGCTCCATGACGAGCGTCTTAGCACTGTGGAAGCCCGTTCCGGTCTGTTTGAACAGGGCGGCTATCGGGCGCTCAACAAAGGCAAAGTTGACTCTGCCTCTGCGGTTATCATTCTCGAAAGTTATTTCGAGCAGGGATATTAAGGCGATTTACGTCATCGCTCCTTATTGCCGGATGCGGCGTGAATGACTACGTTTGTAGGCCTGATAAGCGTAGCGCATCAGGCATATTTACTAAACTAATCAATCACTTTAGCCTCACAAACGTCCTTCCCCTACCCGCTGCTGATAACTCTGCTGAAACGTTAACATCCCCACCTGCTGCCCGGTTTGAATAACATGCGGCAACTGGTGGGTTTTCCCTTCGCGAATCAAATTCCCCACCGCGGGAATGTTAATCAGCAATTCAAACAGCGCCACGCGTCCTTCCTGTTTATCCACTTCCAGCTTTTGTGACAACACCGCCCGTAAACTCCCTGCCAGTTGATTACGCACGGGATCTTTTTCCTGCGCCGGAAATGAATCCACCAGTCGCTCAACTGCCTGCGCTGCGCCGCGCGTGTGTAATGTCGCCAGCACCAGATGCCCGGTTTCTGCCGCCGTCAGCGCCAGACGGATTGTCTCGCTGTCACGCAGCTCTCCGAGCAAAATCACATCAGGATCTTCCCGCAACGCAGCCCGCAATCCCGATGCGAACGTCATACAGTGCAAACCAATTTCCCGCTGCTGGATCAAACATCGCTGGCTGGCATAGAGATATTCGACAGGATCTTCCAGCGTCAGAATATGCGCATCGGCATGTTGATTGAGATAGCCAACCATCGCCGCCAGCGTGGTAGATTTGCCGCTCCCCGTCGCCCCCGTCACCAGAATCACGCCATTCTCGCTCTTGAGTAATTCCGGCAATACCGGTGGCGCACCAAGCTGTTCGAGCTGTGGACAGTGCGAAGGTAACAACCGTAATGCCAGAGAAATACCTTGCCGTTGCGCGAACGCACTGCCACGCAACCGCTGGTTTTCCGCCAGCGACACAGCAAAATCCAGCTGACCATTCTCCAGCAATATTGCCCGCTGATCGTCATCCAGCCACTCCCGCAGTAGCTCTTCGACGTCCGGCGCATCAAACGGCGCAGCTTCCATTCGCCCGCGAATACGCCATCGTGCGGGCCAGGCGCTGCACAGGTGTAGATCCGAGACGTTATGCTTTACACTAAGGGCCACAATTTCTTCCATATTCATACTAAGATCCTCGGAAAATGAACGATATTGCGCATAACCTGGCACAGGTCCGGGACAAAATCTCAGCGGCTGCAACGCGTTGCGGCCGTTCTCCAGAAGAAATTACGCTGCTTGCAGTCAGTAAAACAAAACCTGCGAGCGCCATCGCACAAGCCATTGATGCCGGGCAGCGTCAATTTGGTGAAAACTACGTTCAGGAAGGGGTAGATAAAATTCGCCACTTTCAGGAACTGGGCGTAACAGGATTAGAATGGCATTTTATTGGCCCGTTGCAGTCTAATAAAAGCCGCCTGGTGGCAGAGCATTTCGACTGGTGTCATACCATCGACCGTTTGCGCATCGCTACCCGCCTGAACGACCAGCGCCCGGCAGAACTTCCCCCTCTTAACGTACTGATTCAAATTAACATTAGTGATGAAAACAGTAAGTCCGGGATTCAACTGGCTGAACTGGACGAGCTGGCAGCTGCGGTCGCTGAACTACCGCGTTTACGTCTGCGCGGGCTGATGGCAATCCCTGCGCCTGAGTCAGAATATGTAAGGCAGTTTGAAGTTGCACGCCAAATGGCTGTAGCATTTGCCGGACTGAAAACGCGCTACCCGCATATCGACACGCTCTCTCTGGGAATGTCGGACGATATGGAAGCCGCCATTGCGGCAGGTAGCACGATGGTTCGTATCGGCACTGCAATTTTTGGTGCGCGTGATTACTCTAAAAAATAAGGAATTAAAGGAACGCCATGAATACGTTGACTTTCCTGCTTTCAACGGTCATTGAGCTGTATACCATGGTGCTGTTATTACGCATCTGGATGCAGTGGGCTCATTGTGATTTTTACAACCCCTTCTCACAGTTTGTAGTGAAGGTAACGCAGCCGATTATCGGGCCACTGCGCCGCGTTATTCCGGCAATGGGACCCATTGATAGCGCCTCGCTGCTGGTTGCGTACATTCTCAGTTTCATTAAAGCCATCGTGCTGTTTAAAGTGGTGACCTTCCTGCCAATCATCTGGATTGCCGGTTTATTGATTCTGCTGAAAACCATCGGCCTGCTGATTTTCTGGGTCCTGCTGGTGATGGCGATTATGAGCTGGGTAAGCCAGGGTCGTAGCCCGATTGAATACGTGCTGATTCAGCTGGCCGATCCACTGCTGCGCCCGATTCGCCGCCTGCTACCGGCAATGGGTGGGATTGATTTCTCGCCGATGATCCTCGTTCTGCTGCTGTATGTCATCAATATGGGTGTCGCAGAAGTATTACAGGCAACCGGAAACATGCTGCTGCCGGGGCTGTGGATGGCGTTATGAGTGCCGTAACAGTTAATGATGACGGTCTGGTTTTACGGCTCTATATTCAGCCGAAAGCCAGCCGTGATTCTATTGTCGGTTTACATGGCGACGAGGTAAAAGTCGCCATAACCGCGCCGCCGGTTGACGGCCAGGCCAACAGCCATCTGGTGAAGTTTCTCGGTAAGCAATTCCGGGTTGCCAAAAGCCAGGTGGTGATTGAAAAAGGCGAACTTGGCCGCCACAAACAAATTAAAATCATTAATCCGCAACAAATCCCGCCAGAAATCGCGGCGTTAATTAATTAGGTATCCTATGCAAAAAGTTGTCCTCGCAACCGGCAATGCCGGTAAAGTGCGTGAGCTGGCGTCGCTGCTTAGCGACTTCGGTCTTGATATCGTGGCCCAAACAGACCTTGGCGTAGATTCCGCTGAAGAAACCGGCCTGACCTTTATCGAAAACGCGATTCTGAAAGCGCGCCATGCGGCAAAAGTGACCGGTTTACCGGCAATTGCCGACGACTCCGGTCTGGCGGTAGATGTGCTGGGTGGCGCGCCGGGTATTTACTCCGCGCGTTATTCCGGTGAAGACGCGACCGATCAAAAGAACCTGCAAAAACTGCTGGAAACAATGAAAGACGTACCGGACGACCAACGTCAGGCGCGTTTCCACTGCGTGCTGGTATATCTGCGTCACGCGGAAGATCCGACTCCGCTGGTGTGCCACGGTAGCTGGCCGGGCGTGATTACTCGTGAACCAGCGGGTACTGGTGGCTTTGGTTATGATCCAATTTTCTTCGTTCCTTCCGAAGGGAAAACCGCTGCCGAACTAACCCGCGAAGAAAAGAGCGCCATTTCCCACCGTGGTCAGGCATTGAAACTGCTGCTGGACGCTTTACGTAATGGTTAAATTACCGCCGCTGAGTCTCTACATTCACATCCCGTGGTGCGTGCAGAAATGCCCGTACTGCGATTTCAACTCTCACGCGTTGAAAGGAGAAGTGCCGCACGACGATTATGTTCAGCATCTGCTTAACGATCTGGACAACGATGTGGCTTACGCTCAGGGCCGTGAAGTGCAGACAATCTTTATTGGCGGTGGTACGCCGAGCCTGCTTTCCGGCCCGGCGATGCAAATGCTGCTGGACGGCGTACGTGCGCGTTTGCCGCTGGCAGCGGATGCAGAGATTACTATGGAAGCGAACCCTGGTACGGTTGAAGCCGATCGCTTTGTCGATTATCAGCGTGCTGGTGTGAACCGCATCTCTATTGGTGTGCAGAGTTTTAGCGAAGAAAAGCTGAAACGACTTGGGCGCATTCATGGCCCGCAAGAAGCGAAACGAGCTGCGAAGCTGGCGAGCGGTTTAGGGTTACGTAGCTTTAACCTTGATTTGATGCATGGGCTGCCGGATCAATCACTGGAAGAGGCGCTAGGCGATCTGCGCCAGGCTATTGAACTGAATCCGCCGCATCTTTCCTGGTATCAACTGACCATCGAACCTAATACGCTGTTTGGCTCTCGCCCGCCGGTGCTGCCGGACGACGATGCGTTGTGGGATATATTCGAACAGGGGCATCAGTTATTAACCGCAGCGGGCTATCAGCAGTATGAAACATCCGCTTACGCCAAACCAGGTTATCAGTGCCAGCACAATCTCAACTACTGGCGATTTGGCGACTACATCGGTATTGGCTGCGGCGCGCACGGCAAAGTCACCTTCCCGGATGGTCGCATTCTGCGTACCACCAAAACGCGTCATCCGCGTGGTTTTATGCAGGGAAGATATCTGGAAAGCCAGCGTGATGTCGAAGCTGCAGATAAACCGTTTGAGTTCTTTATGAATCGCTTCCGTCTGCTGGAAGCCGCGCCGCGCGTGGAGTTTAGCCAGTATACTGGCCTTTCTGAAGAAGTTATTCGCTCTCAGTTAGACGAGGCCATCGCTCAGGGTTATCTCACAGAATGTGCGGATTACTGGCAGATAACGGAACATGGTAAATTATTCTTAAACTCACTTCTTGAATTATTCCTCGCTGAGTAATCATTAATGCGCCTGCGGGCGCATTAATCACTTCTTTTACCCCCCGTTAATTAACTTCGGCAAAAATATATTTCTTACTGAATAAATATCGACGATATTTATTATATATATTTAGTGAATATTTACTCATCATTTATTGATTATAAACATGTACAACCTGGCGCACAAAATTAATATTTAATTTCTGACTTTATTTCAAGTTGTGATAAACATAGACAAGTTGTCAGACAGGTTAACCAATTTGTCGCACAAAGCACTGATAAGCACAATTAGATATCAACCAATTTCCATCCTTCAACAGGGAGTTTTTTTATGAAAATGAGGTCATTTACCCGCTCATTAGTCTGCGCATCCTTGCTGGCTCTGGTTAGCACTGGCGTAAACGCCGCAGAAAAAGTGACGTTAAAGTTAGCACACAACCTGGAAAGAAGTCATGTTGTACATCAGAGTTTTGAAGAGCTGGCGAAAGAGGTAAAACAGCTGTCAAAAGGTAATATGGTGATCCGTATTTATCCCAGCAGCCAGATGGGTAATGCGCGAGAAACTATGGAGTTGTTGCAAAATGGTGCACTGGATATGACCAAAGGTTCCGCCAGTGATCTGGAGTCTTTTGATAATATTTATGCTATCTATAATTTGCCGTTCTTATTTAAAGATCAGGCGCACTTCAACAAAGTGGTTTTTGGTGAAGTTGGTAAAGAAATTATGGATTCAACAAAAGATAAAGGCTTTTTTGCTTTATCAGCTTATGTAGCGGGTACTCGCAGTTTCTATGCGAAAAAACCGATTACTAAGCCAGAAGATCTTAAAGGGCTGAAAATTCGTGTTCAGCCAAGCCCGACCACCATCAAAATGATTGAACTGATGGGTGGCTCACCCACTCCAATTTCATTTGGCGAAGTTTATACTGCGATGCAGCAAGGTGTAGTAGATGGCGCAGAAAATAACGTGCCTTCCTGGGTGCAGACTCGACATATCGAAATTGCCAAAGTCTTTTCTGAAGATGAACATGCCTCAATTCCTGACTTTTTGGTTATCTCCACCAAAACATGGAATAAATTAACCCCAGAACAGCAACAAATCCTCGAAACAGCGGCGAAGAAATCCGAAGCTTATCAACAAAAATTGTGGGAAAAAATTGACGCTGACACACGTGCTCAGGCGAAAGCTATGGGTGGTGAAATCGTTAAGGTTGATAAAGCCCCATTCCGTGCCGCAGTTCAACCTCTGTTTGACGACTTCAAAAAAGATCCAAAACAAGCTGCTTTGTTAGAGAAATTCGACAACGCTGCTCAATAATATTTCGGGCCAGTCTCTGGCCCTGATTTTCCAGGATGCTTACAATGATATTTAACCGCCTGAAACTTGCGGTAGACCGCGTCATTGCCGCGTTTTCTGTCGCCGTAATGCTTGCTCTGGTTGTATGCGTAGTCTGGCAAGTATTTAGCCGCTACGTACTTAACCAGCCAAGTACATTAACCGATGAGCTGGCACGCTTTTTGATGATCTGGGTAGGATTATTAGGTGCTGCATATACCGTCGGCGCGCAGCGACATCTCTCTATCGATTTATTTGCTCTCGCCCTGAATAAGCGCAAGAAATTACTTCTTAGTATAGTCATTAACGTTCTTATTTTAGGTTTTGCCGGTTCGGTCATTGTGACTGGTGGCCTGAAATTAATTGATAAAACGCTGGCAACATCACAAGTATCTGCCGCTATGCAAATACCGATGGGATACGTATATATCATTCTGCCATTAAGTGGAGTGGTGATGATGTTTTATGCCTTGTGTTTTATTAATCAAAGCATTCAACAACTGAAACAACCTGCGCAGGAGGCCAGTTAATGGATAGTTATATCGCGCTTACACTATTTGGCTGTTTTTTTGTGCTGGTCTTTATTGGTGTGCCCATTTCGTTCTCAATCGGTATTGCGACTGTAGCTTCAATGCTGTTGATGTTTCCCTGGGATATCGCGGCAATCACTGTTTCGCAACGATTGGCTAATGGACTGGATAACTTTGCCCTGTTGGCAATCCCCTTTTTCATCTTTGCCGGAACGCTGATGAACAGCGGCGGTATTGCGATACGTTTGATTAACCTCGCCCAGGTAATGGTTGGCCGCGTTCCTGGTTCGCTTGGTCATGTGAACGTCCTGGCGAATATGATGTTTGGTTCCATTTCTGGTTCAGCCGTTGCGGCAGCTGCTGCCGTTGGTGGCACACTGAATCCCATTCAGACCAAAGAAGGTTATGATCCGGCATTTTCTACCGCTGTAAACGTCTCATCTTGTATTACTGGATTACTGATACCGCCCTCAAACGTGTTAATTGTGTTTTCCCTGACAGCTGGCGGCGTTTCTGTAGCATCGCTATTTATGGCGGGATATTTGCCAGGGATCTTAATGGGTCTCGCGGTAATGATAGTCTGCGGCATTATTGCTAAACGCCGTGGCTACCCACTTTCAGAAAGAGCAACCTTTGCTCAAGCATGTAAAGCGTTTCTGGATGCCTTACCAAGTTTGCTTCTGGTGTTCATTGTAATGGGCGGCATTCTGGGCGGCATTTTTACCGCAACTGAAGCGTCAGCAATTGCCGTTGTCTACACATTTATTCTCTCGGTGCTGATTTACCGGGAAGTAAAATGGCGCGATTTACCCAAACTGATTCTGGAATCGGTTGTTACCACTTCGATTGTATTACTGTTGATCGGTTTTTCCGTGGGCATGTCCTGGGCAATGACTAATGCTGATATTCCTTATATGATCAGCGACGCGTTGATGGGGATTTCTGATAACCCACTGATCATATTGCTGCTGATTAATATCGTCTTATTAATTGTCGGCATCTTTATGGACATGACACCGGCTGTACTAATCTTCACACCAATCTTCTTGCCGATTGCACAAGAGCTGGGAATGGATCCGGTACATTTCGGTATTATGATGGTGGCTAACCTTTGTATTGGGCTGTTAACACCGCCGGTGGGTAGTGCGCTATTTGTTGGTTGTTCTATTTCAGGTGTGAAGATTCAACATTTGATCAAACCATTGCTGCCATTTTATGCCGCATTGTTAATCGCGTTGATGATGATCACTTACATCCCGCAAATATCCTTGTTCATTCCACAGCTACTAGGGCTAATGTAAAAAATAATTTGCCGGATAACTTTTTATATTATCCGGCAAAGGCACTTAACATGAGTTACTTAATCACCCCATTGCGCCGCAGTTGTTCGGTATCTTTTTTCCAGCGTTCATTAGCCTGATTGATATCGTCAATTTTCATCAAAATAGCGACTTTTTTACTGTTTATTTCTGAAACTTTCATCGTTAACGGATATTGCCCTTTTTCGAGCGTTATCCAGTCATCCTGCAATTTACGGCTAAGTTTTTGTGATTGCAGAAAAGTCTGTCGCCGTTGTTCGTTGATATCGAAATCTCGCTTCTGCTGAATCGGCACTTCATAACACTCTTCACTCTGTTTATGACATGCCGCAATCGCCGGTTGATAAACCTCTTTGTCATATTTAACCGCGAACGCCTCGCTATCATTCTGTTTAATAAACTCATCACGCTGTTGGTGAATTTTTTTAAAGGCGTCTTCGCGGGTCATTTGCTTACCGTTTGCATCTTTTCCCCAATATGCATCCGCTGCTTTCTGCGCCGCCACCATTTGCTTATCAAGCGCTTTCACTTCCTTTTTCAGCGCAGGAATCGAGTTCTTCTGGTTATTCAACGCAGACTCAAGCTGACTAAAGCGATAATTGAAATCTTCGCTATTCACGATCAGATATTTATTATTCGTTTTGATATCGTCGACCACCCGCCCACGATCGCTGGCTGCCGCCTGAAAAGAGTAAAAGTTCACCGACCAGCCAGACGCGGGCGTTCCTTTACTGGTTAACATTGCCGAGAATTTTACCGGTTTATCTTTCGTCCAGGTCTGTTCGAGCAGTTCGTAATCTGCCAACTGACCGACCCAGGTATAGAGATCGTCACTGGAAGAGACATCGCCTTCCGCTGACCAGGTGGCCTGATTACCCTTAGCATCAAGATTTTTTAAGGTGATGGCATCAAGCTTGAGAATGCCGTGATACTGCTTTTTGAATTGATCTTTTAAGATATTTTCAGTTGGCGGTTCGCCATCTGCCCAGACATTACCAGTCATCAACATAAGCAGCGCCGTGCCAACAATCCATTGCTTTTTCACCCGAAAACCCTCTAGCGGAATAATTTACTGCGGTGATTATCATTAGGGTAATGAAAATTGGCAATGGACGTAAGTCTGAAGTGAAAAAGCCCCGGCACGTTACCGGGGCGAGGTGATTAGTACTGATTGAAGATCTGCTGGATTTGCTGCGGATCTTTGGTTTGCGTCAGAGCCAGTTGCAGCAGAACGCGCGCTTTTTGCGGGTTCAGCGTGCCAGAGGCGACGAAGCCGTATTTCGCATCATCCACTTCGGCATCCTGAGTGGTAGCGCCCGTCGGTACGCGGGAAGAACGCACTACTGCAGTGCCGTTTTTCGCGGCGGTTGCAAGGGTGTCGAACACGGATTTATACAGGTTACCATTACCCACACCAGCGCTAACGATGCCATCATAGCCCGCATCTACCAGTGCTTTAGCCGGAAGATCGGATGCGTTAGCGTAGTTATAAACGATGCCGACTTTCGGCAGCTCATTCAGCTTAGAGATATCGAACGGCGTATCGCTGGTGTGCTTACGTGCCGGGGTACGTTGGTAGTCAATCTTACCGTTGTGAATGTATCCCAGAGGACCGTAGTTAACAGACTTGAAGGTCGCTACGTCGGTGGTATTGGTTTTGGTGACATCGCGACCGTCCAGTACGGTGTCGTTCATTACCACCAGCACGCCACGATTAGCGGAGGCTTTATCAGCTGCGGTCACTACCGCGTTATACAGGTTGAATGGACCGTCTGCGCTCATGGACGTGGACGGGCGCATTGCGCCGACCATCACCACCGGTTTGTCGCATTTCACCGTCAGGTCGAGGAAGTAAGCGGTTTCTTCCATCGTGTCGGTACCGTGGGTAATGACGAAGCCGTCGGTTTTATCGCAGTCGGTGTTAATTTTTTTCGCCAGTGTCAGCCAGACATTATCGTTCATGTCCTGGGAGCCGATATTCACTACCTGCTCGCCTTTAACGTTCGCAATGTCCTTCAGTTGCGGCACCGCATTAACCAGATTTTCTACGCCAACTTTACCCGCTGTGTAGTTAGATTTGGTTGCGGAGTCACCACCACCGGCAATGGTCCCGCCGGTTGCTAAAATGGTGATATTGGGTAATGCCAATGCTGCACCACTAAAACCCATAACCAGTGCGGCAAGTGCCGTCTTTTTGAAAAACTCCATTTCATTCCTCCAGTTACGTGAACGCTACGCATTATCCCTTAGCTTTGTATGGGAAATTTGACGTTAAACAATTTACAACGTGAATATATTTTGGAGATCTACAAAGTTAGAGGCAGGTAACAAAACGAAGAATTAAACGGCATAAAAAAGTATTATGCCGTCTTAAAATAGAGGATTATTTTAAATTCCCGACCAGGGCTTTGCGACTATCTTCCAGAGTCACAACGCGGCTACAAACATCTTTGCCAAACTGTTGGAAATCTTTTTCCTGCTTTTTCCATTCGGTTTGGATTGAGGATTGCAGACCGCCCAGGCTTCCCAGCACATTCTGTAATGGATTACCGCCGCTTTTCAGCACCGCTTTCGCGCCCATTTCATTAATGCTGTCCTGTAAAATTCCGCCCATTGCCTGATTCACTAATTGCTGGCCTTCGGCGCGAACCTGATCAATGGCTTTATAGTGGAACGTCAGGCCATCGCTGCGCGTTTCGATAATGCGGTTCATCTGCTCTTTCAGCTGCGCATCAAGTTTGGTCAGACGGCTGCGCATTTTGCTGCTTTCGCCCATCTCCTGAACGATAATTTTATCCAGCGCAATACGGGCTTTTTCGACGCGGCTTTTCGCGCCTTCATCAATCCACGGCAGGGTGCTACGCAGTTCAGCCTGATAATCCTTCGCCTGCTCGCGCTGGGCGGCATTCAGGGAATATTGCTTACCGTTATACATCACGTTGCCGTCTGGCGTGATCACCAGATTGCCGTTTTCGCCCTTCACCTGCACGGTTTGCGGGCTGACAATCACATCGTCACGCGGCGTGACGCTGCACTGGTAGTCGGCGTGAGCGGTCATTGCCGTCACTGAAAGTGCTGCCGCCAGCAGCATTTTGCGCATCATAGTCTTCCCTCAAGAACAAATCAGGCCAGCATTTGCTGGCCCCAGATTGATAACAAAGTACATGTCATCCATGCCGGATGCGGCGTAAACGCCTTATCCGGCCTACTCGATTGTGCATCTTTCCAGGCCTGATAAGCGTAGCGCATCAGGCAGTTTTGCATTTGTCATCGCCCGTATGCTTTCTTAGTCCCACCAAACGTCGAAAAGTTCGCTGGTGCGTACCTCGCCCAGTTTGCGCTCTTCCAGCCACTTACGCACAATCGCCTGATGTTCTTCGGTGCATTTGCCGATTTCCTGCATGCAGATCAGACCTTCCCAGGCCAGATAACCGCTGCCGTCAAAGGCCAGTTTGTTCGGTTCGATAACCTCGTTAATAAAGTCATCAACGGTTTTATCAATCTGTTCTTCCGATGTACCTTCCGGGAATCGCCATGCCACCGAAAATCCTAATTCCTGGAATTCGTCGATGTGCATTTTTTTACGCAGACGACGGCTACGGTTCTTTGCCATTATTTCACCCTCTCGAACATTAAGTCCCATACTCCGTGACCAAGACGATGACCACGTTGTTCAAATTTCGTCACCGGACGTGATGCCGGACGCGGTACGTAATCATTGCTCTCTGACAGGTTTTTATAACCGTCAATAGAAGACATCACTTCAAGCATATGTTCCGCATAAGGTTCCCAGTCGGTCGCCATATGGAATACGCCCCCCAGTTGCAGTTTGCTTTTTACCAGTTCGGCAAACGGCACCTGAACGATACGGCGTTTATTATGGCGCGCTTTGTGCCACGGGTCAGGGAAAAAGAGCTGCACCATGCGCAATGAATTGTCAGGAATCATTTTATGCAGCACTTCAACCGCATCGTGACACATCACGCGCAGGTTGCTTAAGCCCTCTTCATGCGCAGAAGCCAGGCACGCACCAACGCCCGGTGAATGCACTTCAATGCCGAGGAAGTCCTGCTCGGGGCGATCTTTAGCCATTGCCACCAGCGACGCCCCCATGCCGAAACCAATCTCAAGCGTCACCGGCGCTTCACGGCCAAAAAGCGCAGGGAAATCCAGCATATCTTCGCTGAACTCAACGCCCATCACCGGCCAGTAGTTTTCCAGCGCATGTTCCTGGCCTTTGGTCAGTCGCCCCTGGCGGCGCACAAAACTACGGATACGGCGCAGTGGGCGGCCGTTTTCATCAAATTCCGGTGAGATGACGTCGTTTTTCATAAAGATTTAGTCGCTTGTGAAAGTGTTCTGAAAACGGGCATTATCCAAAGTTAGTTGCCGGATGCAAGCATGATAAGGCCGTGGCTGCGGAAAGTTCCGGTTTACACCCTGCCGTCGCTGTGCTGCAATCTTGCCCCCAACAACAGTGAATTCGGTGACCATGCAAGCGTCGCAATTTTCAGCCCAGGTTCTGGACTGGTACGATAAATACGGGCGAAAAACTCTGCCCTGGCAAATTGACAAGACGCCCTACAAAGTATGGCTCTCAGAAGTGATGTTGCAACAAACTCAGGTTGCGACCGTTATCCCCTATTTTGAACGCTTTATGGCGCGCTTCCCGACGGTGACCGATCTCGCCAATGCGCCGCTCGACGAAGTTCTCCACTTGTGGACCGGGCTTGGCTATTACGCCCGCGCGCGCAATCTGCATAAAGCGGCACAGCAAGTGGCCACCTTACACAGTGGTAAATTCCCTGAAACCTTTGAAGAAGTCGCGGCGTTACCGGGCGTCGGGCGTTCCACCGCAGGCGCGATTCTCTCGCTTTCTCTGGGTAAGCACTTTCCGATTCTCGACGGTAACGTCAAACGGGTGCTGGCGCGCTGCTATGCTGTAAGCGGCTGGCCTGGGAAAAAAGAGGTCGAGAATAAACTATGGAGTTTGAGCGAGCAGGTGACGCCCGCGGTTGGCGTGGAACGGTTTAATCAGGCGATGATGGATTTGGGCGCGATGATTTGTACGCGCTCTAAGCCGAAATGTTCGCTCTGTCCGCTACAAAACGGATGTATTGCCGCCGCCAACAATAGCTGGTCGCTTTATCCGGGCAAAAAACCGAAACAGACGCTGCCAGAGCGCACCGGCTACTTTTTGCTGTTACAGCACGAAGATGAAGTATTGCTGGCGCAGCGTCCGCCGAGCGGATTGTGGGGCGGTTTATACTGTTTCCCGCAGTTTGCCGATGAAGAAAGTTTGCGGCAGTGGCTGGCGCAACGACAGATTTCTGCCGATAACCTGACGCAGCTGACCGCGTTTCGGCATACCTTCAGCCATTTCCACTTAGATATTGTGCCTATGTGGCTTCCCGTGTCGTCATTCACCGGCTGCATGGATGAAGGCAATGCGCTCTGGTATAACTTAGCGCAACCGCCGTCAGTTGGCCTGGCGGCTCCCGTGGAGCGTTTGTTACAGCAGTTACGCACTGGCGCGCCGGTTTAGCGCGTGAGTCGATAAAGAGGATGATTTATGAGCAGAACGATTTTTTGTACTTTCCTGCAACGTGAAGCAGAAGGTCAGGATTTTCAGCTGTACCCCGGCGAGCTGGGAAAACGCATCTATAACGAGATCTCCAAAGAAGCCTGGGCGCAGTGGCAGCACAAACAGACCATGCTGATTAATGAAAAGAAACTCAACATGATGAATGCCGAGCACCGCAAGCTGCTGGAACAGGAGATGGTCAACTTCCTGTTCGAGGGTAAAGAGGTGCATATCGAGGGCTATACGCCGGAAGATAAAAAATAAAAACAGTGCCGGAGCACGCCTCCGGCAACTTGCATAAAAACAAACACAACACGCACCCGGAATGATGAAAAAATATCTCGCGCTGGCTTTGATTGCGCCGTTGCTCATCTCCTGTTCGACGACCAAAAAAGGCGATACCTATAACGAAGCCTGGGTCAAAGATACCAACGGTTTTGATATTCTGATGGGGCAATTTGCCCACAATATTGAGAACATCTGGGGCTTCAAAGAGGTGGTGATCGCCGGTCCTAAGGACTACGTGAAATACACCGATCAATATCAGACCCGCAGCCACATCAACTTCGATGACGGTACGATCACTATCGAAACCATCGCCGGGACAGAACCTGCCGCGCACCTGCGCCGGGCAATTATCAAAACGTTGCTGATGGGTGACGATCCGGGTTCGGTCGATCTCTATTCCGATGTTGATGATATTACGATTTCGAAAGAACCTTTCCTTTACGGTCAGGTGGTGGACAACACCGGGCAGCCGATTCGCTGGGAAGGTCGCGCGAGCAACTTCGCGGATTATCTGCTGAAAAACCGTCTAAAAAGCCGTAGCAACGGGCTACGAATCATCTATAGCATCACCATTAACATGGTGCCGAACCACCTTGATAAACGTGCGCACAAATATCTCGGCATGGTCCGCCAGGCGTCACGGAAATATGGCATTGATGAGTCGCTGATTCTGGCAATTATGCAGACTGAATCTTCCTTTAACCCGTATGCGGTCAGCCGTTCCGATGCGCTGGGGTTAATGCAGGTGGTACAACATACTGCCGGGAAAGATGTGTTCCGTTCGCAGGGGAAATCCGGCACGCCGAGCCGCAGTTTCTTGTTTGATCCTGCCAGCAATATTGATACTGGCACCGCGTATCTCGCGATGCTGAACAACGTTTATCTCGGCGGAATTGATAACCCAACATCGCGGCGTTATGCCGTCATCACCGCCTATAACGGCGGCGCAGGCAGCGTGCTGCGAGTCTTTTCGAATGACAAGATTCAGGCTGCCAATATTATTAACACCATGACGCCGGGCGATGTTTATCAGACGCTGACGACCCGCCATCCTTCTGCGGAATCTCGCCGTTATCTTTATAAAGTGAATACCGCGCAAAAATCCTACCGCCGCCGATAATTCCACTAACCGCCCCTGACGATGCTCAGGGGCAAAAATGTTATCCGCATCACAATTTCGTTTTGCAAATTGGGAATGTTTGCAATTATTTGCCGCAGGTAACAAAAAAACAGTCCGCGAAGTTGATAGAATCCCATCATCTCGCACGGTCAAATGTGCTTTTTCAAACACTCATCCGCATCACGATGTGAGGAAATTAACATGAATCTTAAGCTGCAGCTGAAAATCCTCTCTTTTCTGCAGTTCTGTCTGTGGGGAAGTTGGCTGACGACCCTCGGCTCCTATATGTTTGTTACCCTGAAGTTTGACGGTGCTTCTATTGGCGCAGTTTATAGTTCACTGGGTATCGCCGCGGTCTTTATGCCTGCGCTGCTGGGGATTGTGGCCGACAAATGGTTAAGTGCGAAATGGGTATATGCCATTTGCCACACCATTGGCGCTATCACGCTGTTCATGGCGGCACAGGTCACGACGCCGGAGGCGATGTTCCTTGTGATATTGATTAACTCGTTTGCTTATATGCCAACGCTTGGGTTAATCAACACCATCTCTTACTATCGCCTGCAAAATGCCGGGATGGATATCGTTACTGACTTCCCGCCAATCCGTATCTGGGGCACCATCGGCTTTATCATGGCAATGTGGGTGGTGAGCCTGTCTGGCTTCGAATTAAGCCACATGCAGCTGTATATTGGCGCAGCACTTTCCGCCATTCTGGTTCTGTTTACCTTGACTCTGCCGCATATTCCGGTTGCTAAACAGCAAGCGAATCAGAGCTGGACAACCCTGCTGGGCCTCGATGCATTCGCGCTGTTTAAAAACAAGCGTATGGCAATCTTCTTCATCTTCTCAATGCTGCTGGGCGCGGAACTGCAGATTACCAACATGTTCGGTAATACCTTCCTGCACAGCTTCGACAAAGATCCGATGTTTGCCAGCAGCTTTATTGTGCAGCATGCGTCAATCATCATGTCGATTTCGCAGATCTCTGAAACCCTGTTCATTCTGACTATCCCGTTCTTCTTAAGCCGCTACGGTATTAAGAACGTAATGATGATCAGTATTGTGGCGTGGATCCTGCGTTTTGCGCTGTTTGCTTACGGCGACCCGACTCCGTTCGGTACCGTGCTGCTGGTACTGTCGATGATCGTTTACGGTTGCGCATTCGACTTCTTCAACATCTCTGGTTCGGTGTTTGTCGAAAAAGAAGTTAGCCCGGCAATTCGCGCCAGTGCGCAGGGGATGTTCCTGATGATGACTAACGGCTTCGGCTGTATCCTTGGCGGCATCGTGAGCGGTAAAGTTGTTGAGATGTACACCCAAAACGGCATTACCGACTGGCAGACCGTATGGTTGATTTTCGCTGGTTACTCCGTGGTTCTGGCCTTCGCGTTCATGGCGATGTTCAAATATAAACACGTTCGTGTCCCGACAGGCACACAGACGATGAGCCACTAATTACGCAAAGAAAAACGGGTCGCCAGAAGGTGACCCGTTTTTTTCTTACTTCAACACATAACCGTACAATCGTTTCATGCCATCTGCATCGGTTTCGCTATAGACACCTTGCAGCTCCGGCGAAAATCCCGGCAACAAATTCACCCCTTCTTCCAGCGCAAGGAAATAACGTTGAACCGCCCCACCCCAGACTTCTCCGGGTACCACGCAAAGCACGCCTGGTGGATAAGGCAACGCCCCTTCTGCCGCAATTCGCCCTTCGGCATCACGAATCCGCACCAACTCCACTTCACCGCGAATATAAGCGCTATGCGCATCCTGGGGGTTCATCACCACTGACGGGAAACTCTGCTGGCGGAACATCGCTTTTTGTAGGTCTTTGACGTCGAAACTGACATACAGATCGTGCATCTCCTGACACAACTGGCGCAGGGTGTAGTCGCGATAGCGCACCGGATATTTGTTATAAACGCTCGGCAACACCTCAGCCAGCGGTGAGTCATCCTCAATATGCTGTTCAAATTGCGCCAGCATCGCCACCAGTTGTGCCAGCTTCTCGTGGCTTTCCGCCGGCGTTAATAAGAACAGAATGGAATTGAGATCGCACTTCTCCGGCACAATGCCGTTCTCACGCAGATAGTGCGCCAGAATCGTCGCCGGAACGCCAAAGTCGCTATATTCGCCAGTTTCGGCATTAATACCGGGTGTAGTGAGTAACAGCTTGCACGGATCAACAAAATACTGATCCGCGGCATATCCTTCAAAGCCGTGCCACTTCGCCCCCGGCTCAAAACTGAAAAAACGGCGGTCGCTGGCTAACACTGACGTCGGATAATCCTGCCACAATTTGCCATCAACAACGGGCGGGATAAACGGGCGGAACAGCTTACAGTGCGCAAGAATAGCCTTGCGCGCTTCAATCCCTATCTCAACGCACTCCGCCCACAGCCGACGCCCACTCTCCCCTTCATGAATTTTGGCGTTAACGTCCAGTGCAGCAAACAGCGGATAGAACGGGCTGGTAGAAGCATGGAGCATAAAGGCATTATTCAACCGCTTATGCGGGCAAAAACGCGCCTGTCCGCGGATATGGTTATCTTTTTTATGGATCTGCGACGTCTGTGAGAATCCCGCCTGCTGTTTGTGCACCGACTGGGTCACAAAAATCCCCGGATCGTTTTCGTTAAGTTCTAACAGCAGCGGCGAGCTATCCGCCATCATCGGTATAAATTGTTCGTAACCGACCCACGCGGAATCAAACAGAATGTAATCACACAGATGCCCAACGGTATCGATCACCTGGCGGGCGTTATAGACAGTGCCGTCATAGGTTCCCAGCTGAATAATCGCCAGGCGAAACGGGCGCGGCAACTCAGCTTTTTCTGGCGCAACGTCGCGAATTTGCTGGCGCAGATACTCTTCATTAAAACAGTGCGCATCAATACCGCCAATGAAACCAAACGGGTTACGTGAAGCTTCCAGATAAACCGGCGTCGCCCCCGCCTGAATCAGCGCACCGTGATGATTCGACTTATGGTTGTTACGGTCGAAGAGCACCAGATCGCCACGCGTTAACAGCGCATTCGTCACCACTTTATTCGCTGCCGATGTGCCGTTCAGGACAAAATAGGTTTTATCGGCATGAAAGACTTTGGCTGCGAATTTCTGCGCATCTTTCGCCGATCCTTCATGAATAAGCAGATCGCCCAATTTTACGTCAGCGTTACACATATCGGCGCGAAAGATGTTCTCACCAAAGAAATCGTAAAAATGGCGTCCGGCAGGATGCTTTTTAAAGAACGCACCATGTTGATGTCCAGGGCAAGCAAAAGTGCTGTTGCCCATCTCAACGTACTGCGTCAGCGTGTCATAAAACGGTGGCAGCAAATTCTCTTCATACTGACAGGCTGCGGATTCCAGCTCCAGCCACTGCTGCTCGTTGCCGTTGATTACCGCCGTAACGCCCGCAGGTAATTCAACAACATGTTCGGAATACAAAAACACCGGTAGATGAAAACCGGTGCGCTTAAGCAACGCAAGAATGCCACTGCGGCTATCCGCAGCGGTAATGACGACTGCCGCGACGTCCGTAAAATCAGTATCTCTCAACGCCACCACGCGGCGATGAGTAGAAAGTCGGGATACCAGTTCACTACTGGCGGCAATATTCATTGATTTCATAAGCGCAAAACCCGTTTCGGGGAAGTAAGAATACCGGACAAGGTGAAAAACCCTGCCCCACGAGATATGGGTCAAACTGGTCACCAGCTCCGACCGCCAGACATCAGTAAAAGCAGAAACGCTCTGATTTTACTGTTGTCCTGCAGTGAGCGTGCGTTAACTTCACCGCATGAGCAGAAAAGGCGAGGAGTTTCGCGCGAAACGGCGATAAGCGAGAGAATGTAAGGAGATGGCGTGCATCGGGCAAACTCCGTACAGAGAGGAGAAAATTCGCGCAATCATGGCACCTTTCAGCAGAGCGTGCAAGCCAGGACTTTGCGAACAAACAAGCCATCGAAGGAGCCAAACGTTCATAATAAGAAAATCAGACAATGCAGCTAACAGGAACTCTTGTGGTCATCGGTCCTTTTATCAACGCAAGTGCAGTATTACTGGGTGGCGTTCTCGGTGCACTCCTTAGCCAACGCTTACCGGAACGTATCCGCGTCTCCATGACATCAATTTTTGGTCTGGCATCGCTGGGGATTGGTATTTTACTGGTGGTGAAATGCGCCAACCTTCCGGCGATGGTGTTAGCAACCTTACTCGGTGCATTAATCGGCGAAATTTGTCTGCTGGAAAAAGGCGTCAATACCGCGGTCACCAAAGCACAAAATCTGTTTCGCCACTCACGTAAGAAGCCAGCGCATGAATCTTTTATTCAGAATTATGTCGCGATTATTGTCCTGTTTTGCGCCAGCGGCACCGGGATCTTCGGGGCGATGAACGAAGGGATGACCGGCGATCCGAGTATTTTAATCGCCAAGTCATTTCTCGATTTCTTTACGGCGATGATCTTCGCCTGCTCGTTGGGTATTGCGGTGTCGGTAATTAGTATCCCATTACTGATCATCCAGTTAACGCTGGCGTGGGCTGCCGCGCTGATATTACCGCTGACCACACCGTCGATGATGGCAGACTTCAGCGCCGTAGGCGGTTTATTGCTGCTGGCAACCGGATTACGCATCTGTGGCATTAAAATGTTCCCGGTGGTCAACATGCTTCCAGCACTCCTTCTGGCAATGCCGCTTTCCGCCGCCTGGACCGCCTGGTTTGCCTGACAATGCGTGCATTAGCGGCAAAGTGATGATAGATTGTGCAGTCTGCAGTAAATTGAAGAAATTTGATTGACGAGACGAGGCGAATCAGGTTTAATGCGCCCCGTTGCCCGGATAGCTCAGTCGGTAGAGCAGGGGATTGAAAATCCCCGTGTCCTTGGTTCGATTCCGAGTCCGGGCACCAAATTCATATAAACGGACCTCCACGGAGGTCCGTTTTTCGTTTCAGGACGCCACGATTTAAGCGTCCTGCCGCCAAATCAATTCTACCGAACTCAACCAGACTCCCCCCACATCAACCCCATTGTGTGGGTATAATTGCGGGTATACCCCAGTTCGACAGAATTTGTACCCTCTTTAACGCATTCAGAAGGCTGAACTATGGCACTGACTGACGCAAAAATCCGGGCTGCAAAGCACACTGACAAGGCTTATAAACTCACTGACGGGGCTGGCATGTTCCTGCTGGTACATCCTAATGGTTCCCGTTACTGGCGTCTCCGTTATCGCATTCTGGGTAAGGAGAAAACTCTGGCACTTGGTGTATACCCGGAGGTTTCTCTCTCCGAAGCTCGTACAAAACGGGATGAGGCCCGAAAACTGATTTCGGAGGGGATTGACCCTTGCGAACAGAAAAGAGCTAAAAAAGTAGTCCCTGATTTACAACTCTCTTTTGAACATATTGCACGACGCTGGCATGCCAGTAATAAACAATGGGCACAATCACACAGCGATAAGGTACTCAAAAGCCTCGAAACACACGTTTTCCCCTTTATCGGCAACCGGAACATCACAACACTCAATACCCCGGACCTGCTTATCCCTGTTCGTGCTGCAGAAGCTAAACAAATTTATGAAATCGCCAGTCGTCTGCAGCAAAGAATATCTGCTGTAATGCGTTATGCCGTACAGTCTGGCATCATCAGATATAATCCTGCTCTGGATATGGCTGGCGCATTGACCTCTGTAAAACGACAGCATCGCCCCGCTCTTGATCTTTCACGTCTGCCTGAACTTCTGTCGCGTATTAACAGTTATAAAGGTCAGCCTGTCACCCGGCTTGCTGTTATGCTGAATTTACTGGTTTTTATTCGCTCCAGTGAACTCAGATATGCCCGCTGGGCTGAAATTGATATTGACAATTCAATGTGGACTATTCCAGCCGAACGCAAACCTCTGCCAGGGGTAAAATTCTCACACCGGGGCTCCAAGATGCGAACACCACATCTTGTGCCACTCAGCAAACAGGCTGTAGCCATACTGACAGAACTTCAGACATGGGCTGGTGAAAATGGTCTGATCTTTACGGGAGCACATGACCCGCGTAAACCAATCAGTGAAAATACCGTAAATAAGGCCCTCAGAGTGATGGGGTATGACACAACCAAGGAAGTCTGTGGCCATGGATTCCGGGCGATGGCGTGCAGTGCATTGATTGAATCAGGTTTGTGGTCCCGCGATGCTGTGGAACGTCAGATGAGCCATCAGGAGCGTAATGGTGTACGTGCTGCGTATATCCATAAAGCAGAACATCTGGAAGAACGTCGACTGATGCTACAGTGGTGGGCAGATTTTCTGGATGCGAACAGAGATAAGGGTATCAGCCCGTTTGAATATGCAAAGATTAACAATCCATTAAAATAGTAAGCAGTCCGGGCTGATTGCCCGGACTGCTTTAACTGATTATTTTTCTTTGTAAATGATGACGAAGATTGATGTTCTGGCAAGTTACTCCGGCTTCCATTAAAGTCCCTTCGTCATGTTCTTCAGGCTATTTATGACTGTGATTAGCACCAGGAATATCTGGTTTCCATGAGAGCAGGTAATAACCCCCGGTGTTTTCGGCTGTTCTGGTATCCTTGTCCAACGCAGGCAGTCATTATAAACGGTAAAAAATGTATTCACTGTTATGAAATCAATAGTCCTGACGTACTGTTGAATGTGCTTGCGTTCTGAACCTTGTACAACCAGTACATTTGATACCGAATTATAAACAAAACATTGCATCCAACTTTTTCAATATGGACAATAGTTGTCCATATGGTGGTTTTATATTCGATAAATCAATGGATTTCATTGAGTCATAGGACTGGTAATGGATGAAAATGCTTTAGGGTTTGCCTCATACTGGCGCAACTCGCTTGCGGACGCTGAGTCAGGAAAGGGCAGTTTTGAACGGAAAGACGCCAAAAATTTCACTCATTGGCATGGGATAGCGGCGGGACGTCTTGACGAAGCGATTGTCAGTAAATTTTTTAAGGGAGAAAAAGACGATGTCGAAACGGTCGATGTCATCTTGCGCCCAAAAGTTTATTTCCGGTTACTGCAGCATGGTAAGGACCGTTCTGCAGGTGCGCCTGATATTGTTACCCCGATAGTGACGCCAGCCTTGCTAAGCCGTGAGGGTTTTTTATATCCGACGCCAGCGACCTCCATTCCCAGAGACCTGCTTGAACCTTTGCCAAAAGGAGCATTTTCGATTGGTGAGATTGGGCAGTATGACAAATACAAGACGACCCATACCACGTTCTCTATCAACTTTGATGACAGCGTTGATAAGACTGCCGAAACGGATGAAGAACGGGAAGAACGATATGCAGCCTTGCAGCAGGAGTGGCGTCAATATCTGGATGATTCAGAGAGGCTGCTGAAGAACGTTGCCGGCGACTGGATTAAAAATCCTGAGCAATATGAACTCGCTGAGCACGGTTATATTGTTAAAACGGCGCAATCTGGCGGTGCCAGTTTCCATATCCTTTCTCTTTATGATCACCTGCTTGTTTGCAATAAGGATGTGCCGCTCTTCAATCGATTCGCCTCGCGAGAGGTTCATGCTGCAGAGTCTTTGCTGGCCCCTGGAGCAAAATTCAGCGACAGGCTTGGACACTCCGGAGATAAGTTTCCGCTGGCAAAGGCTCAGCGCGATGCCTTAAGCCATTTTCTGGATGCTAAACATGGCGATATCCTTGCTGTTAATGGCCCTCCTGGAACCGGAAAAACCACGCTGGTGCTTTCTATCATCGCCACGCAGTGGGCCAGAGCGGCTCTCGAAAAATCTGAGCCTCCGGTTATTATCGCGACTTCAACGAATAACCAGGCTGTAACGAACATTATTGAGGCATTCGGGAAAGACTTTTCGCAAGGTTCAGGTGCGATGGCCGGGCGATGGTTGCCAGAGCTGAAAAGCTTCGGCGCTTATTTTCCCTCAGGCAGCCGTAAAGCTGAAGCAGCCAAAAAATATCAAACTGAAGATTTCTTCAACCAGGTTGAGTCAAAAGAGTATGTAGAAGATGCACTGCTGTTTTATCTGGAAAAGGCTAAGGCAGCCTTTCCTGAAAAAGAGTGTTCATCCCCTGAAAAGGTCATTGAACTCCTGCATGGTCAGTTGGCAGCAAAATCCGAGCAACTGATAAGACTGAACGCAACATGGCAAAAGTTAAGCCAGATTCGGGCTGCGCGTGAGCTTATTGCTAATGATATTGAGCAATATCTCAATAATTTAAATAAATTACTTTCCGGACAAGAACAAAAAATCACTCTACTGAAGAGTGCTAAAACGGAATGGAAAAAATATCGCGCCGGTGAATCACTGATCTATTCATTATTTTCCTGGCTTCCGGCGGTTCGCAGTAAGCGACAGTACCAAATACAGCTGTTTCTCGAAGATAAATTAGGTGCGCTGATTGCAGGAAATCAATGGTCTGATCCTGAAACTATCGAACGTAATATTGATGGGCTGCTCAATTCCGCTGAGCGCGAGCAAACAACATACCGGCAGCAGATTGACTCCGCCCATGAAATCATTCTTAAAGAACAGCAGGCGGTTCAGGAGTGGCAGAGACTGGCTCTTGATTTAGGGTATGAGGGCGACGAGGAACTGAGCTTCTCACAGGCCGATGAACTGGCTGATACGCAGATTCGCTTCCCTGCATTTTTACTGACGACTCACTACTGGGAAGGTCGTTGGCTGATGGATATGGCCAGCATTGATGATCTGCAGGAAGAGAAGAAGAAAAAAGGCGCTAAAGGGGTAACCGCCCGTTGGCAACGTCGAATGAAACTCACTCCATGTGTGGTGATGACATGCTATATGCTGCCCGGCAATATGCAGATAAGTGAGCACAAAGGACAGCGTAAATTCGAGAAAAGTTATTTGTATGATTTTGCCGATTTACTCATTGTCGATGAAGCCGGGCAGGTGCTTCCTGAAGTGGCTGCTGCCTCGTTTGCATTAGCTAAGAAGGCATTAGTGATTGGCGATACGGAGCAGATCCCGCCAATATGGAGTATTGCTCCTGCGATTGATATCGGTAACATGCTGGCGGAAAAAATTCTGTCTGGCAGTACGCAAGAAGAGATTACCGAGAAATATACGGCAATCGCAGACCTTGGTAAAAGTGCCGCATCTGGCAGCGTTATGAAAATAGCGCAGTTTGCTTCGCGCTATCAATATGATCCCGAACTGGCTCGTGGTATGTACCTATATGAACACCGCCGGTGCTACGACAATATTATTGGATACTGTAATACGCTCTGCTATCACGGTAAGTTGTTGCCTAAAAGAGGGCGTGAAGAGAGCAATTTAATGCCCGCAATGGGGTATCTCCATATTGATGGTAAAGGAGAGCTGGCAAGTAGTGGAAGTCGATATAATTTGCTTGAGGCTGAAACGATAGCGGTCTGGTTGGCAGAGAACCAGCAAAATATTGAAGCGCATTACGGTAAATCGCTTCATGAAGTTGTCGGTATTGTGACGCCTTTTAGCGCTCAGGTATCCACTATCAAACAGGTGCTGGGCAAACAAGGTATCAGTACAGGCACGAATGAAAAGTCGCTCACAGTGGGCACCGTGCACTCTCTTCAGGGAGCGGAAAGAGCGATTGTGATATTCTCGCCAGTCTATTCAAAACATGAAGACGGCGGGTTTATTGATAGCGATAACAGCATGCTGAATGTTGCAGTCTCCCGTGCGAAGGACAGTTTTCTGGTCTTCGGCGATATGGACCTGTTTGAGGTCCAGCCAGCCTCATCGCCACGGGGATTACTGGCAAAATACCTCTTTGAGTCAGAGAAGAATGCGCTCTCTTTTGATTATAAAGAGCGTAAGGATTTAAAAACCGCCGGGACCAAAATCTACACACTTCATGGTGTGGAGCAACATGATAATTTCCTGAATCAGACATTTGAAAATACCAGTAAACACATCACGATAGTTTCTCCATGGCTGACCTGGCAAAGGCTGGAGCAAACCGGTTTTCTTGATTCCATGATTGCGGCGTGTTCACGTGGAATTAACGTCACGATAGTCACTGACAGAAGCTACAACACTGAACATAATGATTTTGAGAAGCGAAAAGAGAAGCAGCAGAACTTTAAAGCGGCGCTGGAGAAACTGAATGCGCTGGGTATTGCTACAAAGCTGGTAAACCGTGTTCATAGCAAAATTGTTATTGGTGATGATGGTTTGCTGTGCGTGGGATCGTTCAACTGGTTTAGTGCGACACGGGAAGCGCGATATGAACGATACGATACATCAATGGTTTATTGCGGTGATAACCTGAAGGGTGAGATTGAGGCTATTTATAATAGTCTTGAGAGGCGGCAGGTTTAGAGCAGGAATGGTGAGTAGCCATCTTACCGATCGTTTTCGAGCGTAAGATGGCTGAATGGAATGGCTATTATTGCACAGTCCTTAATTATAACATTCATACCGACATGATTATCTTCTGTCCGGAAGAATCAGAGGCTGTGGTTTCAGACTGTCTGCCGGTACATTCCTGTCTCCGTTAAAAACAATAACGGGTTCATTATCTTCGTCTGTCAGCGGATTGAATGGCGGTATATTTTCAGTACGAATGCCGGTCAGCCACTGAAAAATACCTGCGAAATGACGGGCACTGATTTTTCTGCTGACGGACTGATGAGACGTGATGTCACTGGCGGTAATAATCAGGGGAACGCTGTAGCCTCCTTGTATATGGCCATCATGATGAACAGGATTAGCACTGTCGCTGACCGACAGACCATGGTCAGAAAAGTAAAGCATGGCAAAATGACGGGAGTGCCGGCGAAGGATACCATCAAGCTGACCGAGAAAGTTATCCAGTTTACTGATGCTGGCGAGGTAACAGGCAATCTTTCGGGGATACTGCTCCAGGTAATGATTCGGCCAGGAGTTAAGTCGGTCACACGGATTCGGATGAGAGCCAATCATGTGCAGGAATATCACCTTCGGAGAGGATTTATCCGCCAGTGCACGTTCTGTTTCCTGTAACAACAACATGTCATCCGTTTTACGGGAAGCAAAGCTGCCTTTCTTGAGGAAAACGGTATGCTCCGCATCAGAAGCAATAACAGAGATGCGTGTATCATGCTCCCCCAGTTTTCCCTGATTGGATATCCACCATGTGCTGTATCCTGCTTTTGCTGCCAGCGCCACCACGTTGTTGCCGGAGTCAGGGTTCTGCTCATAGTCATAAATCAGTGTCCGGCTCAGGGAAGGTACGGTACTGGCTGCTGCCGATGTATAGCCGTCAATAAATAAACCGGGAGCCGTATTCAGCCATGGTGTGGTTGGCACGGGATAGCCATATACCGACATATAATCCCTGCGCACACTCTCACCAGTAACGATAACAATCGTGTCATACAACGGTGTTCCCGGCAGGATTTTCCAGTTGTCAGCCCCGTGCTGACTCAGTTGTTTATAACGCTGCATTTCACGCAATGTGTCAGTTGTTCCCACAACAATTCCTTTAACCATCCGCAACGGCCAGCTGTTTACAGAGCATAATACGAACAGCAGCAGTGCCAGCCAGTTACGGTGACCGCGGTGGTGTGTCCGCCAGAAAATCACCATGAATACCAGAATCGCGGCACTGACCAGAAAATGATAAACAGGAATCATCCCGGTAAACTCTGCAGCCTCATCAGCCGTGGTCTGCAGCAACGCGACAATAAAACTGTTGTTGATTTTACCGTACGTCATACCCGCAGGCGCATACAGTGCACAACAGAACAGAAATAACAGCGTTGTAATGGATGTGAGGGTATTTCTGTGTGCAAGGAGCAGAAGGAGAAACAGAAGCAGCACATTTCCTGTGGCATTCTTCTCAGTGTATCCGCATGCAATTGTGGTTATCACAGAAATAACAAAAAAGAATAAAAACAATAAAATCCGGGGTGTGTCGCCCGGACAAAACAGTTTTCTGATATTCATCGGAGTATATCGACAACATTATTATGAAGAGAACAGGATAATAAAAATCAGAAATTATCTGTAAAACAGATAACAGACAACCCTGCAGCAATAGACTGCAGGGTGTTTCTGTTTAATTGCAGAAGATATACAATTATATTAATTACAGAATATTCGTGATTATCTCTCGGGAACAGTGTTGTCAGAAGTTATAAGTCACACCAAGCATGATGTCATGACTTTTAACATCAACTTCTGACTTATATTTATCGCCCCACTCGTCCTTGTAACTCACACTGCTGTCACCTGCATCAAGATAGCGATAGCTGAGGTCCAGAGCGATATCCGGGGTTACGTCATAGCGGACACCCGCGCCAAGGTTCCATGCGAAGTTGTCAGCAGAGCCTGAACGTGACAACGATTCGCGACCACTGCTTCCGTACTCATAATCCCAGGTACTGATACCGGTTGTTTTCTGGTGAATTCTGGCGTAGCCAATCCCTGCAGATATCCAAGGTGTGAATGCGCTGTCATTCCGGAAGTCATAGTACGCATTCAGCATTAGTGTGTTGACTGACACCTCATTCTTCAGGTCATCACGCCAGTAACCACCTGACCAACTGTCTTTATCTACGTTATACTTCGAATCAGCTTTTCCACGAGCGTAAAACTCCAGTTCTGTACGAACCGGAATACTGAACTGCGGATAAAAATCATAACCAGCCGCGATACCACCACTGAATACCGTATCATGGTCATCGCCGCCTTTATACTTTGACGTTTCTTCCTCATCTCCTGACAGGAAACGCTGGTCTGAAAGTGACACCACAGAGGTACCGGCTTTACCGGTCAGATAAAAACCGCTTTTACCTTCCTCAGCACCTGCATTTGCTGCAAATACACAGGCTGCGGCCACCACTGAAACAGCAAAAACCTTTTTCATTTCAATTATCTCCGTTATTGCTCCGTTGCTGCAAGCAGTACTCAGTGCATTTTAAAACCCGCCATGCTATAGCCTCAATCGAATAAAATCGATCGAATCGATCGATGATATCGATCGTCATTAACCAGAAATTTTTATCGTATTCAGTCAGCACAGACACAACAAATGCATGCCATGCAGGCAGCCATGCCCCGTCGCGACAGATGGTAGCAGTGGGCTGGCGAAGAGCAGAATTAATAAAATTTGTTTATTCTGTCAGGAGATAAGGTGTCACCTGTTCATGAACACAATTAAGGAAGAGACATACATGAGCTGACTGGCAGTCCAGAGTGCATGCGGTTACAAGCCGGAAAGGTGAACCGGTATAACCAGTGAGCAGAGTTTGTGAAGGGGGGATATAAAAAAGCCCACTGCATGGCTGCGGGTAAAGAGTCAGTTATTTCCGGCGTTTTTCAAGGTAGTTGTCGCCTGATGTAATAAAATTACGTTATGCCGCTTCTTTTTCTGGATTCAGATAAACTGCCTGAATGAGTTCCCAGTCACGCAACTGTTTGCTCCAGCGCTCAGGATGACGCTTGCGAGCTTCGCGATAAACTTTTTTTCTGGCTTCCAGTATTTGTGCATCAATTCCGCGATGGCGTTCATCCGGAGTAACATACTTAATACCGCTGTGCTTGTGTTCCAGGTTGTACCATTACGTGAACTTGCTTAACCAACTTCTGGCTTCATCTATGGTTCGAAAACCATTCTCCGGCCACCATGAACAATACTTAATCGTCCGGAAGAGCGATTCGGAATAAAGAAGTGTTACTGGCAGTTCTTTCATCGCATCAGTGAAAACCAGCAGGGCACTGCTCACCAGAGCAACACAGGAAAGTGAACCCGAACAAAAGTTCCTGTACCATTTTCTCCCAGCAGACGTGAGGCTTGTTCCAGTGACGCTGGTATACGTCCCAGCCGGACATCAAGTGCGCCGATGGCTATTGCCTGAAATCGCATCGTACAGCAAATCACCAACAGGACACCGACAGACATTAAAGGTAACCCCCTGTAATCCAGTAGTTCCGCCAGCCAGCGGTCATTTAGGGAGTCAGAAAACCAATCGCCAGAATCGTGCCCGGAAAGGCATAACCCAGCGACGCCCCTCTCATCACACCGCGCCTGAACAGTGGCATAGCGTTGAGGAATTCCGGGCATTCCAGACTACGAGCAGACTGACAAAAATTACGACAAAGCGTTGAAGGAAGCCAGCGCGCGGACTGACAGGACTTTACCATAAAAACACAGGCTAACCGCGCCTGCGTTTTTAATGACGGATAAACAGAATCAGGTGCCGATTATGCCGCCGTCGGCTTTTACGATAACGACAGTTGAGGAGCGCGGACGACCAGCCTTATCGCCGTCAGGCCAGCTTGATACTGCCGTCGGATGCTGCGGATCGCTAAGCCCTTCGCTTGGCTCGCCAGGGTGCTGGATGTTAATAAACAGCGTCCGGTTATCCGGAGTGAACGCGATGCCGGTGATTTCGCAGCCGCGCGGGCCGGTCAGGAAGCGGCGGAACTCATTGGTACCGGGGATCGTCGCCACCATCTGGTTGTTGCCCATGCCTTTGTAATCTTTACTATTGATGGTTGATGACGACACGTCGGTCTGGATCCATAGCACGCCGCGGTGATCGAAGCTCAGGCCATCGGCGCTGCCGAATTCCGCCCCCTTCATGCTGCCTTTGGTTTCCGGTTTGTCCGTATCGGTGCGACCGCCCATCACAAGAATATCCCAGGCAAACTGCAGCGCGGTCGGGTCACCGTTATGCTCCAACCAGTGAATGATGTGGCCGTAAACGTTTTTGGCGCGC